>NZ_JAWIRW010000043.1:0-600 GCF_036319985.1 Stenotrophomonas sp. SMYL89 | reverse complement strand
TGGGGAGGACGGCCGGGTCATAGGTACGGGGCGGACGTAAAGCCTCTTCAAACGTGGCAGGGTCTACTGGCCACGCCTTTTCCAGGGCACTCTTCTGCTCGCAAGCTGGCAGAAGAAAACAGAGCAGCATCAGGAGACAGGGCCTCCTCATGCGCCTACGCCCTGTCGCACCGGCTGGTATTTCTTTCGATCACCGGCCGTCTGCGTCCAGACCAGAGTGGGTAACTCGCATTTCGCACACTCGGGCAGGATGCCGGTATTGCGATAGTGGAGGGTCTGCGCGATAAGCGGATCATCGTGGCTCGAGTGGAACGACTTGCGGTTGTCTTCCCGGTCGGTGGTATCCATCCAGCAGCCATGCGGCGACAACCCAAACTTCAGGACTTGACCCTCGCGGATACGTTTGGTGATACAGCGCTCACACATCCCTTAGATGCCCTCGATATTGCCGCCACCATCGCGCAGCAGCTCAGCCAGTGCCTTGCGGTCCGCAGCAACGGCTTCCTTGTCCATCGACGTCGGCGCAACGTAGCGCGGCGCTGCAGGCTGCTGTTCCGGCACATCCGGAGCCTGCGAGGTCTGCGGCAGCAAGCGTGGCTT
>NZ_JAWIRW010000042.1:0-712 GCF_036319985.1 Stenotrophomonas sp. SMYL89 | reverse complement strand
GTAGAGCCGAGATCCTATGTTCGCGGTCAAGCCTGCTGGAAGCAGGCTTGACCCACTTTCAGCATGGCTGGGTCAAAGTCCCGACCGCTTTTGAAGACCCCCCAGGCGATCCTGGCCAGCTTTCTGGCCAGGATGTTAAAGCTGGCGGTACTGCTGTGGCCACGTTCGCGGATGGCCGTATAAAGGGCTTTGCCGCCTTTGGATCGGGTCAGGCCCATGGCCGCCATGTAGAGGATCTGGCGCAGGCTGGCGTTACCACGCTTGGACAGGCGCCGTCTGCCGATCCGCGCACCGGATTCGTTGGGTCGCGGATCCAGACCGCTGCAAGCAATCCAAGCGTCTGAGCTGGTCAAGGGCCAGCGCGTGATGTGATGGGTGATGAAGGCCGCAACCGTCGGTCCGATCCCCGGGATGGTCATGATCCGCCGATACAGGTCGCGCTGTTCACCGCTGCGGCACAGTTGCTGAATCTGTTGGTCGAGCATGGCAATGGCCTCTTTCAGACCAACGAAGATGCGCCCAAAGATGGCCGACTCCGACGCTCCCGCGCCTAGCGAGAGATTCAACTTCGCCTTGCTCCGGACCAGGCTGTCGCGTTGCTGGAGTAGCACATGCAGCTGCTCCTGGGCAGGTGAACGGGCGACATGCTCATGCAGATTGTCGGCCTCCTTAGCGATGTAACGCGCGATAACCTGCGCGTCACCTGAGTCGG
>NZ_JAWIRW010000041.1:0-1088 GCF_036319985.1 Stenotrophomonas sp. SMYL89 | reverse complement strand
ACCGGCAGCTTGAACAGGGCCAGGCCGCCGGCGAGCATGATGATGATGGCGATGACCCATGCAAAGATGGGTCGATCGATGAAAAAGCGTGCCATGGGGTTCTCCGCTTACTTCGCGCCGCCGGCCGGGGCCGCAGGCTGGGCGGCCGCCGCCGGCTTGGCCGGGGCAGCGCCCTTCTCGGTGGCTTTGACCGGCATGCCGGGGCCGATCTTCTGCAGGCCTTCGACGATGACCTTGTCGCCGGCCTTCAGACCGTCCTCGACCAGCCACTTGTCACCGACCGTGCGGCTGACCTTGACCGGGCGCACCTCAACCTTGTTGTCCTTGCCGACCACCATCGCGGTGGTGTCGCCCTTCGGATCGCGGGCGATGCCCTGCATCGGCACCAGCACTGCATCGCTGCGCACGCCGCCGCCGATCACTGCGCGCACATAGGTGCCCGGCATCAGCAGGCCGTCCGGGTTGTCCACCTTCACGCGCAGGCCGAAGCTGCCGGTAGCCGGATCGACGCTGACTTCGGAGAACTCCAGCGTGCCCTTGTGCTCGAAGGTGCTGCCGTCTTCCATCAGGATGCTGACCGGCAGCGACTGATTGTCCTGCAGGCGGCCGGCGGCCAGTTCGCGGCGCAGCTGCAGCAGCTCGGCCGAGGACTGGGTCAGGTCGACGTAGATCGGGTCCAGCTGCTGCACGGTGGCCAGTGCATTGGCCTGGCCGGCGCTGACCAGCGCACCCTGGGTGACGCTGGACTTGCCGATGCGACCGCTGATCGGCGCGACGATGCGGGCATAGCCCAGGGTGACGTTGGCCGCATCCAGCGACGCCTTGGCGGCACCGACATCAGCCTCGGCCTGCTTCTGCGCAGCCACGGCGTTTTCCAGATCCTGCTGGCTGACCGCGTCGACCTTGGCCAGCTCGGTGATGCGCTTGGCGCTGAGGCGGGCAGCGTTGGCGGTGGCTTCGGCACGGGCCAGCTGGGCGCGGGCGCTGTTGGCCTGGGCGCGGTAGCTGGCGTCCTCGATCTGGTACAGCGGCTCGCCGGCCTTGACCATGCCGCCCTCGGTGAACAGGCGCTTGGCGACGATGCCGTT
>NZ_JAWIRW010000040.1:0-1428 GCF_036319985.1 Stenotrophomonas sp. SMYL89 | reverse complement strand
TGAAGTGCCCCCCGAGACTTGGACGGGGTCAGGCGGCCGATTGGGCCTGCTCCCGGTACTTTACCGGGCTCAGACCTTTCAGTTTCAGTTTGATGCGCTCTTCGTTGTAGTACTGGATGTATTCCACCAGCCCAGCCTCCAGACTCTCGATGCTGTCAAAGCTGTTCAGATAGAAGAACTCCGACTTCAACGTCCCGAAAAAGCTCTCCATTGCCGCATTGTCCAAACAGTTGCCACGCCGGGACATGCTTTGCTTCAACGAGTGCTTTTCCAGCATGTGCCGGTAGTTTTCATGCTGGTACTGCCAGCCCTGGTCAGAATGGATCATGGGGCGCTCATCCGGGGAAAGCTTGCTGATGGCCTCCTCCAGCATCTGACCCACCAGATCGAACACGGGCTGGCGCTTGATCTGATAAGCCACGATTTCACCGTTGTAGAGGTCCATGATCGGCGACAGGTACAGCTTCATGCCCTGCACCTTGAACTCGGTGACGTCGGTCACCCACTTCTGATTGGGTCGCTCGGCCTGGAACTCACGATTGAGATCGTTGCCAACCACAATATTGGCCGCCCCCTTGAAGGCCCGATAGCGCTTGACGCGCACGCGCGATTTCAGGCCCATCTCCCCCATCAGGCGCTGTACCCGCTTGTGATTGGTCCGATGGCCCTGATTGGCCAGTTCCAGCGTCACCGTGCGATAGCCATAGCGCCCTTGGCTCTGATCGTAGATTGCACGGATACGCTCACGCAGGTCTGCCTCGTCCTGATCCGGATGGGCCAGGACATGGTTCTGGTAATAGAACGTACTGCGCGACAGCCCTGCCGCTTCGAGCAGAAGCGACAGCGTATGAACCTGCCTCAATCCTTGGATGGCTTGCGCTTTGCGTCTTGCGCCGCCTGCTCTTCCCGGATCAAGGCATCGAGTTTTTTTAGGTAGTCGGTCTCCGCGCGCAGATAGGCGACTTCCTTGAGCAGCTCATCGCGGCTCATATCCTCAGGTGGCTTGGACGAACGGGTCTTTTTCATCGGCTTTCGGGGCGGCGGCAGGGGCGGTGCCAACGCTTGGGCACCGCCCTGAGCATACAGGCGCCGCCACTGCCCCACTGCGCCGGCATCACCAATCTGAAAGTAGGTGGTGGCCTCGCGCCCGGACATGCCGTCCTGGCTCATCTTCTCCAGGACAGCCAGCTTGAACGCGAGGTCATAGGACCGGGCCTGGCGGTGAAACCCGCGCCAACCGTGCAGCCGATAGGTCGCCACCCAGCGTCTGACCGTGGAGAACTCCAGGCTGTGGCGACGAGCAACGGCTTTGACCGATGTGGAGGTCTTGCAGGCCTCTTTGGCGACCTGCAGTTTGAAACGCGCGTCGTATCTGTTCATGTATCCCTCGGGGTTGGATCTGGCGTCCAACTCCCGGGGGTCACTTCA
>NZ_JAWIRW010000038.1:0-2783 GCF_036319985.1 Stenotrophomonas sp. SMYL89 | reverse complement strand
TGGGGAGGACGGCCGGGTCATAGGTACGGGGCGGACGTAAAGCCTCTTCAAACGTGGCAGGGTCTACTGGCCACGCCTTTTCCAGGGCACTCTTCTGCTCGCAAGCTGGCAGAAGAAAACAGAGCAGTATCAGGAGACAGGGCCTCCTCATGCGCCTGCGCCCTGTCGCACGGGCTGGTAGCTCTTTCGATCAGCGGCCGTCTGCGTCCAGACCAGACTTGGAAGGTCGCATCTCGCACACTCGGGCAGAACTCCTGTGTTTCTATACCTGAGCGTTTCATTGATCAGCGGGAAATCGCCAGATTCTGATCTGTAGACTTGAACTGCCTTGTCAACTTCTATTCGGTCGGAAGTCACTGCGATGTCCGCCGGCTTATCCCACGGCGTCCTCCAATCAGCCACCAGGCACAGATACAGGTAGTACGTCCGGTCGTCGATCGTCCTGGCCTGCCCGATCGACAGGTCATAGGCGGTCACCTTCTGGCTGTGCATCGCGTTGGCCACGATGCTCGAGTGGAACGACTTGCGGTTGTCTTCGCTGTCGGTGGTGTCCATCCAGCGGCGTTTGACCTCTGCCGGGGTCTCCTTCCTGCGGATCTCGACCCGGCCGCCGCCCAGATGGCGTGCATACACCACTTTTGCCTTGTCCACCGTTGCCTTGCCTTCATTCCATGCGCGTTCGAGGTCAGGCATCGCTTCAGCGGGAATCAAGCCAATGCTTCGCACTTCATATGTGCTGGTGCTGTGCACAGGCCGAGGGAACATCTCCCACGGCAACAGCCGCCCCTCGTCCTGCGTCATTGCGATGGACGCATCGATCGGTGAAATGGCGTCCATGTCACCGCCCAGTTGAGGTGTCACCGGTGGAGTCAGTGCTTCGCCGGTAACACGCACCGTCTGACCCGTGCTGAAGCCGCCGCGGCCGATCTTGTCCTTGATCCCCATCGTGGTACCTGACCATGTCCACTCGTGCCAAAGCTCCAGTACGTACTCATGCGGTGGCAGGCCCACCTTCAGTGCCTTGCCGTCGCGGATGCGCTTGGTGAAGCAACGTTGCTTGAAGCGATCCCCCAACGGGGACAGCATGGGAATCCGCTGCTCGAAGTCACTGCTCTGCAGCGTACGGTCATAGGTTTTTGCTGCTGTCCAGCGCTGCATGCCATCGGTCGTAAGCGCCTTCACGTGCTCAGGTACACCTGCCCAGCCAATACCCTGCACGGTCTGCAGGGCCACGGTCTGGTCATCCGGACAGAAGTACAGGTACACCTTGCCGCGGTTGTCGCGCTCGTTGAACGCGCTGCTGCCCGCGCTTATGGAGGCACGCTGTGCCTGCTGCGGTCCCCAGCCGCGGCCCACCACCTTGCCGCGGGGGGCATCGGCCAGTGCGGAAAAGGCCGATGCCGCATGCGACGTACCCGTCATGAAGCCGACGATGGACTGCAGCGTCTTCACCCGAGCCTCCACGGTCTGCTGGTCATCGCCGGTTTCAAGGCCGTCCAGGAAGCTCTCCCCCAGGCCGTAGGGCGGATGATTCATCACCAGCGTGTCCACGGGACGATCACCGCTGTCCTTGAGGAACGCATTGGCCAGCAGGCTCACAAGACACCCTTGGCTGTGCCCGACCACGTTGATCGTGTCATCCGGGTTCTTCCTGCGGATCATGCGTACCAGCATCGCCAGCCGCTGCGCCGCCAGCACCATGTAGTGGCGCGAGCGCGCCTTCAGCAGTGGCCGGGTGGCGGTGCCGCCAACCGGGTTGCTGGGCAGCACCTTGGCGATGCGCCCAGAGAAGCCGTCGGCCCACATGTCCGGAATGCAGCTGGTGGCATTGGCGAAGGGCCCACCGTTCTTGGCGCTGTCCTTGTCCAGGCGGTTGCCGTGGCGGTCGAGGTACTCGCCGTGGGGCGCATCGCGCTTCACGTTGGGCCGTAACTTGCCAGATCTGTCGCGGTGATAGCCCTCCTCCTCCCGGAACCCCCAGTAGAACGGAATCACCACGCTGCGTGGCTCCTGCGCTTCCACGCCCTTGGGGGCGAACCGCGCCTGGGTGTGCGAGCGCCGGAAGTACACCGCGTCCGGATCCGGAGCATCACGATCGGCACAGTCCGGCACCCGGTAGTACGCACCGCTCAACAGCGACTCCTGGCGCCCGGTGCGGTCCAACCGTTCACTCATTCCCAGGCAGATGCCGGTCTCCTGCTCCACGTAGGCCTCGCCTACGTCATTGACCCCGTGCACGAGGATGACGATGGCCGGCTTGGGCATCGGCAGGATCACCTTCTGCACGGTGCCGGCCGGTTGGGTCACCACACGGCCGGTGGCGATACAACGCTCAGAGGTCGGACGGGTCATCGAGTACCTCCAGTTGTGGCTCAGATATCCTCGGGACCGCTATCACCCAACAGCTCATCCAGTGCCTTGCGGTCCGCAGCAACGGCTTCCTTGTCCATCGACGTCGGCGCAACGTAGCGCGGCGCTGCAGGCTGCTGTTCCGGCACATCCGGAGCCTGCGAGGTCTGCGGCAGCAAGCGTGGCTTGAACAGGTACGACGGAATCTCATCGTCCGAAGGGCTCACCTGGATCATGGTCACCTGGTCCGGCCGGCGCATGGGCACCACCATGCTGGCCCGCTTCGATTCGGCAGCGGCCATCGTGGCCAGTACCAACTGCACGAACGGCGAGGCCGCGCCGGTTTCGCCCAGCCGCGCGTACAGGTCGATGCCTTCCTTTGGATCCAACAGGTCCGGGTTGCCCTTGAGCTCGCGCAGCACTGGCGACAGTGT
>NZ_JAWIRW010000037.1:0-3428 GCF_036319985.1 Stenotrophomonas sp. SMYL89 | reverse complement strand
TAAACCCTGGCGATGACCTACTCTCGCATGGCTTGAGCCACACTACCATCGGCGCAGCTGCGTTTCACTTCCGAGTTCGGGATGGGATCGGGTGGTTCCACAGCGCTAATTTCACCAGGGAGGCTTTTGGAGAGTCGCACTCGTCCCTAGGGGACAAGGCGCCAGCCTCGCATAGTTCTTGTGACGTAGCGTGCACTTGGATGCTCTTACGACGTTGTCGTAAAGCCAAGGC
The DNA here is from genome assembly GCF_036319985.1 of Stenotrophomonas sp. SMYL89. NCBI lineage: Bacteria > Pseudomonadati > Pseudomonadota > Gammaproteobacteria > Lysobacterales > Lysobacteraceae > Stenotrophomonas > Stenotrophomonas sp. SMYL89. The sequence goes on along the minus strand of NZ_JAWIRW010000037.1, from coordinate 3,196 downwards.
AACTTGAGGTTATATGGTCAAGCCGCACGGATCATTAGTATCAGTTAGCTCAATACATTGCTGTACTTACACACCTGACCTATCAACCACGTAGTCTACATGGTTCCTTCAGGGGGCTTGTGCCCCGGGAGATCTCATCTTGAGGCGCGCTTCCCGCTTAGATGCTTTCAGCGGTTATCGCTTCCGAACATAGCTACCCGGCAATGCCACTGGCGTGACAACCGGAACACCAGAGGTTCGTCCACTCCGGTCCTCTCGTACTAGGAGCAGCCCCTCTCAAATCTCCAACGCCCATGGCAGATAGGGACCGAACTGTCTCACGACGTTCTGAACCCAGCTCGCGTACCACTTTAAATGGCGAACAGCCATACCCTTGGGACCGACTACAGCCCCAGGATGTGATGAGCCGACATCGAGGTGCCAAACACCGCCGTCGATATGAACTCTTGGGCGGTATCAGCCTGTTATCCCCGGAGTACCTTTTATCCGTTGAGCGATGGCCCTTCCATACAGAACCACCGGATCACTAAGTCCTAGTTTCCTACCTGCTTGATCCGTCGATCTTGCAGTCAAGCACGCTTATGCCTTTGCACACAGTGCGCGATGTCCGACCGCGCTGAGCGTACCTTCGAGCTCCTCCGTTACTCTTTAGGAGGAGACCGCCCCAGTCAAACTACCCACCATACACGGTCCCCGACCCAGATAATGGGCCCAGGTTAGAACGTCAAGCACGACAGGGTGGTATTTCAAGGATGGCTCCGCTGCAGCTAGCGCCACAGTTTCATAGCCTCCCACCTATCCTACACAGACGAACTCAACGTTCAGTGTAAAGCTATAGTAAAGGTTCACGGGGTCTTTCCGTCTTGCCACGGGAACGCTGCATCTTCACAGCGATTTCAATTTCACTGAGTCTCGGGTGGAGACAGCGCCGCTGTCGTTACGCCATTCGTGCAGGTCGGAACTTACCCGACAAGGAATTTCGCTACCTTAGGACCGTTATAGTTACGGCCGCCGTTTACTGGGGCTTCGATCAAGAGCTTCGCCTTGCGGCTGACCCCATCAATTAACCTTCCAGCACCGGGCAGGCGTCACACCCTATACGTCCACTTTCGTGTTTGCAGAGTGCTGTGTTTTTGATAAACAGTCGCAGCGGCCTGGTTACTGCGACCCTCTTCAGCTATAGCTCGCACGAGCCACCAAAAAGGGTGCACCTTCTCCCGAAGTTACGGTGCCATGTTGCCTAGTTCCTTCACCCGAGTTCTCTCAAGCGCCTGAGAATTCTCATCCTACCCACCTGTGTCGGTTTACGGTACGGTCTGCGTAAGCTGAAGCTTAGGAGCTTTTCCTGGAAGCGTGGTATCAGTGACTTCGCCATAAAGGCTCGTCTCGGTGCTCGGTCTTAAAGGATCCCGGATTTGCCAAAGATCCAAACCTACCGCCTTTCCCCAGGACAACCAACGCCTGGTACACCTAACCTTCTCCGTCCCTCCATCGCACTTACGCGAGGTGCAGGAATATTAACCTGCTTCCCATCGACTACGACTTTCGTCCTCGCCTTAGGGGCCGACTCACCCTGCGCCGATTAACGTTGCGCAAGGAAACCTTGGGCTTTCGGCGTGCGGGTTTTTCACCCGCATTATCGTTACTCATGTCAGCATTCGCACTTCCGATACCTCCAGCAGACTTCTCAATCCACCTTCAACGGCTTACGGAACGCTCCTCTACCGCGCATAACAAAGTTATGCACCCCAAGCTTCGGTTCTGTGCTTAGCCCCGTTAAATCTTCCCCGCAGACCGACTCGACCAGTGAGCTATTACGCTTTCTTTAAAGGGTGGCTGCTTCTAAGCCAACCTCCTGGCTGTCTGTGCCTTTCCACATGGTTTTCCACTTAGCACAAAATTTGGGACCTTAGCTGTGGGTCTGGGTTGTTTCCCTTTTCACGACGGACGTTAGCACCCGCCGTGTGTCTCCCATACAGTCCGTCTCGGTATTCGGAGTTTGCAATGGTTTGGTAAGTCGCGATGACCCCCTAGCCATAACAGTGCTCTACCCCCGAGAGGATACATATGAGGCGCTACCTAAATAGCTTTCGAGGAGAACCAGCTATCTCCGGGTTCGATTAGCTTTTCACTCCTAATCACACCTCATCCCCTACCTTTGCAACGGGAGTGGGTTCGGGCCTCCAGTGCGTGTTACCGCACCTTCACCCTGGGCATGACTAGATCACCCGGTTTCGGGTCTACTGCCCGCGACTATGCGCCCTTATCAGACTCGGTTTCCCTTCGCCTCCCCTATACGGTTAAGCTTGCCACGAACAGTAAGTCGCTGACCCATTATACAAAAGGTACGCAGTCACTCCTTGCGGAGCTCCTACTGCTTGTACGCACACGGTTTCAGGTTCTATTTCACTCCCCTCTCCGGGGTTCTTTTCGCCTTTCCCTCACGGTACTGGTTCACTATCGGTCGGTCAGTAGTATTTAGCCTTGGAGGATGGTCCCCCCATGTTCAGACAGGGTTTCACGTGCCCCGCCCTACTCGTCTTCACTGGAATGGCCCTTTCAGATACAGGGCTATCACCTTCTATGGCTGCTCTTTCCAGAGCATTTTCCTAGAACCAATCCAGCTTAAGGGCTAGTCCGCGTTCGCTCGTCGCTACTTACGGAATCTCGGTTGATTTCTTTTCCTCTGGTTACTTAGATATTTCAGTTCACCAGGTTCGCTTCCAGCAGCTATGTATTCACTGCAGGATACCCGCAAGCGGGTGGGTTTCCCCATTCGGACATTACCGGATCAAAGCTTGTTGCCAGCTCCCCGATACTTTTCGCAGGCTGCCACGTCCTTCATCGCCTCTGACCGCCAAGGCATCCACCGTGTGCGCTTATTCGCTTGACCATATAACCGCAAGTTGCCTTGGGTTATACATGTGACCCGGGGGTACAAAGCCCGGATACGAATATAACGACTCAATCAATAAAGAGACTTGCGTCTCTCGCCTTAGCCTCACGACACGTCTGATAGAACATCTCAAACGCTCGCTACGTCACAAGTTTTAAAAGAACACGTACCAGCCACAGTGCTGATGCGTATAAAGATCGAATGTATGCGTCATTCAGAGAATGGTGGGTCTGGGTAGACTCGAACTACCGACCTCACCCTTATCAGGGGTGCGCTCTAACCACCTGAGCTACAGACCCG
>NZ_JAWIRW010000036.1:0-4696 GCF_036319985.1 Stenotrophomonas sp. SMYL89 | reverse complement strand
CCCCCCCCCCCCGGCCTAGCGCAATGAACCAGCCGTTCGCGCCAGCCACGAGGGGCTCCGCCGTTGGCCGTATCCGCGCCGAAGGCGCGATAATGACCGGATGGAAACCGTCCGCATCGCCACCCGCAAGAGCCCGCTCGCCCTCTGGCAGAGCGAACACGTCGCCGACCGCCTGCGCCAGGCCCACCCCGGCCTGCATGTGGAACTGGTGCCGATGAGCACCCGCGGTGACGAAGTGCTCGACCGCTCGCTGGCCGCCATCGGTGGCAAGGGCCTGTTCCTGAAGGAACTGGAGCTGGCCATGCTGCGTGGCGAGGCCGACTGCGCGGTGCACTCGTTGAAGGACGTGCCGATGGAACTGGACGCGCCATTCGCGCTGCCGGCGATGCTGACCCGCCACGATCCGGCCGATGGCTTTGTTTCCAACCTGTATGCCTCGCTGGACGCGTTGCCGATCGGTGCGCGGGTCGGCACGTCGTCACTGCGCCGCCAGGCCCAGCTGCGCGCGCTGCGACCGGACCTGGAACTGCTGGACCTGCGCGGCAACGTCAACACCCGCCTGGCCAAGCTCGACAACGGTGGCTACGACGCCATCGTGTTGGCGGTGGCCGGGCTGGAACGGCTGGGCCTGGGCGAACGCATCGTCGCGCGCCTGCAGCCGCCGCAGTGGCTGCCGGCCCCGGCGCAGGGCGCGGTGGCGGTGGAGTGTGATGGAGGCAATGCGCGCCTGATGGCGCTGTTCGCCGGCCTGGACGATGCGGCTACGCGTGCCTGCGTGGAAGCCGAGCGGGCGATGAATCGTGCGTTGCATGGCAGTTGCCACGTGCCGGTGGCGGCCATCGCGCAGTGGCAGGGGGATGACCTGCACCTGCAGGGCCTGGTCGGCAGCGCCAGTGACGGCCGTGCGGTGCGCGCCGAGGCCGTGGGTCCGGCCAGCGACCCGGAAGGCCTGGGCCAGCGCGTGGCGAAGCTGCTGCTGGACGATGGCGCCGGCGAGCTGTTGAACGTCTGAGGTCGCTGGATCGTGCCCACCAAGGTGGGCGCCTACCGGGAAAGAGAAACGGGCGCCTTGGCGCCCGTTCTGCTTACTTGAACTTGTAGACCACGTTCATCGTGGTCAGCGTATCGGTCTTGCGCTTGTCCTCGGCCACGTCACTGTTGTAACGCGCCTGCCAGCCGGCCTTCAGCGCCAGATGCTCGTTCATGCTCACCGACACGCCGAAGTCGTTCTGGCCGAAGGTGTTGTACGAACCGGATTCGACCAGCAGGGTGTTGACCAGGTCGGTGTTGTCGGTCAGCGAGTACTTCATGTCGAACAGGCCGCGGCCGATCATGCCGGTGCGGGTGCGGTCGTCCTCGGTGCTGTGGGTGCGGCGCACACCGGGGCCGATCTGCGCGTCGAACGAGAAGCGCTCGGTGTTCCACAGGCGGGTGCCGTAACCCAGGCCGAACGAGCTCTGGCGGTCGTAGGTGGCGAAATCGTCGCGCTCGGTACGTACCGTCGCGGTCAGCTGGCGGTGCTCGCCCAGCTGCAGCGCGCTGCCGGCACTGCCGGTGTAGCGGTTGGCGGTGGTGTTGTTGCGGCGGGTGGTGGTGCCGTCGTCGCGGGTCTCGGTCACCTTGGAGCTGGAACGCAGGCCGGCCAGGTCCATGCTGTGCACCCAGTCGCCGTCGGTGTAGCGCAGGCGCAGGCGGCCGTTGAAGCTCTCGGTGCTGCTGTTGCCGCGTGCCGAGGCGAAGCCGAGCTCGCCGCCACTGCCGCTCCACGGCGAAGACATCGCCGCCAGTTCGGAGGCATCCTGTGCATACGCGAGCGGCGCGCACAGCAGCAGGGGGATCAGCAGGGACACGCGCAGGGACATCGGGGCTTCTCCGAAGCGGTTGACAGCCGGTGATGATACTGGAAGCGTGATGGCGGTCCGAATCGATCCAAGGCGCGCTTCAGCAGACGTTGCCGCGAACGCCCATTCAGGGCAGATCGATACGCAATGCCGGGTCGTTGAAGCGCGAATAGCGCAGGCGCAGCTGGAAACTGCGGCCATTGCTGTCGCCGCTGCGCACGATCTGCCTCGGCAGGCCCTGGGCGTCCACCCAGTACTCCAGGCGTTCGCCGGGCTGCGCGCCGCGCAGGCGGTAGTGACGGGTCTGGATCCCATCCAGCGATTGGCTGCCCAGATCCTCGGCCTGCAGGTCGGCAGGCAGGGCGTCGGCCGGCAATGGATTGCGCCACTGCTCCAGCAGGCCCGGCGGGGTGGGAACCTGGCGGATCGCGCCGTCGGCCTGCAGGAACATGGTGTCGCCAATGATCGTCTGCGGCCCGCCCGGGGTCTGCACCCGGAAGCGGTCGGGGGCGACGAAGTCCATGGCGCTGCGTACCGGCTGCGGTGCGCCCAGCACCTCCAGCTCGGCATGGAAACTATTCAGGGCCGCAAAGCGCTGGCTGGCGCCCAGTACGGCCTGCGCCGGATCTGCTGCGGGCACGGGGGCTCCGGTGCTGGCCGGCGCCGGCGCGCGATCGCAGGCAGCCAGCAGCAGGCAGGCCAGCAGGGACAGGGCGGGCAACCGGCGCATCGGGCGTTCCATGGGGGTGGGGGCGACCACGATAGCCCAAACGTCCCACACAAGACCCGCGACTCGGACATAATCGGGGGTATGGACCGATACGAACGCATCACCGCCCTGCATCGTCTGCTCAAGTCCGCGCGCTATCCGGTGACGGTGGCGACCCTGCAGGACAAGCTCGGTTGTTCCCGTGCCACCGTCTACCGCGACCTGGCCTTCCTCCGCGATGCGCTGATGGCACCGATCGAGGGCGACGGCGAGGCCGGCTTCCGCTACCAGGCCGACGAGAGCGACCGCTTCGAGCTGCCCGGCCTGTGGCTCAGCTCGGAGGAGCTGCATGCCCTGCTGGCCTCGCAGCACCTGCTGGCGCGGACCGGCGGCGGCGTGCTGTCCTCGGTGCTGGCGCCGCTGCAGCAGCGTATCGAGAGCCTGCTGGCAGCCCAGGCCGGTGTCTCCAACTGGCCGGTGGACCGTGTGCGGGTAATCCCGCACCGCGGACGCAAGTTCGATGAAGGCAGCTTCCGCAGCGTGGCCTCGGCGGTGCTGGAGCGCCGCCAGCTGGCGTTCGAGTACCGTGCCCGTTCCACCGACGAGCCGACCAAGCGCACCGTCTCGCCGCAGCGCCTGACCCATTACCGCGACAACTGGTACCTGGATGCCTGGGACCATGACCGCGAAGCCCTGCGCAGCTTCGCCGTGGACCGCATCCACAAGGCGCGGGTGGTCGACAGTACTGCCCGCGACGTGGCCGACAGCGAGCTGGACGAGCAGCTGGGTGCCAGCTACGGCATCTTCTCCGGCGCACCGAAGGGCTGGGCGACCATCCTGTTCAGTGCCAAGGCCGCGCGCTGGGTGGCCGACGAGCACTGGCACTCCAAGCAGCAGGGCCGCTTCCTGGCCGATGGCCGCTATGAACTGAAGGTGCCGTACAGCGTCTCCCGCGAGCTGCTGATGGACGTGCTGCACTACGGCTCGGATGCCGAGATCGTCGAGCCGGTGATGCTGCGCGAGCAGGCCAAGGCGCTGCTCGAGCTGGCCCTGAGCAACTACGAAAAATCCTGACACTCCCCCCGAGAACCCCTCCGCCCATGAAGAAGACCCTGTTGCTGCCCCTGCTTGCCGCTGCGCTGGCCCTGACCGCCTGTGGCAAGTCCGGCGAACCCTCGCAGAAGCTGGTGGTGGCTGCCACGGCCGTGCCGCACGCCGAGATCCTCGAGGTGGTCAAGCCGATCCTCAAGCAGGAAGGCGTGGACCTGGACGTGCGCGTGTTCAACGACTACGTGCAGCCCAACGACCAGCTGGTGCAGAAGCAGGTGGACGCCAACTACTTCCAGACCGAACCGTACCTGGATGCCTACAACCGCGACCGCAAGACCGACCTGGTGAAGGTGATCGGCGTGCACATCGAACCGTTCGGTGCGTACTCACGCAAGATCAAGTCGCTGGCCGAGCTGCGCGAAGGCGCCGACGTAGTGATCCCGAACGACCCGAGCAACAACAGCCGCGCGCTGATCCTGCTGCACAAGGCCGGCGTGATCGCGCTGAAGGACCCGACCAACGCCCTGTCGACCCAGCGCGACATCATCGCCAACCCGAAGAACCTGAAGTTCCGCGAGCTGGACTCGGCGATGCTGCCGCGCGTGCTGGACCAGGTCGACCTGGCCCTGATAAACACCAACTACGCGCTGGACGCCGGCCTCAACCCGACCCAGGACGCACTGGCGATCGAGAGCAAGGATTCGCCGTACGTGAACTTCCTGGTCGCGCGGCCGGACAACAAGGACGACGCCCGCGTGCAGAAGCTGGCCAAGGCCCTGACCAGCCCGCAGGTGAAGGCTTTCATCGAGACCAAGTACAAGGGCGCGGTGCTGCCGGCGTTCTGATTGCGGCTGACCTGTTGATTTGAAATGTTGGGTGTCGACCTTGGTCGACACTGCCTTCCCTGTAGAGCCGAGCCCACGCTCGGCTCTGCTTTTTTGCGGCGCCCCACCAACGGCAGCCGAGCATGGCTTGTATGTTCCTCCCGGCTCCTACGAGGTATGTAGGAGCCAGGGTGGAGGGACCGTCAACATGATATCTGCGGGTACCAGCCGACAGACGAGCCGAGCGATCCCCATCCCGCACCTTAACGTCG
>NZ_JAWIRW010000035.1:0-5549 GCF_036319985.1 Stenotrophomonas sp. SMYL89 | reverse complement strand
CGGCCGGCGGCGCGAAGTAAGCGGAGAACCCCATGGCACGCTTTTTCATCGATCGACCCATCTTTGCATGGGTCATCGCCATCATCATCATGCTCGCCGGCGGCCTGGCCCTGTTCAAGCTGCCGGTCTCGATGTACCCCAACGTCGCGCCGCCGGCGGTGGAAATCAGCGCAACTTACCCGGGTGCATCGGCCAAGGTGGTCGAGGACTCGGTGACGCAGATCATCGAGCAGAACATGAAGGGCCTTGATGGCCTGATCTACTTCTCCTCCAACAGCTCGTCCAACGGCCAGGCCACCATTACCCTGACCTTCGAGAGCGGCACCAACCCGGACATCGCCCAGGTGCAGGTGCAGAACAAGTTGCAGCTGGCCATGCCGCTGCTGCCGCAGGAAGTGCAGCGGCAGGGCATCAACGTGGCCAAGTCCAGCTCGGGCTTCCTGAACGTCATCGCGTTCGTGTCCGAGAACGGCAGCATGGACGCCAACGACATCGCCGACTATGTCGGTTCGAATGTCGTTGATCGCCTGAGCCGCGTGCCGGGCGTGGGCAACATCCAGGTGTTCGGCGGCAAGTACGCGATGCGCATCTGGCTGGACCCGAACAAGCTGCACACCTACGGCCTGTCGGTTGCCGAAGTGACCGCGGCGGTGAAGGCACAGAATGCCCAGGTGGCCATCGGCCAGCTCGGCGGTGCGCCGTCGGTGAAGGGCCAGCAGCTCAACGCCACCATCAACGCGCAGTCGCGCCTGCAGACCCCGGAGCAGTTCCGCAACATCATCGTGCGCGGCGCGCAGGACGGTGCCGAACTGCGCCTCGGCGATGTCGCCCGCGTCGAACTGGGTGCCGAGTCCTACGACTTCGTCACCCGCTACAACGGCCAGCCGGCCAGCGGTCTGGCGGTCACCCTGGCCACCGGCGCCAACGCGCTGGATACCGCCGCCGGCGTGGATGCGGCGCTGGAAGACATGAAGGGCTTCTTCCCGGCCGGGCTGAAGGCCGAGATCCCGTACGACACCACCCCGTTCGTGCGCGTGTCGATCAAGGGCGTGGTGCAGACCCTGATCGAAGCGATCGTGCTGGTGTTCGTGGTGATGTACCTGTTCCTGCAGAACTTCCGCGCCACCCTGATCCCGACCATCGCCGTGCCGGTGGTGCTGCTGGGTACCTTCGGCGTGCTGGCGATGCTGGGCTTCTCGGTGAACATGCTGACCATGTTCGCGATGGTGCTGGCGATCGGCCTGCTGGTGGACGATGCCATCGTGGTGGTGGAGAACGTCGAACGCATCATGTCCGAGGAAGGGCTGTCTCCGCTCGAGGCTACCCGCAAGTCGATGGGCCAGATCACTGGCGCGCTGGTGGGCATCGGCCTGGTGCTGTCGGCGGTGTTCGTGCCGATGGCCTTCATGAGCGGTTCCACCGGCGTGATCTACCGCCAGTTCTCGGCCACGATCGTCTCGGCGATGGCATTGTCGGTGCTGGTCGCGATCGTGCTGACCCCGGCGCTGTGCGCGACCATGCTCAAGCCGCTGAAGAAGGGCGAGCACCATGTTGCCCATCGCGGCCTGGCCGGTCGTTTCTTCAACGGCTTCAACCGCGGTTTCGACCGCACCAGCGAAAGCTACCAGCGTGGCGTGCGCGGCATCATCCATCGTCCGTGGCGCTTCATGGGCATCGTTGCGGCGCTGTTCGTGCTGATGGGCGTGCTGTTCGTGCGCCTGCCAAGCTCGTTCCTGCCCAACGAAGACCAGGGCGTGCTGATGGCGCTGGTGCAGGCGCCGGTGGGTGCCACCCAGGAACGCACGCTGGAATCGATCGCGGCGCTGGAAAACCACTTCCTGCAGAACGAAAAGGATGCGGTGGACTCGGTGTTCTCGGTGCAGGGCTTCAGCTTCGCCGGCATGGGCCAGAACGCGGGCATGGCGTTCGTCAAGCTGAAGGACTGGAGCGAGCGTGACGCCAACAATGGCGTGATGCCGATCACCGGTCGCGCAATGGCGGCACTGGGCCAGATCAAGGATGCCTTCATCTTCGCCTTCCCGCCGCCGGCCATTCCGGAACTGGGTACCGCTTCGGGTTACACCTTCTTCCTGAAGGACAACAGCGGCCAGGGCCACGAGGCACTGGTGGCCGCACGCAACCAGCTGCTGGGCCTCGCTGCGGGCAGCAAGAAGCTGGCCAACGTGCGCCCGAACGGCCAGGAGGACACGCCGCAGTTCCGCATCGACATCGACGCGGCCAAGGCGACCTCGCTGGGGCTGTCGATCGACCAGATCAACGGCACCCTGGCTGCCGCATGGGGCAGCTCGTACATCGATGACTTCGTCGATCGCGGCCGCGTCAAGCGCGTGTTCGTGCAGGCCGACCAGCCGTTCCGCATGGTCCCGGAGGACTTCGACCTCTGGTCCGTGAAGAACGACAAGGGTGAGATGGTGCCGTTCAGTGCGTTCGCCACCAAGCACTGGGATTACGGTTCGCCGCGCCTGGAGCGCTACAACGGTGTGTCGGCGATGGAAATCCAGGGCGAACCGGCCCCGGGTGTCGCCTCCGGTGATGCCATGGCCGAGATCGAGCAGCTGGCCAAGCAGCTGCCGGCGGGCTTCGGCATCGAGTGGACGGCGATGTCCTACCAGGAGCGTCAGGCCGGCTCGCAGACGCCGCTGCTGTACACGCTGTCGCTGATGATCGTGTTCCTGTGCCTGGCCGCGATGTATGAGAGCTGGAGCGTGCCGACGGCGGTGCTGCTGGCGGCCCCGCTGGGTATTCTCGGCGCGGTGCTGGCCAACACCTTCAAGGGCCTGGAACGCGACATCTACTTCCAGGTGGCGATGCTGACCACGGTGGGCCTGACCAGCAAGAACGCGATCCTGATCGTGGAGTTCGCCAAGGAGAACCTGGAGAAGGGCGCAGGCCTGATCGAGTCGATCATGCACGCGGTGCGCGACCGCTTGCGCCCGATCGTGATGACGTCGCTGGCCTTCGGCATGGGCGTGGTACCGCTGGCGATCTCCACCGGTGCCGGCTCAGGCGCCAAGCAGGCGATCGGCACCGGCGTGCTCGGCGGCATGATCGTCGGCACGGTACTGGGCGTGTTCTTCGTGCCGCTGTTCTTCGTGGTGGTGCAGCGCGTGTTCAAGCGCAAATCCACGACGTGATGAAATCCGGTAGCGCCGGGCCGTGCCCGGCGGATGCCTCACCGCGTAGCCGCCGGGCATGGCCCGGCGCTACCACCGTGACCCCCAAGGTGTCGCCATGAAATTCTCTTCTCTTGCTGTATCCCTGGCCGCCGCGCTTGCGCTGGCCGGTTGCTCCACCCTGGCGCCTAAAAACACCGCCGTTGCACCTGCCATCCCAGCGCAGTGGCCGGCCGAAGCTGCACAGGGCCAGGTGGCCGATGTCGCCGCCGTCGGCTGGCGGGACTTCTTCACCGATCCACGCCTGCAGCAGGTCATCGAGCAGTCGCTGCAGAACAACCGCGACCTGCGCGTGGCCGTGCTCAATGTTGAACGCGCGCGCGGCCAGTACCGCGTGCAGCGCGCCGATCGCGTGCCCGGCGTGGCCGTCACCGGCCAGATGGAGCGTCGCGGTACCGATGCCGGCGTCACGGAGCAGTTCACTGCCGGCGTCGGCGTGGCCGAGTTCGAGCTGGACCTGTTCGGCCGCGTGCGCAACCTCAGCGAAGCGGCACTGCAACAGTACTTCGCCGTGGCCGCCAACCGCCGCAACGCGCAGCTGAGCCTGGTGGCCGAGACCGCCACCGCGTGGCTGACCTACGGGGCCGACGCGCAGCGGCTGAAGATCGCCGAAGCGACGCTGAAGACCTACGAGGATTCGCTGCGCCTGGCCGAAGCCCGCCATGAACGTGGCGGTAGTTCGGCGCTGGAACTGACCCAGACCCGTACGCTGGTGGAAACCGCGCGCACGGATGCCGCACGTCTGCGCGGCCAGCTGGCCCAGGACCGCAACGCGCTGGCGCTGCTGGCCGGAGGCCAGCTGGATCCGGCGCTGCTGCCGGACAGCATCGAACCGCAGCTGCTGGCGTTGGCCCCGCCGCCGGCCGACCTGCCCAGCGACGTGCTGCTGCAGCGCCCGGACATCATGGCTGCAGAACACCAGCTGCTGGCCGCCAACGCCAACATCGGTGCGGCACGTGCAGCGTTCTTCCCGAGCATCTCGCTGACCGGCAGCATCGGCAGTGGCTCGAATGAACTGTCCAACCTGTTCGACAGCGGCACCCGCGTGTGGAGCTTCCTGCCGAAGATCACCCTGCCGATCTTCCAGGGTGGCAAGCTGCGCGCGAACCTTTCCATCGCCAATGCGGATCGCGATATCGCGCTGGCGCAGTACGAGAAGTCGATCCAGGTGGGTTTCCGCGAAACCGCGGACGCACTCGCGCTGAATGTCAGCCTGGATGAGCAGGTGAGCGCGCAGCAGCGCCTGGTGGAAGCCGCCGAACAGGCCAATCGCCTGTCGCAGGCACGCTACGACGCCGGCCTGGACAGCTTCGTCACCCTGCTCGATGCACGGCGCACCGCCTATACCGCGCAGCAGACCCGCCTGCAGGCCGAACTGGCCCAGCAGTCCAACCGCATCACCCTGTACAAGGTACTGGGCGGCGGCTGGCACGAGCGCAGCTGAGGTAGAGCCGGCCAACGGCCGGCTCTACCTGGGTGATCGACGGCAATGCCGGCCACTGGCCGGCATTGTCCGTTTCGAGGGGATCTCATCCCCTGTCGATCACGTTCCAGCAGGAAAGCTTTCCTGCGGCTGAAGGCCTGGCTTGCTTTCAGGGCTAGATACAACTTTCCTCATACCTATTGCAGCTGTCTCGCCGTCTCATCGCGTGGCGGAACGCTGCATCGATCGCCACGGGAGGCGACGGGGGCCCCGCACCTGACGCGTGGAGCGATGTGCTTGTCCCATTCCCTGTTGTGCAGTTCCCGCCGCTGGCTGATTTTCGTCAGCAGCATCCTGCTGGTTGCCTGCCAGCCTTCCGCGATGGGCCACGATCCCGGACCGATGGCAGTGCAGATGGTCACGCTGAAGCCCGAGACCGTGGGCCTGACCCGCGAACTGCCGGGCCGTACCAATGCCTTCCTGGTCGCCGAAGTGCGCCCGCAGGTGAACGGCATCGTCGCCAAGCGCCTGTTCACCGAGGGCGGCATGGTCAAGGCCGGCGAGCCGCTGTACCAGATCGAGGACGCCAGCTACCGCGCCCAGGCCAACAGCGCCCGCGCCCAGCTGGCCCGTGCCGAAGCCACCGCCAACGCTGCCCGCCTCAGCGCCAAGCGCATCACCGAGCTGGCCAAGGTCGACGCGGTCAGCCAGCAGGATCTGGAAAACGCCGTGGCTGCGCAGAAGCAGGCCGAGGCTGATGTCGGTGCCGCCAAGGCGTCGCTGGATGCGGCCAACGTCACCCTGGGCTATGCCCGCATCGTCGCGCCGATCAGCGGTCGCATCGGCAAGTCCAGCGTCACCCAGGGTGCGCTGGTCAGCGCCGGCCAGGCCAATGCACTGGCCACCGTGCAGCAGCTGGACCCGATCTACGT
>NZ_JAWIRW010000034.1:0-8834 GCF_036319985.1 Stenotrophomonas sp. SMYL89 | reverse complement strand
CCCCGCCTCTGACAGATCCCTGCGGCTGTTGGTAGGTGTCGACCTTGGTCGACACGGTGGGTCCACGCCATGCGTGGATGAATGTCTGTCAGATTTCGAAATCAGAAGATGGGGTCAGATCCGTTTTCCTCTGGAAAACGGATCTGACCTCAGACTTTGCTGGCAGATCGCAGGAAACTGTCGAAGGCGGGGTGGGGCCGGTTGCGGGGGCCAGATCAGTGAGCCGCATGGATGCGGCGACCGAGCCTCCATGGATGGATCCACGGCATCCCCCGCAACCGGACCCACCCCGCCATCCCACAGGAAACCCGCTTCTGCTTCGGCTGTTGCTGTTGCTGTTGCTCCAGCTCGCAGCAGGTGCAGGGCTGCAAGCCCTGCCGACCAACACCCTGCTTACGAACGGCTGACGTGACGCTCATGCGCCATGCGCGAGGCTGTCCGCTAGGCTGTTCGAGTGGAGGTAGCAACGGTGCACTGGCAAAGCGCGCAGGCCTACGCATGGCCGTTGGGATTGGCAGCAGTAGCGGGTGGCATCGGCGCGTGGCTGATCCTCTGGATCTATCATCGGCTGAAAGGGCGTGATCGTCGGCGCGCGCGCATCGGTCGCGTGCTTGGCCTGCCGATGGCGACCGCGTGGCCACTGCTGCTGTTGATCCCCGCGCTGCAGGCCACGCCGCTGCAGGATCCCGTGCTGGGCAATCTGCAGCATGTGCTGCACATCGCGCTGACCGCCTGCTTCATCTGGTTGCTGGTACGCGCGGTGGCGGCGGGTGAGCGCGCGATCCTGCGCGGCCATCCCATCGATGTCTCCGACAACCTGGAAGCGCGCCGCATCCAGACCCAGACGCGGGTGCTCAGCCGCGTGTTGATGGGGGGCATCATCGTGCTCGGCGCCTCGCTGGTGCTGTTGACCTTTCCGATGGTGCAGAAGATCGGCACGGCTCTGCTGGCCTCGGCGGGTCTGATCGGCCTGGTGGCCGGCATTGCGGCCAAGCCGGTGTTCGGCAATCTGATCGCTGGCCTGCAGATCGCAGTGACGCAGCCGATCCGGCTGGACGATGTGGTGATCGTTGAAGGTGAGTGGGGACGCATCGAGGAGATCGGCAGCAGCTACGTGGTGGTGCGCATCTGGGACGAGCGGCGGATGGTGGTGCCGTTGACCTGGTTCATCGAGAACCCGTTCCAGAACTGGACGCGGCGCAGTGCCGATCTGCTCGGCACGGCCTTCCTGTGGTTGGACTACCGGGCACCGATTGCGGCGATCCGCGCCGAGCTGGAGCGCATCTGTCGTGGCGAAGCGCTGTGGGATGGTCGGGTCTGCGTGACCCAGGTGACCGAAACCAGCGAACGCGCGATCCAGGTGCGGCTGCTGGTCAGTGCACGCAGTTCCGGCGATGCCTTCGACCTGCGTTGCCTGGTGCGTGAGCGCATGCTCGATTTCCTTGCGCGCGAGCATCCGCAGGCGCTGCCGCAGGTACGTGCACGTGTGCAGCACGATGATGAGCTGGATAGGCCGCGCGGTCCGCGGGCGCGTACCGCGGATGTGCGGTCGCCGGGGGCTGAAGATGGCGAAGCCGCGATCGTGCCGATGGAGCCCGACCAGCCTCTGTAGGGCCGAGCCATGCTCGGCTGCCTTCGATTTTCCGATGAAGCCGAACGTGGGCTCGGCTCTACATAAACGCGATCAAGGCTCGCCAGCGTCGATCAGTGCGTCAGTATCAAAGTGCGGCGGTCGCCGGGCACGGGTGCGCTGCTCGTAGGCGTAGGCCATCTCGATCAGCTTCGGCTCGCTCCAGGCGGTGCCCATGAACAGCAGGCCGACCGGCAGGCCATCGATCTGGCCCATCGGCACGGTCAGGCTGGGGTAACCGGCCACGGCGGCGGCGCTGTAGCTCTCGCCGGGGAAGTCGTCGCCCTCGCTGCGGATCGGCCACGCCACGCCGGTGGTCGGCGCCACCAGCGCATCGAGTTGATGGGCGGAGAGGGCGGCATCGATGCCTTCCGGGCCGGCCAACCGGCGCGCATCGCTGCGCGCGCGGATGTAGGCAGGGTCTGCCAGGCCAGCGGTGGCGTCAGCCTCTACCAGCAGTTCCTGGCCGAACAGGCCCAGTTCCTGCTTGCTGTGGGCCTGGTTGAAGGCGATCAGCTCGGCAAGGCTGCGCAGCGGGGCGCGATGGGTGCTGAAGTAGCGCTCCAGGCCCGCCTTGAATTCGTACAGCAGCAGCGTGCGCTCGGCCTCGGCCCATGCGCCCTGGTTGGGCAGTTCGACGGGTACCACGACGGCACCGGCGCGACGCAGCTCGATCGCCGCCTGATCGATCAGCGGCGGCATGCCGCGGTACTTCAGCAGCGGCGTCTGCAGCAGGCCGATGCGTTTGCCGCGCAGGCCCTGCGGGTCCAGGCGTGCGGTGTAGTCGTAGACCGCGCGGCCGGGCATGGTCGCGGTGGCGGGATCGGCGTCATCGCGGCCGGCGATCGCGGTCAGCACGGCAGCAGCATCGGCGACGCTGCGTGTCATTGGTCCGGCGGTGTCCTGGCTGAAGGAGATCGGTACGATGCCATCGCGGCTGACCAGCCCGACCGTCGGCTTCAGGCCGACCACGCCGTTGATCGCCGCCGGGCAGACGATGCTGCCGTCGGTTTCGGTGCCGATCGCCACGCTGGCCAGGTTGGCGGCCACGGCCACCGCGCTGCCGCTGCTGGAACCGCACGGTGAATGGCTGATGCGATAGGGGTTGCGGGTCTGGCCACCGCGCGCGCTCCAGCCGGAGATGGAGTCGTTGCCGCGGAAGTTGGCCCACTCGCTGAGGTTGGTCTTGCCCAGCACCACGGCGCCGGCGTCGCGCAGCCGGCGCACCAGATAGGCGTCGTCCGGGCGGAAACCCTGCAGGGCCAGCGAGCCGGCACTGGTGGCCATCGGTGCGGCGTTGATGTTGTCCTTCAGCAGCAGCGGGATGCCATGCAGCGGACCGCGCAGGCGTCCTTCGCGGCGCTCGCGGTCGCGGGCGGCGGCTTCCTTCAGGGCATCGGGGTTGAGCTCGATCACCGCGCGCAGGCGTGGCCCGGTGCGGTCGAGGCTGGCGATGCGCTGCAGGTAGGCCTGGGTGAGGGTGGTGCTGTCCAGCTCACCGGCGGTCATCCGCGCCTGCAGGTCGGCGACATCGGTTTCGGCGTACGGGAACGGCACGTTGCGGCTCGCAGGTTCGGCCGCATGCGCGCTGGGCGTGGCCGGGCTGCAGCCAGCCGAAAGCAGCGCAGGCAGCGCGGCGAGCAGGCAGGTCAGCAGAGGCGGCAAGGACGGGCGCATGGGGCGGCTTGGTCGGCTCCAACCCCCAGTGTAGCCGGTGCTCAGCGGTGGCGCTTGCGCAGGTCGCGGGCGAGGACGTAGACCACGATCAGGTTGATCGCCAGGATGGTCCACGACGGCCAGCCGGGATGGCGGATGATCGCGAAGATGTCGAAAGGCAGGTACAGCGAGGCGGTCAGGCAGCCCAGCCAGGAGGCCCAGGCCTTGGCCCGCCACAGGCCCCAGGCCTCGACCAGGTGCAGCAGGCCGTAGCCGATCATCCCCGCCGCGGCCAGGTGGACCGCATCGGGGCTGATCATGTGCAGCAGCGAGGGCAGGGTGCCATGGTCCGGATCCAGGCTGAAACGCCGGATCAGGGCCATGATGCCGTGCCGTAGCGGCTGCGGTCCGAGCACTTCCAGCCCGGTGGCGGCCAACAGCGCCAGCATCGCCTTGCTCGCTTCAAGCAGGGCGATGACGTGGAGACCCGGATGCCGGTGCGGATCCGGGTTGTAGCCGCTCTGGTTCACGGGGTGCTGGCTCAGCCGCCGCGCGAAGCCTTCTTGCGGTCGCTTTCGGTCAGGAACTTCTTGCGCAGACGGATCTCCTTCGGGGTGATCTCGACCAGCTCATCGTCTTCGATGAAGTCCAGGGCCTGTTCCAGCGAGTACTTGATCGCCGGGGTCAGCTGGATCGCATCGTCCTTGCCCGAAGCGCGCATGTTGGTCAGCGGCTTGGTCTTGATCGCGTTGACGGTCAGGTCGTTGTCCTTGGAGTGGATGCCGACCAGCTGACCTTCATACACGTTGTCGCCTTCAGCAGCGAACAGCTTGCCGCGCTCCTGCAGCGGGCCCAGCGAGTAGGCCGGGGTGGTCCCCGGCGCATTGGCGATCATCACGCCGTTGATGCGCTTGGCGATCGCGCCCTGTTCCTTCGGACCGTAGTGGTCGAACACGTGGAACAGCAGGCCCGAACCCTGGGTGAGGGTCTTGAACTCGTTCTGGAAGCCGATCAGGCCACGGGCCGGGATCGAGTATTCCAGGCGCACGCGGCCCTTGCCGTCCGATTCCATGTTCTTCAGCTGGCCCTTGCGGGTGCCCAGCTTTTCCATCACGCCGCCCTGGTGGATTTCTTCGATGTCCACCACCAGCTGCTCGATCGGCTCCATCATCTGGCCGTCGATTTCCTTGATGATCACTTCCGGGCGCGACACGGCCAGCTCGTAGCCTTCGCGGCGCATGTTCTCGATCAGCACCGACAGGTGCAGTTCGCCACGGCCGGAGACCAGGAACTTGTCGGCGTCTTCCAGCTGCTCGACCTTCAGGGCCACGTTGTGGACCTTTTCACGGTCCAGGCGGTCCTTGATCTGGCGGCTGGTCAGGAACTTGCCACCGGACAGGTCCTTGTTGCCGGCGAACGGCGAGTTGTTGACCTGGAAGGTCATCGAGATGGTCGGCTCGTCGACGGTCAGCGCCGGCAGCGCTTCCGGGAAGTCCGGTGCGCAGATGGTGTCGGAGATGGTCAGCTCCTGGATGCCGGAGATGGCCACGATGTCGCCGGCCTCGGCCGAATCCTGCTCGATGCGTTCCAGGCCCATGAAGCCCAGCACCTGGAGGACCTTGCCGTTGCGCTTCTTGCCTTCACGGTCGATGACCGCGACCTGCATGTTCTTCTTCAGGGTGCCGCGCTGGATGCGGCCAATGCCGATCACGCCCACGAAGTTGTTGTAGTCCAGCTGGCTGATGCGCATCTGGAACGGGCCTTCCGGGTCCACTTCCGGACGCGGCGCGTGCTGCATGATCGCTTCGTACAGCGGGGTCATGTCGCCGTCACGCACGGTGTCTTCCAAGCCGGCATAGCCGTTCAGGCCCGAGGCGTAGACGATCGGGAAGTCCAGCTGCTCGTTGGTGGCGCCGAGCTTGTCGAACAGGTCGAAGACCTGGTCGATCACCCATTCCGGACGGGCGCCCGGACGGTCGACCTTGTTGACCACGACGATCGGCTTGAAGCCCATCGCGAAGGCCTTCTGGGTCACGAAGCGGGTCTGCGGCATCGGGCCGTCCATCGCATCGACCAGGATCAGCACGGTGTCGACCATCGACAGCACGCGCTCGACCTCGCCACCGAAGTCGGCGTGGCCGGGGGTGTCGACGATGTTGATCCGGTTCTTGATGCCGGTCTTCTTGTCTTCCCAGGTGATGGCGGTGTTCTTGGCCAGGATGGTGATGCCGCGTTCCTTTTCCTGGTCGTTGCTGTCCATCACGCGCTCGGCGAGGACGGTACGCTCGGACAGGGTGCCGGACTGCTTCAGCAGCTGGTCGACCAGGGTGGTCTTGCCATGGTCGACGTGGGCGACGATGGCGATGTTGCGAAGATTTTCGATGGACATACGAAAGGGGGCCAGTCGGCGCCGGATTTGGAAAAAGAAGTCCAACATTATACGTCGAACTTGACGATTCGCGAAAAGGTGGATTTCACGCCTGTCACGGGGCCCATTCAGCTGGCCATCCGCCGCGCCGGCCGAGGCCGCCAGGACCCCGCTGCGCGGCTCCCCGTCCGTGGGCTGAAGCGGGGCGCTTCACCAATGGTCGAAGCCGCCGCCGACACGAGGCGGGTGTAAACTAGGTGGCTAGACGCATTCCCCTTTGCATCAAGGATCTTCATGTCCCTCATCGCCACTTTCGACACCACCCAGGGCCCGATCAAGGTCGAGCTGTTTGCCGACAAGGCGCCGCTGACCGTGGCCAACTTCGTGAACCTGGTCAAGCACGGCTTCTATGACGGCCTGATCTTCCACCGCGTGATCGCCGACTTCATGATCCAGGGCGGCTGCCCGCAGGGTCGTGGCACCGGCGGCCCGGGCTACAAGTTCGAAGACGAGAAGAATGGCGTGAAGCACGAGGTCGGCTCGCTGTCGATGGCCAACGCCGGCCCGAACACCAACGGCAGCCAGTTCTTCATCACCCACATCAAGACCGACTGGCTGGACGGCCGCCACACCGTCTTCGGCAAGGTCCTGGAAGGCCAGGCCATCGTCGATTCGGTCAAGCAGGGTGACGTGATCCATTCGATCACCCTGGAAGGCGACGTCGACGCCGTGCTGGCCGCCCAGGCCGACCGCGTCGCCGAGTGGAACAAGCACCTCGCCGCCTGATCCCCCTTTGAAACGGCCACCCACGGGTGGCCGTTTCCCTGTTCCCCGCCGCCCGCCAGGCCTGCGTGGCTCCGCCCGCGGCGTCCCATCAAACGCTTGCAAGCAAGAGGAAACCCCCATGAAAGCACCCGTTCGTGTTGCCGTGACCGGCGCCGCCGGCCAGATCGGTTATGCCCTGCTGTTCCGCATCGCCTCCGGCGAAATGCTGGGCAAGGACCAGCCGGTCATCCTGCAGCTGCTGGAACTGCCGGTCGACAAGGCCCAGGCCGCCCTGAAGGGCGTGATGATGGAGCTGGAAGACTGCGCCTTCCCGCTGCTGGCCGGCATGGTCGGCACCGATGACGCCGAAGTCGCGTTCAAGGACGCCGACATCGCCCTGCTGGTCGGCGCGCGTCCGCGCGGCCCGGGCATGGAGCGCAAGGACCTGTTGCTGGAAAACGCCAAGATCTTCACCGCCCAGGGCGCGGCGCTGAACAAGGTCGCCAGCCGTGACGTGAAGGTGCTGGTGGTCGGCAACCCGGCCAACACCAATGCCTACATCGCCATGAAGTCGGCCCCGGACCTGAAGCCGGAAAACTTCACCGCCATGCTGCGCCTGGACCACAACCGCGCGCTGAGCCAGCTGTCGACCAAGCTCGGCAAGCCGGTCGGTGGCATGGAGAAGCTGGTGGTGTGGGGCAACCACAGCCCGACCATGTACCCGGACTACCGTTTCGCCACCGCCGATGGTGCGTCGATCGCCGATGCGATCAACGACCAGGAGTGGAACGCCAACACCTTCATCCCGACCGTCGGCAAGCGCGGCGCGGCGATCATCGAAGCCCGTGGCTCGTCCTCGGCTGCGTCGGCCGCCAACGCCGCCATCGACCACGTGCGTGACTGGGTGCTGGGCAGCAACGGCAAGTGGGTCACCATGGGCGTGCCGTCCGACGGTTCCTACGGCATTCCGGAAGGCGTGATCTTCGGCTTCGCGGTGACCACCGAGAACGGCAAGTACACCCTGGTGAAGGATCTGCCGATCGACGACTTCAGCCAGAAGTACATCGACAAGACCCTGGCCGAGCTGGAAGAAGAGCGCGCCGGCGTCGCCCACCTGCTGGGCTGATACGGGCCTCGGCCGGTAGGTACCGACCGTGGGTCGGTACGCAGAAGACGGGGAGGCTTCGGCTTCCCCGTTTTCATTTGGAATTCCTGGAACCGCATGATCCACCTGCACTACATCGACGACGCGCTGCTGGTAGCTGAAAAGCCCGCCGGCCTGCTGTCCGTGCCTGGCCGCAGCGCCGAGAACCAGGACTGTGTCGTCGCGCGCCTGCAGGCGCTGTATCCGGATGCCTTGACCGTGCACCGCCTGGACCAGGTGACCTCCGGGCTGCTGCTGCATGCGCGTGGCAAGGACATGCAGGCGGCGTTGTCGATGCAGTTCGAGCAGCGCCAGGTTGGCAAGTGCTACGAAGCCGTTCTGCAGGGCCTGCTTGAGGGCGATGCCGGCGAAGTGGACCTGCCATTGATCGTGGACTGGCCGAACCGGCCGAAGCAGATGATCGACCATGAGCGCGGCAAGCCGGCGCTGACGCGTTGGCGCGTGCTGGCCCGTGATGCTGAAGCGCAGCGCACGCGCGTGGCGCTGGAACCGATCACTGGCCGCAGCCATCAGCTGCGCCTGCACATGGCCAGCCTCGGCCATCCCATCGTCGGCGACGTGCTGTATGACGCGGCGCCGGCGCAACGCGTGCATCTGCATGCGCGCAGCCTGCGGTTTACGCATCCGCTGACGGGCGAGGCGCTCGCGTTCGAGTCCGCGGCTCCGTTCTAGGGGGAGGCGGCAGGGCCTGCAGCCCTGCACCTGCAGAATCAACATCAACATCAACATCAACGTCAAAAGCGGGCTGTCCGTGGGTTGGCGGGGCGGTATGGGTGGGCAGGACACGCCGTAAACCCATCCATGGGGGCTCGATGGCGCCATCCATGGCGCCAACGGTCCTGCCCACCCACACCGCCCCGCCTCTGACAGATTCCCGCGGCTGTTGGCAACTGCGGCCGTTGTTCCGCACGGCTGTTGGTAGGTGTCGACCTTGGTCGACACGATTTTTCTGTCAGATATCGAATGAGTCATCCACGCATGGCGTGGATCTACCGTGTCGACCAAGGTCGACACCGACCAGAACAATATGTCGTTCCGACAGGTCGCGGGAAACTGTCGAAGGCGGGGTGGGTCCGGTTGCGGGAGTGTCCGCGGCATGGATGCCGCGGCCAAGCCCCCAGGGTGAAGTGCCCCCCGAGACTTGGACGGGGTCAGGCGGCCGATTGGGCCTGCTCCCGGTACTTTACCGGGCTCAGACCTTTCAGTTTCAGTTTGATGCGCTCTTCGTTGTAGTACTGGATGTATTCCAC
>NZ_JAWIRW010000033.1:0-11447 GCF_036319985.1 Stenotrophomonas sp. SMYL89 | reverse complement strand
AACAGCAGAGGCAACATCAGCAGCAACGGCAAAAGCTGATTTCCAGGGGTTGGCGGGGTGGGGGGGGCGGGGGGGGGGGGGGGCCGAAGGGCGCCAGGAGCAGGGGGGCCGCCACCCACCGGCGGCCGCCCCCCCCCCCCCCCCCCCCCCCCCCCGCCTTCGACAGACCCTGCAGTCTGTCGGAACGGCGTCCTGCCTTGGTAGGTGTCGACCTTGGTCGACACATCCATGCGATGCGTGGACGAACATGGAAATGATCGAAAAGGCTGTCTGTAGAGTCGAGCCATGCTCGACTCACGCGCGCAGCGCGAACGGCAGCCGAGCACGGGCTCGGCTCTACAGTAGATCCACGCCATGCGTGGATGAGCATGTCGGGAATGGGGTCAGATCCCTTTGCTGCGCAAAGGGATCTGACCCCGTGCATTACGCCGAGGCGTAGCGCACTGCGGTGCCGATCCACCGTGCAACCACGCGATCGGCCAGCGCCGGTTGCTGGGCCAGCAGGCGCTCGGCCAGGTCGTGCACGCCGGGCAGCAGGCCGGCGTCACGGGCGAGGTCGGCGATGCGGAAGCCGGCCAGGCCGGTCTGCCGCGTGCCCAGCAGTTCGCCGGGGCCGCGCAGTTCCAGATCCTTTTCGGCGATGACGAAACCATCGTTGGTTTCGCGCATGGTCTGCAGGCGCTCGCGTGCCATCTGCGAAAGCGGGGCCTGGTACAGCAGCACGCAGCGCGATACCGCCGAACCGCGGCCAACACGGCCACGCAGCTGGTGCAGCTGGGCCAGGCCCAGGCGTTCGGCGTTCTCGATCACCATCAACGAGGCGTTCGGTACGTCCACGCCCACTTCGATCACCGTAGTTGCGACCAGCAGGTCGATGTCGCCGGCCTTGAACGCCACCATCGTCGCCAGCTTCTCGGCGGCTTTCAGGCGGCCATGCACCAGCCCGACGCGCACGCCGGGCAGCAGCGCCTGCAGTGATTCGTAGGTTGCCTGTGCGGGGGTGGCATCCAGCTCTTCGCTTTCCTCGATGAGCGTGCACACCCAGTACACCTGCCGCCCTTCCTGGCAAGCCAGGGCGATGCGTTCGATCAGCTCCGGGCGACGGTCGTTGTTCAATGCCACGGTCTGCACCGGCGTACGCCCCGGCGGCAGTTCGTCGATGGCCGAGACATCCAGGTCTGCGTACTCGGACATCGCCAGCGTGCGCGGAATCGGCGTGGCGGTCATCACCAGCTGGTGCGGCACGCTGTTGCCGCCTGCGCCCTTGTCGCGCAGCGCCAACCGCTGGTGCACGCCGAAGCGGTGCTGCTCGTCGACGATGGCCAGGGCCAGGTCCTGGAACACGACCGCCTCCTGCATCAGCGCGTGGGTGCCGACCACCACCTGCGCTTCGCCAGTGGCGACCTGCTCCATCACCTTGGCGCGCGCCTTGCCAGTGACCTTGCCGGCCAGCCACGCAATGCGCACGCCGAGCGGTTCCAGCCAGCCGCGCAGGTTGTTGAGGTGTTGCTCGGCCAGCAGCTCGGTGGGTGCCGCCAATGCGACCTGCTTGCCCTGCTCCACCGCCAGCATCGCCGCCAGCGCGGCGACCACGGTCTTGCCGGAGCCGACATCGCCCTGCACCAGCCGCAGCATCGGGCTGGGCCGTGCGAGGTCTTCGCGGATCTGCGTGAACACGCGCGCCTGTGCGCCGGTCAGTGCGAACGGCAACTGCTTCAGCAGCGCCTTGGCCAGTTTGCCCGGGCCCGCCAGCGGCGGCGCATGGTGTGCCTGCAACGCGATGCGCTGGCGACGCAGGCTGAGGTGGTGGGCCAGCAGTTCTTCCATCGCCAGGCGGCGCTGGGCCGGATGGGTGCCGGCGGCCAGCGCGGCCAGATCGGCATCCGGCGGCGGCCGGTGCACGGTCAGCAGCGCGCTGCGCAGCGATGGCAGGCCGAGGCCATCGAGCCAGCCACTGGGCAGCAGTTCCAGCGTGCTTTCCTCGGGCAGGCGGTCCAGCGCCTGGCCGATCAGCTTGCGCATCGTCATCGGGCCCACGCCTTCGACGGTGGGATACACCGGGTCGAGGCGGTCGCCGAGTTCGGGATCGTCGTTGCGGCCCAGCACCTGGTAGCTGGGGTGGACGATCTCCAGGCCGAGGTGGCCGGGCTTGGGCGTGCCGAAGCAGCGCAGCCGGTTGCCGACCGCGAACTGGCCGACCTGCTGCTGGCGGAAGTGGAAGAAGCGCAGCACCAGGGTGCCCTGCCCTTCGTCTTCCACCGCCACCTTCAGCATCGGCCGGTAGCGCATGCCGCGCTCGACCGCGACCACCCGCCCTTCCACCTGCGCCGGCACGCCGTTGCGCAGGTCTTCGATGCGGGTCAGCCGGGTGCGGTCTTCATAGCGCAGCGGCAGGTGCAGCCAGAGATCCTGCAGGGTGGCCAGGCCACGCGCCTGCAGTTTGGCGGCCACGGCCGGGCCCACGCCAGCGAGCATCGCCAGGGATGCTTCGCCGGACGGTGACAGGACCGGGGTGACCGCCGCCTTGCGTGCCACGTGGCGGTCAGTCGATGACCATCACCGCGTCGACCTCGAAGTTGGCGCCCTTCGGCAGGCCGGAGACTTCGATGGTGGAACGGGCCGGGTACGGGGCCTGGAAGTAGTCCTGCATGACCGCGTTGACCTTGGCGAACTCGCCCAGGTCGGTCAGGTACAGGCCCAGGCGCACGACCTTGTCCAGCGAACCGCCGGCGGCTTCGGCCACGGCCTTGAGGTTGTCGAAGGCGCGGCGGGCCTGTGCTTCGACGTCACCGGCGCCGACGATGTCGCCGGTGGCCGGGTCGAGCGGGATCTGGCCGGAGAAGTACACGGTGTTGCCGGCGCGCACGGCCTGCGAGTACGGGCCGATGGCGGCGGGAGCCTTTTCGGTGTTGATGATCTGGCGGGACATGGGTCGCTCCGGTGCGTTGGGGGAAAACAGAGCGGTGATTGTACCGGGTGGGGGTGCATCCACGCATGGCGTGGATCTACGGCAATCCGGTCATGTGATGCGCCGTCTGTAGAGCCGAGCCCATGCTCGGCTGCTCCAGCCCGAGGCAGCCGAGCATGGGCTCGGCTCTACAGAAAGCATCCACCCATGGCGTGGCTCTACTGGCGGCGCACCGACTGCACGACCGAGAGGCGGCGCAGGCGGCGCATCACTTCGGCCAGGTGGTTGCGGTCGCGTACCTGGATGTTGAACGCCAGCACGGCGGCGTTGAAGTCGCGGTCGAGGTAGTCCACCCGTTCGATGTTGGAGTGGCTCTGGGCGATGGCGGCGGCCAGCTGCGCCAGCACGCCGGTGCCGTTCTCCACTTCCACCACCAGCGAGGTGTCGTAGTCGCCGGACACGGTGGTGTCCCAGCCGATCGGCACCCAGCGCTCGGGCGACTTGCGCAGCTCGGCCAGGTTCGGGCAGTCCATGCGGTGCACCACGATGCCCTTGCCGGCGGTGTGATAGCCCATGATCTCGTCGCCGGGAATCGGCTGGCAGCAGCCGGCGAAGGTGACCACGCCACGCTCGCTGCCGTTGATCAGGATCTTTTCCTGCGAATGGTGGCGCGAATGCGGACCGCCCCGCAGTTCGGCGTAGGCCATCAGTGCCTGCGCGGCCTGGGTCGGCATCCAGTTGCCCAGCGCGACCTCGGCCAGCAGGGCTTCCAGGCGCGGGAAGCGGTGTTCGGTGAGGAACGCATCCAGGCGCCCCTTCGGCAGCCGTTCCAGCGAGGAATCCATCGCTTCCAGCGCGCGGTCCAGCATGCGGTGACCCAGCTGCACGGCGTCTTCGTGTTCCAGCTGCTTCAGCTGGTGGCGGATGGCGGTGCGTGCCTTGCTGGTGACCACGAATTCCAGCCACTGCGGTTTCGGCGTGGCCGAGCGTGCGGTGATGATCTCCACCGACTGGCCCGACACCAGCTTGGTGCGCAGCGGCACCAGCTTCTTGTCCACGCGCGAGGCCACGGCCATGTTGCCGACGTCGGTGTGCACGGCGTAGGCGAAATCGAGCGCGGTGGAGTTGCGCGGCAGGGCCAGGATCTTGCCCTTCGGCGTGAACAGGTAGACCTCGTCCGGGAACAGGTCGACCTTGACGTTGTCGAGGAACTCCAGCGAGGACCCGGCAGCGCGCTGCGAGTCGATCAGTTCGACGATCCAGGCATGTGCACGGCTCTGCGCGCTGTTGGGCGAATCGCCGCCGAACTTGTAGGTCCAGTGTGCGGCCACGCCACGCTCGGCGATCAGGTCCATTTCCTCGGTGCGGATCTGCACTTCGATCGGCGAGCCGTACGGCCCGAACAGCACGGTATGCAGCGACTGGTAACCGTTGGCCTTGGGAATGGCGATGAAGTCGCGGAAGCGGCCATCCAGCGGCTTGAAGGTGGCATGTACCGAACCCAGCGCGTGGTAGCAGCTGGGCACGCTGCGCACGACCAGGCGGAAACCGAACACGTCCATCACCTGGTCGAAGGATTTGTTCTCGTCGCGCATCTTGTTGTAGATGCTCCACGGGGTCTTGATGCGGCTGATCAGCCGATGCTCGATACCCTCCTTGGCCAGGCGCTGCGACAGCTGCACTTCCACCTGCGCCATCGCCTCGCGGCGCACCACCGGCTGGCTGCGGATGTGCTTTTCGATGATGGCGTGGCGCCACGGGTACAGCGCCTTGAAACCGAGGTTCTGCAGCTCGCTCTTGACCAGGCTCATGCCCAGGCGCTGGGCGATGGGCGCGTAGATCTCCAGCGTCTCGCGGGCGATGCGGCCACGCGCTTCGCGGCTCTGTGCACCCAGCGTGCGCATGTTGTGCAGGCGATCGGCCAGCTTGATCATGATCACGCGCAGGTCGCGCGACATCGCCAGCAGCATCTTGCGGAAGCTCTCGGCGGCCGCTTCCTGGCGGTCGCGGAACTTCAGCTTGTCCAGCTTGGTCACGCCGTCGACGAGCTCGGCCACGGCTTCGCCGAACTCGGCGGCCAGCGCCTCGCGGGTCAGCGGGGTGTCTTCGATGGTGTCGTGCAGGATCGCGGCGATCAGCGCTTCCACGTCCAGGCCGAGCTCGGCCAGCACCTGGGCCACGGCCACCGGATGAGTGATATAGGGCTCGCCCGACTTGCGCGTCTGTCCAGCGTGCGCGGAGGCTCCGACTTCCCAGGCACGGCGCAGCAGGGGCAGCTGTTCCGGCGGCAGATAGTGGGCGGCGCGTTCAAGCTGGAGGACGTAGTCGGGTACGGCGGCAGCGGGGGCTGCGGCGACCTTGGCAGTGGGGCCTGGGTTCATGCCCGAAGCCTATTCCAGCGCGACGTTTACGGCAAATCCTGAATGCGAAACAGCCCGCACGGGGCGGGCTGTTCGGCGATCCAGCAATGACGTTGATCGATGCGATCAATCGTCGTTCTTGGACATGTCTTCGTCGGCGACCACTTCGGCGGCAGCCCACTCCAGCGCTTCGCGCTCGGCGCGCTCACGCTCGGCCTTCTCGACTTCGTCGATCAGCGCGTTGTCGATCTTGCGGGCGGCGATTTCGCGCAGCGCCAGCACGGTCGGCTTGTCCTCGGTCTCGCTGTTGTCCAGCGTGGCCTGCACGCCGTTGGCGAGCTGGCGGGCACGCTTGGACGCCATCATGACCAGTTCGAAACGGTTGTTAACGACTTCCAGGCAATCTTCTACGGTGATGCGGGCCATACGGGCTCCCGGCGACCGGTCGGCCGCTCAGTCGAATGAGGGAAAGGGGACGGAGTGTACTGGCAGGGGCTGGACAAAATCAAGCCAACCCCCACCCGATTCTTTTGGAATCAGTCAGTTGCGCCCGGATCCGGGGTCAACAGGGCCTGGATCAGGCCGGCATGGCGGACCTTCTGGGCCTCCCGGCGCAGGCGGCTGGCGGTGAAGATGGCGCACAGCTCGTCCACCGCGGTGTCGAACACCTCGTTGACGATGACGTAGTCGAACTCGTTGAAGTGCAGCATTTCATCCCGGGCCGCGCCCAGGCGCTGGGCGATGACCGCCTCGCTGTCCTGGCCGCGCTTGCGCATGCGGTCCTGCAGCGCCTGCCTGGACGGCGGCAGGATGAACACGGTGACCGTGCCCGGCACCAGCTGGCGCACCTGCTGGGCGCCCTGCCAGTCGATCTCCAGCAGCACGTCCTGGCCGGCGGCCAGCTGCGGCTCCACCGACTGCCGGGCGGTGCCCTTCCAGTCACCGTGCACCCAGGCATGCTCGAAGAAGTCGCCGGCGGCGATCATTTCCTCGAACTTTTCCGCAGAGACGAAATGGTAGTGCTGGCCGTTCACTTCACCCGGACGCATCGCGCGCGAGGTGAAAGAGATCGACAGGGCGATCTGCGAGTCACGCGCCAGGGTGGCATTGACGATGCTGCTCTTGCCGGCGCCTGAAGGGGCGGCAACGATGTACAGCGTGCCGCGCGCAACGGCGTCCGACGGCTTCGACGGGGCGCTCATGCGGCGGATCCAACGGGTTGATTTCGCAAAATTTTTCCTCGGTGTTCCAGATCCGGCGCGGACGATCGCGCCAGGATGGCGGGGGCTGCGCGGAACATCCTGGAACCAGGCCCGGCAGACGCTTCCCCGGGGTGCGGGCACGCAACTTTACCAGAGCGGCCCCTTTTCGCGCCCGTCCGGCCGGTACCGGCCCTAGTGCCACATGGGCATCCGGGGGCCTGTGCTATAACCGGCGCGTACCTACCGACAGCCGGGTGGTCTGCGTGCCGCCCCGCCATCCAAGGAGAACGGCATGCCCTCGATGAGTCGCCGCCAGTTCCTGAAGGTCACCGGGACAACCCTGGTGGGCTCCAGCCTGGCTTTGATGGGCTTCGCGCCCGGCATCGCGCTCGCGGAGGTCCGGCAATACAAGCTGACCCGCGCGACCGAGACCCGCAACACCTGCACGTACTGCTCGGTGGCCTGCGGCATCCTGATGTACAGCCTCGGCGATGGCGCCAAGAACGCCGAGCCGAGCATCTTCCATATCGAGGGCGACCCGGACCATCCGGTCAACCGCGGCACGCTGTGCCCGAAGGGGGCCGGCCTGGCCGACATCATCCACAGCAAGTCGCGCCTGCTCTACCCCGAGTACCGCGCGCCGGGCTCGAACGAGTGGAAGCGGCTGAGCTGGGACGATGCGCTGGACCGCATCGCGCGGCTGATGAAGGAAGACCGCGACGCCAACTTCGTGCAGAAGAACGAAGCCGGGCAGACGGTCAACCGCTGGCTGACCACCGGCATGCTGGCCGCCTCGGCCACCAGCAATGAAACGGCGGTGCTGACCCACAAGGTCGTGCGCTCCCTGGGCATGCTGGCATTCGACAACCAGGCACGTGTCTGACACGGCCCGACGGTGGCAGGTCTTGCCCCGACGCTAGGCCGTGGTGCGATGACGAATCACTGGGTCGACATCAAGAATGCCGACCTGATCCTGATCATGGGTGGCAATGCCGCCGAGGCGCACCCGTGCGGGTTCAAATGGGTAACCGAGGCCAAGGCACACAACAAGGCTCGCCTGATCGTGGTCGACCCGCGCTTCAACCGCTCGGCCGCGGTGGCCGACGTGTACGCGCCGATCCGTACCGGCACCGACATCGTGTTCCTGGGCGGCCTGATCAACTACCTGTTGACCGAGGACCGCATCCAGCACGAGTACGTGCTGAATTACACCGACATGTCGTTCCTGGTGAAGGACGAATTCGCCTTCAAGGACGGCCTGTATTCGGGCTACAACGCCGAGAAGCGCAGCTACGACCGTTCCAGCTGGGACTACGTGTACGGCGATGATGGCTTCGTGCGCAGCGACCCGACGCTGAAGGACCCGCGCTGCGTCTACACCCTGCTCAAGCAGCACTATGCGCGCTACACCGTGGAGATGGTCGAGCGCATCTGCGGTACGCCGGCCGACAGCATCCGCCAGATCTGGGACATGATCGCGTCCACCGCCGGCAAGAACAAGGCAATGACCATCCTGTATGCGCTGGGCTGGACGCAACACTCGATCGGCGCGCAGAACGTGCGTGCCGGCACCATGGTGCAGCTGCTGCTGGGCAACATCGGCGTGGCCGGTGGCGGCATGAACGCACTGCGCGGACATTCCAACATCCAGGGCCTGACCGACATCGGCCTGATGTCCGACCTGCTGCCCGGCTACCTGACCCTGCCGAAACAGGACGAGCAGGACTACGACGCGTACATCGCAAAGCGCACCCAGAAGCCGCTGCGCGCCAACCAGATGTCGTTCTGGCAGAACTACCCCAAGTTCCACGTCAGCCTGATGAAGTCGTGGTGGGGCGACGCCGCCACCGCCGACAACAACTGGTGCTTCGACTACCTGCCCAAGCTCGACAAGCCGTACGACATGCTGCAGGCGTACGAGCTGATGAACGAAGGCAAGATCCATGGCTACATCTGCCAGGGCTTCAACCCGCTGGCCTCGGCGCCGAACAAGGGCAAGCTGATCAGCGCGTTCTCCAAGCTGAAGTTCATGGTCAGCATGGACCCGCTGGAAACCGAGACCATCGCGTTCTGGCAGAACCACGGCGCGCTGAACGATGTCGACCCCAGTGCGATCCAGACCGAGGTGTTCCGCCTGCCGACCACCTCGTTTGCCGAGGAGAACGGCGCGGTGGTGAATTCCTCGCGCTGGCTGCAGTGGCACTGGAAGGGTGCCAACCCGCCGGGCGAAGCGCGCAGCGACATCGAGATCATGTCCGAGCTGTTCCATCGCATCAAGGCGCTGTACGAGAAGGACGGCGGCGCCTGGTGGGAACCGGTGCGCGACCTGGCCTGGAAGTATTCCAACCCCGAGGCACCGACGCCGGAAGAGCTGGCGATGGAATACAACGGCAAGGCGCTGGTGGATGTGTTCGACCCGAAGGACCCGACCAAGCTGGTGCGCAAGGCCGGCGAGCAGCTGGCCGCGTTCGGCGACCTGCGCGACGACGGCAGCACCTCCTCCGGCTGCTGGATCTACATCGGTGCCTGGGGCCCGACCGGCAACATGATGGCGCGGCGTGACAACAGCGACCCGACCGGCATCGGCAATACCCTGGGCTGGGCGTGGGCGTGGCCGGCCAACCGTCGCGTGATGTACAACCGCGCTTCGTGCGACGTGGCCGGCCAGCCGTTCGATCCGCGGCGCACGTTGCTGGCCTGGAACGGCAAGAACTGGGGCAGCGTGGACGTGCCGGACTTCAAGGCCGACGAAGACCCTGCCGGTGGCATGGGCCCGTTCATCATGAATCCGGAAGGCATCGCCCGCTTCTTCGCCAAGGCCGGCATGGCCGAAGGCCCGTTCCCGGAGCACTACGAACCGTTCGACACGCCGCTGCGTAGCAACCCGCTCAGCCCCGGCCAGGCGCAGACGCTGAACAACCCGGCCGCCCGCGTGTTCGCCAGCGACCGGGCGCAGATCGGCTCGCCGGACGAGTTCCCGCACGTGGCCACCACCTACCGCCTGACCGAGCATTTCCACTTCTGGACCAAGCACGGCAAGCTCAACGCCATCATCCAGCCCGAGCAGTTCGTCGAGATCGGCGCCGCACTGGCCGACGAGCTGGGCATCAACAACGGCAGCCGCGTGCGCGTGAGTTCCAAGCGCGGCCATATCGAAGCCGTGGCGATGGTGACCAAGCGCATCAAGGCCCTGCAGATCGATGGCAAGACCGTGCACCAGGTGGGCATTCCGATCCACTGGGGTTTCCTCGGTGCAGCCAAGCCCGGCTACATCGCCAATACGCTGACCAATGCCATCGGTGACGGCAATTCGCAGACGCCCGAATCGAAGTGCATCCTGGTCAAGGTCGAGAAGGTGTAGGAGACACGCCATGTCACTGCAATCGCTGGACATCATCCGCCGCTCGGCCACCACCACGCCCTCGCCACAGGCGCGCAGCGCACACACCGGCCAGGTCGCCAAGCTCATCGACGTGAGCAAGTGCATCGGCTGCAAGGCCTGCCAGGTCGCGTGCATGGAGTGGAACGACCTGCGCGACGAAGTCGGCAGCTGCGTCGGCAGCTACGACAATCCGCCGGACCTCAGCGACCAGTCGTGGACGGTGATGAAGTTCCGCGAATACGAGGACGAGAAGGGCAAGCTGGAGTGGCTGATCCGCAAGGAGGGCTGCATGCACTGCAGCGACCCGGGCTGCCTGAAGGCCTGCCCCTCGCCCGGCGCGATCATCCAGTACGCCAACGGCATCGTCGACTTCCAGGAAGAGAACTGCATCGGCTGCGGCTACTGCGTGACCGGCTGCCCGTTCGATGTGCCGCGCATTTCCAAGAAGGACCACAAGGCCTACAAGTGCACGCTGTGCTCGGACCGGGTGGCGGTGGGCCAGGAGCCGGCCTGCGTGAAGACCTGCCCGACCGGCGCGATCACCTTCGGCAGCAAGCAGGCGATGACCGAACATGCCGCCGGCCGCGTCGAAGACCTGAAATCACGCGGCTACGAGAACGCCGGCCTGTACGACCCGCAGGGCGTGGGCGGCACCCACGTGATGTACGTGCTGCAGCACGTGGACAAGCCGGAGCTGTATGCCGACCTGCCCAAGGACCCGCGGATCAGCCCGATGGTGGAGATCTGGAAGGGCGTGGCCAAGCCCTTGGGCGTGCTGGCGATCGCCGCCACCGCCTTCGCCGGGTTCCTGCATTACATCGGCATCGGCCGCAATACGGTCAATGACGAGGAGGAAGAAGAAGCCGAGCACGAGGCGAAGAAGATCGAAGAGGAGCAGCGGCCATGAAGTACGCACCGCACCCGCGACAGATCATCCGCTACCGCGCGCCGACCCGCATCAACCACTGGATCGTGGCGATCTGCTTCGTACTGACAGCCTTGTCCGGGCTGGCATTGTTCCACCCTGCCCTGTTTCCGCTGACGCAGCTGTTCGGCGGCGGACCGTGGACGCGCATCCTGCATCCGTTCATCGGCCTGGCGATGGTGGTGGGCTTTGCGCTGCTGGCGTTCCGCATGTGGCGCGACAACCTGCCGAGCGCCGACGATGGCAAGTGGATGCGCGGCATGCGCGATGTACTGCGCAACGAAGACGAGCGGCTGCCACCGGTGGGCCGCTTCAATGCCGGCCAGAAACTGCTGTTCTGGGCCATCATCGGTTGCCTGTCGGCGCTGTTGCTGACCGGCTTCGTGATCTGGCGGCAGTACTTCAGTCATTTCTTCCCGATCGGGGTGATCCGGTTCTCGGTGCTTGCCCATGCGCTGTTCGGCTGGGTGCTGATCTGCGCGATCGTGGTGCACATCTATGCGGCGATCTGGATCAAGGGGTCGGTGCGGGCGATGACCCAGGGCAAGGTGACCTACGGGTGGGCGTACAAGCACCACCGGCAGTGGTTCCGGGACATCCTGCGCGGGCGGCGGGAACAGGGCTAGCGGCAGGGCCTGCGGCCCTGCACCCGCTTCAGGGCCAATCCAAC
>NZ_JAWIRW010000032.1:0-18668 GCF_036319985.1 Stenotrophomonas sp. SMYL89 | reverse complement strand
TTTCCGAAGGAAAACGGATCTGACCCCATTTTTGTGTATCGATATCTGACAGATGTGTCGACCAAGGTCGACACCTACCAACATCGGCGGAGACCTGTCAGAGGCGGGGCGGTGTCGGATTGCGGGGTGTCAGCGGCATGGATGTCGCTGCCAAGCCTACAGGGACGTACTTGCGGCGTCCCCGCACTCCGACACCGCCCCGCCACCCCACGGATAGCTCGCTTTTGCCGTTGCCGTTGCTGTTGCATTGAGCAGGTGCAGGGCTGCAAGCCCTGCCGAACCCCTCACCGGGCGTAGAATGCGGGCATGAGCGAATCCCTTGATAACCACCTGGTCCACGGCCGCCGCCAGCGGCCCGACGGTCCGTCGCCGATCGATGTCATCTCGGTCCAGTCGCAACTCGTCTACGGCCACGCCGGCAACAGCGCCGCCGTGCCGCCCATGCGCGCACTTGGCGTGCGCGTCGCGGAAATCCCGACCGTGCTGCTCAGCAATGCGCCGTTCTACGACACCACCCGTGGCCGCGTGCTGCCGGCCGACTGGTTCGCCGACCTGCTGCTCGGTACCCATGAGCGCGGCCTGCCGCAGCGGGCGAAGATGCTCGTCTCCGGTTACTTCGGCAGCACCGCCAACGGTGCCGCGTTTGCCGACTGGCTGGACGAAATCCTGCCGGCCTGTCCGCAGCTGCGCTATTGCCTCGACCCCGTCATCGGCGACACCCACACCGGCCCCTATGTGGAGCCTGGCCTGGAAGCGATCTTCGCCGAGCGCCTGCTGCCGCATGCCTGGTTGGTCACGCCGAATGCTTTCGAACTCAATCGCCTTACTGGCATGCCGGCGTTGGCCGAAGCCGATGCCATCGCCGCCGCGCGCACGCTGCTGGACCGTGGCCCCCATTGGGTGATCGCGCATAGCGTCGGCGGCAACCCGGGGGAACTGGTGACCCTGGCCGTTGGCCGCGAGGAAACCTGGCGCTGGACCTCGCCGCTGCTGCCGGTGGACGTGGCCGGCACCGGCGATGTGCTGATGTCGCTGGTGGTGTCGTTCCTGCTGCGCGGTGAATCGATGCAGCAGGCGATCTCGCGTGCGATCGCCGGTACCCATGCGGCGTTGGAAGCAACCCTGGACAACGGTTTCGAAGAGTTCGACGTAATAGTCGCAGCACCCGCTGCCCTCGCCGAAGGCACGCGCTTCCGCGCCGAACGCGTGGCATGAGCGGCCTGCTTGAACGCACGCCGCGCACGGTCGGCATCGTCGGAAGTGCTGGCGCCTACGGGCGCTGGTTGACCCGCTTCTTCCAGCAGCACATGCAGTTGCAGGTGATTGGCCATGATCCGGCTGATCCGCAATCGCATACACCGGAGCAGTTGCTGGCGCAGGCCGACGTGCTGGTGTTCTCGGCGCCGATCCGGCACACGCCCGCGTTGATCGCCGAGTACGTGCGGCAGTCCGCAGGCCGTGAACGCGACCGACTGTGGCTGGACGTGACCTCGGTGAAGGAGGCGCCGGTGCAGGCGATGTTGGCCTCGCTGGCAGAGGTGGTCGGGCTGCATCCGATGACCGCGCCGCCCAAGGCACCCACCCTGAAGGGCCGGGTGATGGTGGTCTGCGAAGCGCGGCTGCAACACTGGCAGCCGTGGGTCGATACGCTGTGCGCGGCGTTGCAGGCCGAATGCGTGCGCGCCATGCCGCAGCACCACGACCAGATGATGGCGCTGGTGCAGGCGATGGTGCACGCCACCCATCTGGCCCAGGCCGGCGTGCTGCGCCAGTACCAGCCGCAGCTGGGCGACCTGGCCGCGATGATGCCGTACCGTTCGGCGTCGTTCGAACTGGATACGGCGATCATCTCGCGCATCCTGTCGTTGAACCCGGCGATCTACGAGGACATCCAGTTCGGCAACCCGTATGTGGCGCCGATGCTGGAGCGCTTGGTCGCCCAACTGCAGGCCCTGCAGGGCCAGGTCGGGCAGGGCGACGACACTGCACGCAGTGCATTCCGCGAGCAGCTGTTGTCGGCCAATCGCAGTGCGTTCGGTGAGCAGGCGCTGGCCGAGGGCAACTACACCTTCGAACGCGTGGGCTATCTGCTGGCAGACCTGACCGAGCGCAACGCGCTGTCGGTCCACCTGCCCGAAGACCGGCCGGGTTCGCTGCGCGAACTGCTGAACGTATTCGAGCAGCACCGCATCAGCCTGGCCTCGATCCACTCCTCGCGTACGCCCGGCGGCGAAGTCCATTTCCGCATCGGTTTCGTTGCGGGCAGTGATCCTGCTGCAATCACCCTGGCGGCGGCCGACGTGGACGCCAGCGGCATCGGACGCGTGCTCGGCTGAGCGCATTCATCCACAGGCGGTGTGGATGATTCCTGAGCAAACATGTGGATAACCGCGTGCAGCCCTTGGCAGCCAAGGCTGTCAAGATGGTTGATCAAAAATTGACCATGCCATTACCGTAGAGCCGAGCCATGCTCGGCTGCTTTCGGCCACGGCGCGTGTCGACCAAGGTCGACACCCACCAGAGCGGATCCGGGAGTGCCGGGCCATGCCCGGCGTACCTCAGATCGTCAGCCTCAGCTCACCACCGCTGGTAGTGAATTCGCGGCCATTTCGCACCAGCAAGCGACCATCGTCGAGCTCGTAGCGGGGCGTGGCTTCGGAGTGGTGCCCGCTGCCGTTCGCCTCGGGCTTGAACTCGATAATGATGTGGCTTTCACCATGGCTGTCGACGGCGGGAAACTGACGGAACGACATCGTGCACCTCCTTCAGCGGATGCTGTTGATGCGGTGCCAGCTTCACTCCGCCGATGTTAGCCGGCCGTCATCAATCGATGAACTGCAGTCGTGCCAGTTCAGCGTACAGGCCGCCTTCGGCAAGCAGCTGTGCGTGCGTACCTTCCGCCACGATGCGGCCCTGGTCCATCACTACGATGCGGTCGGCCTTGAGTACGGTGGCCAGGCGGTGCGCAATCACCAGCGTGGTGCGGCCAGCCATCAAGCGCTCCAGGGCCTGCTGCACGCCATGTTCGCTCTGTGCGTCCAGCGCGCTGGTGGCTTCATCCAGCAACAGGATCGGTGCGTCCTTCAGCAGTGCGCGGGCAATCGCCACACGCTGCTGCTGGCCACCGGACAGGCGCGCGCCGCGCTCGCCCAGCTCACTGTCGTAGCCTTGCGGCAACGCGCGCAGGAAGCCGTCTGCCTCGGCGGCGCGTGCGGCAGCCTCGACCTCGCTGTCGCTGGCCTGCAGGCGGCCATAGCGGATGTTGTCACGCGCACTGGCGGCAAACAGCGTCGGCTGCTGCGGCACCAGCGCCAGCTGTCCACGCAGCTCGGCCGGGTCGACCTGGCGAACGTCGATGCCATCCACGCAGATGCGGCCACCCGCCGGATCGTGGAAGCGCAGCAGCATGGACAGCACCGTGCTCTTGCCCGCGCCTGACGGGCCGACCAGGGCCACGGTCTCGCCCGGGCGCACGTGCAGGTTGAAATGGTCCAGCGCCGCCTGGTCAGGTCGCTGCGGGTAGTGGAACACCACGTCGTCGAACTGGATCTCGCCACGCAGCGGCTGCGGCAGCACGTGCGGCTGCGCCGGCGCGCGGATCTCGATGTCTTCCTGCAGCAGTTCGCCGATGCGGCCCATGCCGCCGGCCGCGCGCTGCAGTTCGTTCCAGACTTCGGCCAGCGCACCGACCGAGCCACCGCCGATCAGTGCGTACAGCACGAACTGGCCCAGGGTGCCTGCGCTGAGGCGACCGTCGATGACATCGTGCGCACCCAGCCACAGCACGCCGACGATGGCGCCGAACACCAGCAGGATGGCGCTGGCGGTGACCAGCGACTGCGCACCGATGCGGCGGCGGGCGGCCTTGATGGCATCGCCCAGTGCGTGGTCGAAGCGGCCGCGCTCGTAGGGTTCGCGTGCGTGCGCCTGCACCGTCCGTACCGCACCGAGGGTCTCGCTGGCCAGGCTGTTGGCATCGGCGATGCGGTCCTGGCTACTGCGCGCGACGGTACGCAGCTTGCGCGCACCGATGATGATCGGCAGTACCGCAAGCGGAATGCCCAGCAGCGACCACGCCGCCAGCCGTGGGCTGGTGACGAACAGCATCGCCAGGCTGCCGACCACCGTGACGCTGCTGCGCAGTGCCACCGACATGGTCGAGCCGACCACGCTGCGCAGCAGCTCACTGTCGGCGGTCAGGCGCGAGACCAGCTCACCGCTGCGGCTGCGGTCATGGAACCCGGCACCGAGCTGGATCAGGTGTGCGTACAGGCGGCTGCGCAGGTCAGCTACGACCTTTTCGCCCAGCAGCGACACGAAGTAGAAGCGCGCGGCGGTGGCCAGGGCCAGCACCACGGCCACCAGCATCAGCAGGGCGAAGGCACGGTTGATCTGGCCGCCGCTGCTGAAACCATGGTCGATCATCTGCTTGACCGCCGGCGGCAGACTCAGCGTGGCCGCCGAAGACACCGCCAGCGCCAGCAGCCAGGCGGTGAACAGGCCACTATGGCGGCGCACGAACGGCCATAGCGTGCGCAGGCTGCCGAGGCGGCGCAGCGGCGGGGGCGAGGCGGGGGCGCCGTCCTTGTCAGTCATCCTGGTGGTCGTCTTCTATGCGGATACGGTCACGAGTGGCGTCGCGCAGGCGGATTTTCAATGCGTCGACCTGATCGGCCGGCAATTCGACCCGCAGGCATACCCCGTTCGCGTCGAACTGCTCATCGCGCTTCTCCACACCGAACGCAGGCAGGGCGGCGTGCAGGGTGCCCAGGTCCTCGAAGCCGGCCTGCAGCTGCAGCCGTGCCATGGCGACCAGCGCCAGCCGCGGCGCGGTGCGCAGGCATTCGGCGGCGGCCCCGCCGTAGGCACGGACCAGGCCGCCTGCTCCGAGCTTGATGCCACCAAACCAGCGCGTCACCACCACCATCACCCGGTCGAAGCCCTGGCCGTCGATCGCGGCCAGGATCGGCCGCCCGGCGGTGCCTGCCGGCTCGCCGTCATCGCTGGAGCGGTAGTCCTGGCCATGCCGGTAGGCCCAGCAGTTGTGCGTGGCGTCGGCCACGGCAACCTGTTGCAGGAACGCCAATGCTGCGGGGGCGCCATCGATCGGCGCGGCATGGGCGATGAAGCGGCTGTGTTTGACTTCCAGCGTGTGGCTGACGGGCTGGGCGAGGGTATCGAGCATTCCCATCATTCTACGGCGTTGTCGGGTCCCCCCGTCCGTTTCAGTCGTCCAGCAGCGGGCGCAGGTCGCGCGGCAGGCGCGCTTCCGGATACTGCTGTATGTAGCGTTCCAGGCTGGCGCGGGCGAGGTCGCGCTGGTCCTGGTCACGGCGCTCGCGGATCTTCTGCAGCCACTGCCGGCGTGGCAGGCGCGCGTCGGCGTCTACTTCGGCCTGCACCGTGTCCGCGCTCAGGCCCGCATCGCTGCCGCGGCGCATGATGCCCGGAGCCGAACGGCTGGGAGCCTCACGCTTCATCGAGGTGATCTCCACCCGATCCAGCGCCTCCGCCCGCTCGACCTCGGCGGCATTGGCTGCTGGTGCCGGTGCCGGTGCAGGTGCCGCGGCCGTGCGTGCTTTCAGTGCCCCGGACTCTGCCGGCGCGAATGCCGGTGCCGGTGCAGAGTAGGCTGCGGGTGCCGGTGGCGCAGGCGGCGCTGCTGCCGGCGCTGCCGTCGGCGCCGGTGGGGGGGGCGCAAAGGCGGTATCGGCGGCCGCATCCGCAGCCATCGATCGTGCAGCTTGGGCCGGCGCTTCAGCGGTCTCGGCCGGCGCCGGCTCGGGCGCGCGAGCGATGGCCGGTGCCGGGGCAGCGGCAACAGGGGCGGCCTCGGGTGCTGCGGGCGCAGCGCTTGGTTCGGCAGCCGCCACAGCGCTGTCGGCTGCACTGCGGTCAGCGGCCTGACGGGCAGCCGCAACGTCTTCTGCCGGTGCCGGTGCCGCAGCAACAGCGGCCTCACCGGCCGGAACCGGCGGCGGCTCCGGGCGCAGCTGCCAGGCGATGCCGATGGCGAACACCATCGAGGCGGCAATGCCGAACACTGCCGGCCAGCGAGGGCGTGCCTGTCTTGCGCGCGGTGCGTCCGCAGAGGCAACGGCGCCAGCGGCCGGAGCATCCACGGCGGCACGCGCCGCGGCCAGGATGGCAGCATCCAGCGCGGGCGGCGGTGCCTGCTCGGCGCGACGGCCGAGCAGCCGGGCCAGCTCGCGTTCTTCCGGCGTCAGGGGTTCGTCTCGGTTCATGCGTTCAGTCCCGCACGCAGCTTGTCCATCGCATAGCGCAGCCGCGATTTCACGGTCTCCCGGCCCACGCCGGTGATCTGGCCGATCTCCTCCAGGCTCAGTTCCTGATCCAGCCGCAGCTGCAGCACTTCGCGCTGCTCCGGCGGCAGTTGCTCCATCGCCAGCTGGATGCGGCGACGTTGTTCGAATTCAGAGAGTTCCGCTTCCGGGGTCTGCCCATCCTCGATCGCCGCAAGGCGCAGATCGGCATCGGCAGGTGCGGCCGGGCGATGACGTGCCGCACGCCAATGGTCGTTCAGTCGGTTGTGGGCGATGCGGAACAGCCATGTGCTGAACGCCGCCTCGGGTTGCCAGCCGGCGCGCGCGCTGATCACCCGCTGCCACACGTCCTGGAAGATCTCCTCGGCCAGTGCCGTGTCGCGCAGTTGCCGCAGCAGGAAGCCGAACAGGCGTTTGCGGTGGCGCGCATACAGGCTTTCGAACGCGCGCAGGTCACCACCGGCCCAGGCCAGCATCAAGGCTTCATCGGTTGGCAGTGCGCTGGCTTCCACGGCGTACAGGGTAAGGCCTGCAGGCGGTGGCGCATAGCCGGTGGCAGGGGCGGGCAGGGCGAGGTTCATGGCATGGAAGCGGCTACGGACAGCACGAAAAACGTACGGGCGCACGATTCGGGGTTTACGGGCTTCCATTGCCCCCCGGGTGGCGCGCTATGCTCGGCGGCTCAGGGGAGGCGACGCTTAGACGGCGCCAAGAGATTGTCATTTGTCCACGCATGCTGAACCGGCGGAAGAGCCACCACACGAGGTCGTGCTGAGCACGGCGCTGGTGCGCGCGTTGCATGCGCTGCTGCCTGAATCGGCGGTGGTCCGGGTCGGTTGGGACGACCCGCAGCTGGGGCGTGGCCAGGGCGGCTGGCCCCCGGTCGTGATCGACGGCGCCCCGTTCGTGGACCCCGGCGTTGGCGATGGCCAGCACGGTTGGGAGTACGACGGCGCGCGGCTGCTGTTGTCGGTGGTCGGTGCGGCGCCTTCGCCCGCGTGGTGGGGACTGGCCCGGCAGGCGATGGAACTGGCCCTGCAGCGTGGGCGACAGGCAGGGCAGATCAAGGCCCTGGAAGAGGCCGAGCGGCTGCAGCAGGCGTTGTTCCAGATCGCCGACCTGGCCGGCGCAGACCTGGAGATGGGCGAGATGCTGCGCCACGTGCACGGTGTGCTGGGCACGCTGATGTACGCGGAGAACTGCTACATCGTCGAGTACGACGATGTGCGTGAACAGATCCGCTTCCTGTACTTCGCCGACCAGGTGGATGACTTCGTTGCCGATCCGTCGCAGAGCCATGACGCCAGCGAGATGCCGCGCAGCCTGACCGTGGCGCTGCTGCGCCATGGCAAGCCGCTCAGTGGCCCGTCGCGCGAACTGCTGGCGCGGGTGGTGGAACAGGAGCATGACCCGCAGCGTGGTCCGGAAAGCCTGGACTGGCTGGGCGTGCCGATGCTGCGCGATGGCCGCGTCTGTGGCGCCATCGTGGTGCAGAGCTATGAGCGTGCCGCCCGCTATGGTGAGGCCGAGCGCGCCCTGTTGGGGTTCGTCGCCCAGCACGTACAGACCGCGATGGACCGGCGCCAGGCGCAGGTACGGCTGGAGCAGCAGGTGGAGCGGCGCACCCAGGAACTGCAGCGCGCCAACCGCAGCCTGCAGGACGAAGTAGCCGAACGGCGCCGTGCCGAGCAGCTGCAGACCGCGCTCTACAACATCGCCGAGATGGCGATGTCGGCCGACAGCCTGGCCCAGTTCTACGGCCAGGTGCACGGCGTGGTCGGGCGCCTGCTCGATGCGCGCAATTTCTACATCGCCCTGGTCAACGCCGCCGGTAATGGCCTGGACTTCGTCTATTCGGTGGACGAGCACAACGCCAGCCGCGCGCCGCGGCCGTTCAG
Source organism: Stenotrophomonas sp. SMYL89 (assembly GCF_036319985.1). Taxonomy (NCBI): domain Bacteria; kingdom Pseudomonadati; phylum Pseudomonadota; class Gammaproteobacteria; order Lysobacterales; family Lysobacteraceae; genus Stenotrophomonas; species Stenotrophomonas sp. SMYL89. Next base: position 10,486 of record NZ_JAWIRW010000032.1, on the reverse strand, counting down.
CCGTGGCCTGACCGAATACGTGGTGCGCAACCGGCGCCCGCTGCTGGCATCGCGCGCGCAGATCGATGCCCTGCTGGCGGCCGGCGAAGTGCGCGAACACGGCGCGCGTTCGCACTGCTGGCTGGGCGTGCCGCTGCTGCGCGACGACGAAGTGGTCGGCGCGATCGTGGTGCAGAGCTACAGCCAGAACAGTACCTTCAGCGTGCACGACCAGCGCCTGCTGACCTTTGTTGCGCAGAACATCGGCACCGGGTTGGCCCGCCAGCGCGACCAGCAGCGGCTGCGTTCGGCGCATGCCGAGCTGGAAAAGCGCGTGGAAGAACGCACCCGTGAACTGGCCGAAGTGAACGAGAAACTGCTAGGCCAGATCGGCGAGCGCCTGCGTGCGGAACAGCGCCTGACCCACCAGGCCATGCACGATGCCCTGACCGGCCTGCCCAATCGTCTGCACCTGCTGGATCGCCTGCAGGATGCCCTGGCACTGGCCAAGCGTGAGGGCGGGCCGGTGTTTGCCGTTCTGTTCCTCGACCTTGATCGCTTCAAGCTGGTCAATGACAGCATCGGCCATGCCGCCGGTGACCGCATGCTGGTGGAAGTGGCCAAGCGCATCGTGTCGATGGCCGGTACCGAAGATGTGGTGGCACGGCTCGGCGGTGATGAGTTTGCCGTGCTGCTGCAGTGCCCGCAGGGGCTGGCGCAGGCACTGGATTTCGGCCAGCGGCTGCTGCTGGCGTTGCAGGAGTCGATGTGGATCGCCGGGCGCGAACTGTTTCCGTCCGGCAGCCTGGGCATTGCCCTGTGGAATCCGCGCTACCGCACCGGTGAAGAGCTGCTGCGCGATGCGGACGCAGCGATGTACCGGGCCAAGGCGCAGGGCCATGACCGCTGCGCGATCTTCGACGAAGACATGCGCGAAGAAGCGATGCGCAGCCTGGACCTGGAAGCCGATCTGCGACGTGCGATCAACAACCGCGACTTCCTGCCGTTCTATCAGCCGATCGTGCGCTTGTCCGACGGCGAAGTGGTCGGTCACGAGGCGCTGCTTCGCTGGCAGCACGAGCGCCGTGGCCTGCTGCTGCCCGGTGCGTTCCTGGAACTGGGCGAAGAGAGTGGCCTGATCGAACAGGTGGATTGGCTGATCTACGAGCAGGTCATCGCGGGGCTGGCCAAAGGGGGGCACAGCTACGTATCGGTGAACGTGTCACCGCGTCATTTCCGCTCGGCGGAGTTCAGCGGCCGCCTGTTCGGCCTGCTTGATGCATACGGCGCCGATCCGCAGCGACTGCGGCTGGAGATCACCGAGGTCGCACTGCTGGACGATGGCCCGCACACGCTGCGCATCCTGCAGGGCCTGCGCGAGCGCGGCATCCAGGTACAGCTGGATGATTTCGGCACCGGCTTCTCCGCGTTGTCCTACCTGCATCGCTTCCCGATCAGCACGCTGAAGATCGACCAGAGCTTCATCGCCGGCCTGCATGGTCCGGAAGTGCAGAGTACGCGCGCGCTGGTTGAGGGCGTGCTGTCGCTGGCGCGCACGCTGGGCATCGAAACCATCGGCGAAGGCATCGAGACCGAGGCGCAGCGAAATACCCTGCGCGAACTGGGCTGCGACTACGGCCAGGGCTACCTGCTGGGGCGGCCCGCCCCGTGGGCGCACGCGGCGGCCTGAGCCGCCGCGTGCCGCTGCATCATCGCAGGGCGGCGCGGCGCTTCTCGTCGATCCACTTCGAGGCCTGCGCCGGCTGGTAGTTCTTCATCCACTCCAGCATCTCTTCGATGTCCGAGCCGTACCACAGGTCCTGGCGCTGGTCCGGGTGCAGGAAGCGCTCTTCCACCATGCGGTCGATCATGCCGATCAACGGGGCGTAGAAACCTTCCACGTCGAGGAATGCGCATGGCTTGTTGCCGATGCCCAGCTGGCGCCAGGTCAGCATCTCGAAGATCTCTTCCATGGTGCCGAAGCCGCCCGGCAGGGTGACGAAGCCGTCGGCAAGATCGAACATGCGCGACTTGCGCTCATGCATCGAACCGACGATCTCCAGTTCGGTCAGGCCACGGTGGGCCACTTCCCAATCGGCCAGCTGGCGCGGGATCACGCCGGTCACCTCGCCACCGGCGGCGAGTACCGCATTGGCCACGGTTCCCATCAGGCCGACGTTGCCGCCGCCATACACCAGGCGCAGGCCGTCGCGGGCAATGCGGTCACCCAGGGCAATGGCACGTTCGGTATAGGCCGGCTTGCTGCCAGCGTTGGAACCACAGTACACACAGATCGATTTCATGGATCTTCCTGTCTCTTGGCCGGAAACGAAAACGCCCCGTCGCCAACCGGAAGGCGGTCAGGGACGGGGTGTGCGTAGAGTATGAGGCCTTGAATCGCCACATGCCCTTGTAGAGCCGAGCCATGCTCGGCTGCTCTTCGTTCAGATCGCCACATGCCCTTGTAGAGCCGAGCCATGCTCGGCTGCTCTTCGTTCAGATCGCGGCAAGGTCCCAGCCGAGCATGGCTCGGCTCTACAAGAAGCAGGGGCTTACGCCGCCGCAGCCTGCTCGCGGCGCGGGCCTTCGCGGAGGGCGCGGCCGACCATGCCCACCAGCAGGTCCAGCTCCTCGCTGTCCATGCCGAAGTGCGGGGTGAAGCGCAGCGAGTTCTCGCCACCGTGGATCACGTTGATGCCGTGCTGGCGCAGCCATTCCTCGGTGGAGTTGGCGCCGTAGCACTTGAACTGCGGGGCCAGCTCGCAGGAGAACAGCAGGCCGGTGCCCTGCACCTTGGTGATCAGGCCACCCAGCTCACCCTTGAGCTGCTCCAGCTTGCGCACGGCCTCGGCACCGCGCTCGGCGATGTTGGCGCGCACCTGCGGGGTCAGCTGCGCCAGGGTGGCGCAGGCCACGTCCAGCGCACGCGGGTTGCTGGTCATGGTGTTGCCGTAGATGCCCTTGCGGTACAGCTGCGCGGCATGTTCGGTCACCGCCAGCACCGACAGCGGGTACTGCGCCGCGTTCAGTGCCTTGGAGTAGGTCTCCATGTCCGGCGGGTCCAGGCCTTCGAAGCCGGGGTAATCGACCACCGACAGCACGCCATGCGCGCGCAGGCCGGCCTGGATCGAGTCCAGCAGCAACAGGCTGCCATGGGCACGGGTCAGTTCACGGGCAACGGCATAGAACGACGGCGGCACCGAACGGCCCGGGTCGCCTTCGCCCATCACCGGTTCCAGGAATACCGCCTCGATGAACCACTGGTTGCGCGCGGCATCCTCGAACACTTTGCGCAGGCCGGCCTCGTCGTAAGGCGCCACGGTGATCACCGAATCCTCGCCACGGTAGCTGGCCAGGTGCTGCATGTAGCTCTTGCGGCTGGAATCGGAGTACAGCGCCGGGCGGTCGGTGCGGCCATGGAAGCTGCCCTTGACCACCACGCGCTTGATCGCGGCGCCGGCGTGGCGCGCGCCCGGGTCGGTCTGCAGCTTGGCATTGACGTCGGCAATGCGGGCGGCCAGGCCGACCGCTTCGGAGCCGGAATTCAGGCACATGAAACGGGTGAACGGGCAGCCGCCACGGCGGTGGCCGATCTCGGCGCGCAGGGCAGTGATGAAGCGCTGCTGCGACAGGCTGGGGGTCATGATGTTGGCCATCACCTGCGGACGGGCCATCGCTTCCAGTACCGCGTCCGGGGTATGCCCGAAACCGAGCATGCCGTAGCCGCCGGCGTCGTACAGCACGGCGCCCTTCAGGGTGACCACCCACGGGCCGCGCGCGGCCAGCGCCACGTACGGCGTCACTGCGTCATCGGCGTAGAAATTAACGAAACCGTCCTGCATCGCGTCGATCTGCGCCTGTTCGTCCTGCGCCAGCAGCGGCCCCAGGTCGGCCTGCACACGCGCGAATTCCTCGGCGGCGGCGTCCACCGCGGCGATCAGCTGCGGGTGGTGGGCGGACAGGGCGGTCAGGGTGGCGTCGTCCAGGCCGCTGGTGAGGCGGGTGCCGGGCTGGCTGCGCAGGGGGGCGAGGCGTTCGATGAAGCTCATTGCAGATCTCCTGAAACAATGGGTCGCACGGGTCTTCAAAAGCAAAACGCGCGTCATCACGCGCGCTTGGGGCAGGCTCGTGCAGCGGACTTCCGACTCGATGCTAGCACTTGTTTTTTTGCGCGATAACCCCGCAGAAACCTGCTGCATAGCAGCATTTTGCGCGACGTTCGCCGCGAAGCGCGCCGGCTCGCAGACGCTGGACGTACAATGCGCGCCATTGTCGACCTGTTGCCGCCCACCGCCTTGAAGAAGTCCGATTTCCACTACGACCTGCCGGCTGAACTGATCGCGCAGGCTCCCCTGGCCGAGCGCTCCGCCAGCCGACTGATGCTGGTGCCGCCGGCACCGGCCGCCTTCACCGATCTGCAGGTGCGCGACCTGCCGTCGCTGCTGCAGCCGGGCGATCTGCTGGTGTTCAACGACACCCGGGTGATCCCGGCGCGCCTGTTCGGGCAGAAGGCCAGTGGTGGCCGCGTTGAAATCCTGATCGAGCGCCTGCTCGGTGGCCAGCAGGCCCGCGCGCAGGTCGGCGCCAGCAAGTCGCCGAAGGCCGGCAGTCGCATCGCCCTGGACGCAGGTGGCGAAGCCGAGGTGCTGGGCCGTGACGGCGAGTTCTACGTGCTGCAGTTCCATGTGCCGGAGTCGCTGGAGCAGTGGTTGCTGCATGCCGGCCGCCTGCCGCTGCCGCCCTACATCCAGCGCGAGCCGGGCGTGGACGACCGCGAGCGCTACCAGACCGTGTTCGCGCGCGAAGTGGGCGCGGTGGCCGCGCCGACCGCCGGCCTGCATTTCGACGAACCGCTGCTGGCCGCATTGAAGGAGAAGGGCGTGGAGTTCGGCCACGTCACCCTGCACGTTGGCGCGGGCACCTTCCAGCCGGTGCGCGCCGATGACCTGAAGGACCACGTGATGCACCGCGAGTGGCTGAACGTCGGCGCTGAGCTGGTGCAGCAGGTACGGCGCACGCGCGCGGCCGGCGGCCGGGTGATTGGCGTGGGCACCACCGTGGTGCGCGCGCTGGAGAGCGCGATGCGTGACGGTGAGCTGCTGCCGTTTGCCGGCGAGACCCAGATCTTCATCACCCCCGGTTACCGCATCCGCAGCGTCGACGCGATGGTGACCAACTTCCATCTGCCGGAAAGCACGCTTCTGATGATGATCTCCGCGTTCGCCGGCAAGGAGCGCGTATTCGAGGCCTACCAGCACGCGATCGAGCAGCGCTACCGCTTCTTCAGCTACGGCGACGCGATGCTGCTGTTCCCGCTGGCGGGGTAGGGCAGCCTGGGAGGGCAGGCCCCCTGTGGGTGCGCACCTTGGTGCGCACGCCTTCTTGGGAGACAATAGGCGACTATTTGCCTGAACGACCGCTCCATGTCCCGATTGCAGTTCCAGCTCAAGACCCGCGACGGCCGTGCCCGCCGTGGCCGCCTGACCTTCCCGCGTGGCACGGTGGAAACGCCGGCCTTCATGCCGGTGGGAACCTATGGCTCGGTCAAGGGCATCCTGCCGGACCAGGTGCGTGCGCTGGGCGCCGAGATCATCCTCGGCAACACCTTCCACCTGTACCTGCGCCCGGGCCTGGACATCATCGCCGACCACGGCGGCCTGCACGGCTTCTGCCGCTGGGATGGCCCGATCCTGACCGACTCCGGCGGCTTCCAGGTGTTCTCGCTGGCCCACCGCCGAAAGATCACCGAACAGGGCGTGACCTTCGCCTCGCCAACCGACGGCGCCCGCGTGTTCCTGGGCCCGGAAGAGAGCATGAAGATCCAGAAGGTGCTCGACTCGGACGTGGTGATGATCTTCGACGAGTGCACCCCGTACCCGGCTACAGAGGATGTTGCCCGCCGCTCGATGGAACTGAGCCTGCGCTGGGCCCAGCGCAGCCGCAATGCGCATGACGAGCTGGGCAATGACGCGGCGCTGTTCGGCATCGTCCAGGGCGGCGTTCACACCGACCTGCGCAGCCGCTCGGCCGAGGCCCTGCAGGCGATCGGCTTCGACGGCTATGCCATCGGCGGCCTGGCCGTGGGCGAGCCCGAGCACGAGCGCAATGCCATGCTTGACCACCTGGACCCGGAGTTGCCGGGCGACCGTCCGCGCTACCTGATGGGTGTCGGCCGGCCGGAGGACCTGGTCGAGGGTGTCGCACGTGGCGTGGACATGTTCGATTGCGTGATGCCGACCCGCAATGCGCGCAACGGTCACTACTTCACCTCGTTCGGCACCGTCCGCATCCGCAACTCCCAGTACGCGCGGGACATGGATCCGATCGAGCCGGGCTGCGGCTGCGTGGCCTGCACCGGCGGCTACACCCGGTCCTACCTGCGCCACCTGGACCGCTGCAACGAGATGCTGGCGCCGATGCTGGGCACGCTGCACAACCTGTTCTATTACGAAAAGCTGATGGCCGACATCCGCGCGGCGATCGAGGCGGGAACCTTCCTGGCCTTCCGTGAGTCTTTCTACGCGGCACGCGGGGCGGTCGCGCCGGCCCTGTAACCCGGACGCCCCCTGCCAAACGGCCCAAGGACGAACGCCCGGGGCCGTGGCATACTTCAAGGCTGACCCAGATCCGCGGTCGACACCCCGTGCCCGTGAAAGGGCCGGAGCGCCGCCCAACCAAAGGACCAACGATGAACCTGCTTGCCTTCCTGATTCCCGCCGCCCACGCCCAGGCCGCCGGCGGCCAACCGCAGGGCATGGGCCTGACCACCCTGCTGTTCCCGATCATCCTGATCGCCATCATGTACTTCCTGATGATCCGCCCGCAGATGAAGCGGCAGAAGGAGCACAAGGCCATGCTGGAGAAGATCAAGCGCGGCGACGAAGTGCTGACCAACGGCGGCATCGCCGGCATCGTCACCGACATCGGCGACAACTTCATCACCATCGAAGTGGCTGACAACGTGCGCATCCGCGTGCAGAAGGGCGCTGTCGGCAACGTGCTGCCGGCCGGTACCCTGAAGTCGGCCCAGTAAGTCACTCCCTTTCCGATGCACAACCGCGGCGCCGGGGATGGCGCCGCGCGGGACCCAAGCAATGCTCGAATTTCCACGCTGGAAGTACGTCGTCATCCTGATCGTACTGGCGCTCAGCTCGCTGTACGCGCTGCCCAACATCTACCAGAAGGACCCGGCCGTCCAGATCACCGCCAACCGTGGCGGGCAGGTCGACGACGCGCTGCGCGACCGTGTGCTGGCCGACCTGAAGAAGGCCGGAGTGGACACCCTCGGTGCCGAGAAGGAAGGGGAAAGCCTGATCGTCCGCCTGCCGGACCTGAAGGCGCAGTCCGCCGCCAGCGACGCCCTGCGTGACACCGTCGGCGAGAAGTACACCGTGGCCCTGAACCTGGCCTCGACCGTGCCGGACTGGCTGGCCAACCTCGGCGGTCGTCCGATGGTGCTGGGCCTTGACCTGCAGGGCGGTGTGCACTTCGTGCTGCAGGTCGACCAGAAGGCCGCCCTGGACAAGCGCCTGGACGCCTACACCGAAGACGTGCGCAGCACCCTGCGTGACGCGCGCATCGCGTACCAGTCGGTGGAGCGCCGCGCGGACAACAGCATCGTGGCCAACCTGAGCCCGTCCGCCGGTGATGACGCCGCGCAGCGCGCCCGTACGGCCCTGGTCAAGGCGCAGCCGACGCTCGGCTACGACGTCAGCGGCAACCGCATCACGGTCACCGTGCCGGAGACCGAGATCGCGCAGATCGCCAATGGCGCCATCGAGCAGAACATCAACACCCTGCGCAACCGCGTGAACCAGCTCGGCGTGGCCGAGCCGATCATCCAGCGCCAGGGTGCCGACCGCGTGGTCGTGCAGCTGCCCGGCGTGCAGGACACCGCCGAAGCCAAGCGCATGATCGGCGCCACCGCCACCCTGGAATACCGTGCGGTGGTCGAGGGCAACGCGCAGGACGCGATCAACTCCGGTCGCATCCCGCCGGAAGCGAAGGTCTACCAGCGCCGTGACGGCGGCGGTCCGATCCTGCTGAACAAGCGCGTGATCGTCACCGGCGACCAGATGGTCGGCGCGCAGGCGGTGACCGACTCCAACAGCGGTGCACCGGCGGTCAGCGTGACGCTGAACAACGTCGGCGGCCAGCGCATGTTCGATTTCACCAGCGCCAATGTGAACAAGCCGATGGCGGTGGTGTACACCGAGCGCGTGCCGACCGTGACCATGGTTGACGGCCAGGAAGTGCGTGGCTTCAAGGTCAACGAGGAAGTGATCTCGGTGGCCAACATCAACGGCGTGTTCGGCAAGAACTTCCAGACCACCGGCCTGCAGAAGAAGGAAGCCGACGACCTGGCCAAGCTGCTGAAGTCCGGCTCGCTGGCCGCACCGATGGACTTCGTCGAAGAGCGCGTGGTCGGCCCGAGCCTGGGCGCCGAGAACGTCAAGAACGGCATGCGCGCGGTGGTGTTCGCGTTCCTGTTCACCCTGGTGTTCTTCAGCGTGTACTACCGCATGTTCGGTGTGATCACCTCGGCGGCGATGCTGTTCAACCTGCTGATCGTAGTGGCGGTGATGTCGCTGTTTGGTGCCACCATGACCCTGCCGGGCTTCGCCGGCCTGGCGTTGTCGGTCGGCCTGTCGGTGGACGCCAACGTGCTGATCAACGAGCGTATCCGTGAAGAGCTGCGTGCCGGCGTGCCGGGCAAGACCGCGATCGTGACCGGCTACGAGCGTGCCTCGGGCACCATCCTCGACGCCAACCTGACCGGCCTGATCGTCGGTGTGGCGCTGTTCGCATTCGGTACCGGTCCGCTGAAGGGCTTCGCGCTGACCATGATCATCGGTATTTTCGCCTCCATGTTCACCGCGATCACCGTGTCGCGTGCGCTGGCGACGCTGATCTACGGCCGTCGCAAGAAGCTCCAGAACGTGGCCATCTGACGGGACGACACGCACAATGAAACTGTTTCCGCTGCACATCCTCCCGAACGACACCAAGATCGACTTCATGCGTTGGCGCCATGTCGCCATGGCAGTCACCATCGTGGTGTTCCTGGCCTCGATCGCCATCATCGGCATCAAGGGCTTCAACTACGCGCTGGACTTCACCGGCGGCACCCTGATCGAAGCCCGCTTCGACAAGCCGGTGGACGTCGAGCAGGTCCGCACCAAGCTCGAGCAGAATGGCTTCGAAGGCGCCCAGGTGCAGAGCGTCGGTGGCAACACCGACCTGCTGATCCGCCTGGCCCCGCACGGTGAGCATGCGCCGGGTACCGGTGACGCCGCCGCCGAGGACAAGGCCACTGCTGCCGCTGTGGTGAAGGCGCTGTCGTCGGCCGACAACCAGGCCACCGTGCTGCGCAACGAGTTCGTGGGTCCGCAGATCGGCAAGGACCTGGCGATGAATGGCCTGTACGCCACCATCTTCATGCTGGCCGGCTTCCTGATCTACATCGCGGTGCGCTTCGAATGGAAGTTCGCGGTCACCGCCAGCATCGTGGCGATGTTCGACCTGATCGTGACGGTGGCTTACGTGTCCCTGCTGGGCCGTGAGTTCGACCTGACCGTGCTGGCCGGCCTGCTGTCGGTGATGGGCTTTGCTATCAACGACATCATCGTGGTCTTCGACCGCGTCCGCGAGAACTTCCGCAGCCTGCGCGTGGACTCGATGGAAGTGTTGAACCGTTCGATCAACCAGACGCTGTCGCGTACGGTGATCACCGCGGTGATGTTCTTCCTGTCGGCGCTTGCCCTGTACCTGTACGGTGGCAGTTCGATGGAAGGCCTGGCCGAGACGCACATGATCGGTGCAGTGATCGTGGTGCTGTCCTCGATCCTGGTGGCGGTGCCGATGCTGACGATCGGCTTCCTGCGCGTCAGCAAGCAGGACCTGTTGCCCAAGGCAAAGGACATCGAAGCCCTGGAGCGTCGCCCGTAATCACCTGCTGCCCGCAGCACACAGAGAACCCCGCGCAAGCGGGGTTTTTTGTTGGCAGGGCTTGCAGCCCTGCACCCGCTCAATGCGACTTCAACTTCAAAAGCCGGAGCAGCATTCCGTGGGATGGCGGGGCACTGTGGGTTTGCGGGGACGCCGTAAACCCATCCATGGGGGCTTGGTCGCAGCATCCATGCGGCTCACACCCCGCAAACCCACAGTGCCCCGCCTTCGACAGGTTCATGCGGCTGTTGGTAGGTGTCGACCTTGGTCGACACATCTGTCAGATATCGAATGAATTCAATCGTGTCGACCAAGGTCGACACCCACCAGAGCAGAATGCGGTTCCGACAGATCGCAGAGAACTGTCGAAGGCGGGGTGGGTCCGGTTGCGGGGGTGTCCGCGGCATGGATGCCGCGGCCAAGCCCCCAAGGTGAAGTGACCCCCGGGAGTTGGACGCCAGATCCAACCCCGAGGGATACATGAACAGATACGACGCGCGTTTCAAACTGCAGGTCGCCAAAGAGGCCTGCAAGACCTCCACATCGGTCAAAGCCGTTG
>NZ_JAWIRW010000031.1:0-19663 GCF_036319985.1 Stenotrophomonas sp. SMYL89 | reverse complement strand
CGCACACCAAGTTCGAAGGCGAAGTCTACGTCCTGTCGAAGGACGAGGGCGGCCGTCACACCCCGTTCTTCAACGGCTACCGTCCGCAGTTCTACTTCCGCACCACCGACATCACCGGCGCAGCTGCACTGCCGGAAGGCGTCGAAATGGTGATGCCGGGTGACAACGTCAAGATGGTCGTCACCCTGATCAACCCGGTGGCAATGGACGAAGGCCTGCGCTTCGCCATCCGCGAAGGCGGCCGTACCGTCGGCGCCGGCGTGGTCTCGAAGATCATCGAGTAATCTGGTAGTATCTGCGCCCCGATGTTGCCTGGGTAGGGCATCGGGGCGTATCAAATGGGAAAGCAGGCACAGGATGTGCCTTGTGTTCCCCGGACCAGGAAGGGTCAATGCCATTCAGGCGGCGTCAACAGGCGACTGTTGACAGCTGCCTTGCGTGCCATTATGCTTCTACGTCTGGGCAGGCCTGGGAACGGGTCTGCCTACGTTTTTGAGGTCTATGGAGTGACCTTGTCGGCCTGCAGGAGTGTGGGCCGTCCGTATTCAGGAATTTCATGGGGCAAAGCAACCCAGAGGCTTTGTCTGTCGCTCTTTTAACGAAGGAACCTACCGCCATGGCGGACCAAAAGATCCGGATCCGGCTGAAAGCGTTCGATCATCGTCTGATCGACCGTTCGGCCAGCGAGATCGTTGAAACGGCAAAGCGGACCGGCGCGCAAGTGCGTGGCCCGATCCCGCTGCCGACCAAGATCGAGCGTTACACCGTTCTCGTTTCCCCGCACGTCGACAAGGACGCGCGTGACCAGTACGAGACCCGCACGCACAAGCGCGTGCTCGATATCGTTGACCCGAATGACAAGACCGTGGACGCGCTGATGAAGCTCGAACTGGCTGCCGGCGTCGACGTTCAGATCAAGCTGACCTGAGGACTACGACCATGACGAAGAAGTATTCGTTGGGCTTCGTGGGCCGCAAGGCTGGCATGAGCCGCGTGTTCACTGAAGATGGCCGCTCCATCCCGGTGACCCTGATCGAAGCAACCCCGAACCGCATCGCGCAGATCAAGACCGTCGAAACCGACGGCTACAGCGCCGTGCAGGTGACCGTCGGCGCGCGTCGCGCTGCCCTGGTCAACAAGCCGGAAGCCGGCCACTTCGCCAAGGCGAAGGTGGAAGCGGGTCGTGGCCTGTGGGAATTCCGCGTTGAAGACGCGCAGCTCGGCGATTTCGCCGTTGGCGGCGAAGTCAAGGCGGACATCTTCGAAGTCGGCCAGATCGTCGACGTCCAGGGTGTCACCAAGGGTAAGGGCTTCCAGGGCACCATCAAGCGCCACAACTTCCGTATGGGCGATGCAACCCACGGTAACTCGCTGTCGCATCGCGCGCCGGGTTCGCTGGGCCAGCGCCAGACCCCGGGTCGCGTTTTCCCGGGCAAGAAGATGTCGGGCCACATGGGCGCGGTGCAGCAGAGCACCCAGAACCTGGAAGTGGTCAAGGTCGACGTCGAGCGCGGTCTGATCGCGGTTCGCGGCGCCGTTCCGGGCGCGGCGGGTGGCGATGTGATCGTCCGTCCGGCGAGCAAGGCATAAGGAGAGATGACGATGGAACTCGTTATCACGGGTAGCAACAACAAGGTCTCGGTCTCCGAAGCCGTGTTCGGTCGCGATTTCAGCGAAGATCTGGTCCACCAGGTCGTCGTTGCTTACCGCAACGCCGGTCGCGCCGGCACCAAGGCACAGAAGACTCGCTCTGAAGTGGCTGGTACCACCAAGAAGTCGAAGAAGCAGAAGGGCGGCGGCGCGCGTCATGGCGCACTGACGGCTCCGATCTTCGTCGGCGGCGGTGTCACCTTCGCGGCCAAGCCGCGCAGCTTCGAGCAGAAGGTCAATCGCAAGCAGTACCGTGCCGCCATGTGCGCGATCCTGTCCGAGCTGAACCGTCAGGGCCGTCTGACCATCGTGGAGTCCTTCGACGTCGAAGTGACCAACACGAAGGGTCTGATCGCCAAGCTGGCCGGCCTGGAAGTGGGCAAGCGCCCGCTGATCGTCACCGAAGAAGCGTCCGAGCACCTGTACCTGTCCGCCCGCAATCTGCCGTACGTGCAGGTGCGTGACGTCCAGGGTCTGGATCCGGTCTCGCTGGTGGGTGCCGACACGGTCGTCATCACCGCTGACGCGGTCAAGAAGGTCGAGGAGTGGCTGGCATGAACAGCAACGAAAAAATCTTCAGCGTGCTGCGTGCCCCGCGTGTCTCCGAAAAGACCGCGCGCCTGCAGGAACTCTCCAACCAGTATGTCTTCGAAGTTTCGAACGAAGCCACCAAGGCCGATGTAAAGGCCGCGGTTGAGCAGCTGTTCGACGTCAAGGTCGAAGCCGTCAACGTGGTCAACGTCAAGGGCAAGAACAAGTCCTTCCGTAACCGTGCTGGCCGCCGCGGCGATTGGCGCAAGGCGTACGTTCGCCTGGCCGATGGCCAGTCGATCGATGTAACGGCCAAGGCCTGAGGTACATCCCATGCCATTGATGAAATTCAAGCCCACTTCCCCCGGCCGCCGTTCGGCCGTGCGCGTGGTCACTCCCGACCTGCACAAGGGTGCTCCGCACGCCGCGCTGGTCGAGTCGCAGAGCCGCTCGGGTGGTCGTAACCACCATGGCCGCATCACCGTGCGTCACGTCGGTGGTGGTGCCAAGCAGCACTACCGCATCATCGACTTCAAGCGCAACAAGCTGGGCATCCCGGCGCGCGTGGAACGCATCGAATACGATCCGAACCGCACCGCCCACATCGCTCTGCTGTGCTACGTCGACGGTGAGCGTCGCTACATCATTGCCCCGAAGGGCCTGAAGGCTGGTGATCAGGTGATCGCTGGTTCGGATGCCCCGATCAAGGCTGGCAACACCCTGCCGCTGCGCAACATCCCGGTCGGCACCACCATCCACTGCATCGAACTGAAGCCGGGCAAGGGCGCTCAGATCGCTCGCGCCGCCGGTGCGGCCGTGCAGCTGGTGGCTCGCGAAGGCATCTACGCCACCCTGCGCCTGCGCTCGGGTGAAATGCGCAAGGTTCCGGTCGAGTGCTGCGCCACCATCGGCGAAGTCGGCAACGACGAGCACAGCCTGGAAAAGCTGGGCAAGGCCGGTGCCAAGCGTTGGCGCGGCGTCCGCCCGACCGTTCGTGGTGCTGCCATGAACCCGGTTGACCACCCGCACGGTGGTGGTGAGGCCAAGGCCGGCCAGGGTAACCCGCATCCGGTCACCCCGTGGGGTGTCCCGACCAAGGGTTACAAGACGCGCCATAACAAGCGCACTCAGCAGTTCATCGTCCGCGATCGTAGGGGCTAATCGACCATGGCACGTTCACTCAAGAAGGGCCCGTTCGTCGATCACCACCTCGTCAAGAAGGTGGAGGCCGCTGCGGGCAGCAAGAAGCCGATCAAGACCTGGTCGCGCCGTTCGATGATCCTGCCTGACATGGTAGGCGTCACCATTGCCGTGCATAACGGCAAGAACCACATCCCGGTTCTCGTCAACGAGAACATGGTCGGCCACAAGCTCGGCGAATTTGCCATCACCCGGACCTTCAAGGGTCACGGTGGTGACAAGAAGTCGGGCAAGTAAGGAGAGATGACAATGGAAGCGAAAGCCATCCTGCGCACTGCGCGCATCTCCCCGCAGAAGGCTCGTCTGGTCGCTGACCAGGTGCGCGGTCTGCCGGCCGAGCGTGCGGTCAACCTGCTGAAGTTCTCGGACAAGAAGGCTGCCCACCTGATCAAGAAGGTGGTGGAGTCGGCTATTGCAAATGCCGAGAACAACCAGGGCGCCGACGTCGACGAGCTGAAGGTTCAGACCATCATGGTTGATGAAGGTCCGACCCTGAAGCGTTTCATGGCGCGGGCGAAAGGCCGCGGTACCCGCATCCTCAAGCGCACCAGCCACATCACTGTGGTTGTGGGCGCCGCCAAGTAAGCGGATAAGGAAAAGACCATGGGTCATAAAGTTCATCCGATTGGTATCCGCCTCGGCATTTCCAAGGACTGGAACTCCAAGTGGTACGCCAACAAGGCCGAGTTCGCTGGTTACCTGGCAGCCGACCTGAAAGTGCGCGAAATGCTGCGCAAGAAGCTGGCTCAGGCCGGCATCAGCAAGATCCTGATCGAGCGTCCGGCCAAGACCGCTCGCGTGACGATCCACACCGCCCGTCCGGGCGTGGTGATCGGCAAGCGCGGTGAGGACATCGAGAAGCTGCGCAAGGAAGTGAGCGAGATGATGGGCGTCCCGGCGCACATCAACGTCACCGAAGTGCGCAAGCCGGAACTGGACGCGCAGCTCGTTGCCGAGTCGATCGCCCAGCAGCTGGAGCGTCGCATCATGTTCCGCCGTGCAATGAAGCGCTCGGTCGGCAACGCGATGCGCCTGGGTGCCCTGGGCATCAAGGTCAACGTCGGTGGCCGCCTCAACGGTGCAGAAATTGCCCGTTCGGAGTGGTACCGCGAAGGCCGCGTGCCGCTGCACACCCTGCGTGCCGACATCGACTATGGCTTCGCTGAAGCCAAGACGACCTACGGCATCATCGGCATCAAGGTCTGGATCTACAAGGGCGAGGTCTTCGATTTCTCCCAGGTTGGCCAGGAAAAGCAGGACGACACCCCGTCGCGCAACGATCGTCACGATCGCGGCGACCGTGGTGACCGTCAGCGCCCGGCCCGTGAAGCGAGGTAACGACAATGTTGCAACCCAAGCGAACCAAGTACCGCAAGGTACACAAGGGCCGTAACGATGGCCTGAGCTGGAGCGCCAACGCTGTCAGCTTCGGCGAATACGGCCTGAAGGCAACCGCACACGGTCAGCTGACCGCGCGTCAGATCGAAGCGGCCCGCCGCTCGATCAGCCGCTACGTCAAGCGCGGCGGCAAGATGTGGATCCGCGTGTTCCCCGACAAGCCCATCACCAAGAAGCCCATCGAAGTCCGAATGGGTTCTGGTAAGGGCAACGTGGAATACTGGGTGGCCCAGATCCAGCCCGGCCGCATGATCTATGAAATCGAGGGTGTTTCCGAGGAAGTGGCTCGCGAGGCGTTCCGCCTGGCCGCCGCCAAGCTCTCGGTCACCACCACTTTCGTGACCCGTACGGTGCGCTGATGGATATCAAAACTCTCCGTGAAAAGTCGGCTGACGAACTCAAGGCCCACCTGATCGACCTGCGTAAGGAACAGTTCTCTGTCCGTATGCAGCAGGTCACCGGCCAGCTGCCGAAGACCCACGACATTCGCCGGGTCCGTCGCGAGATTGCTCGCGTCAAGACCCTGCTCGGCAGCACGAAGTAAGGATGGCCGCTATGAGCGACAATACTGAAAAGAAGACGCTGCGCACGGTCGAAGGCCGTGTCGTCAGCAACAAGATGGACAAGACGGTTACCGTCCTGGTTGAGCGTCAGGTCAAGCACGCGCTGTACGGCAAGTACATCAAGCGCTCGACCAAGCTGCACGCCCACGATGCCGACAACGCCTGCAAGGAAGGCGATGTCGTCCGCGTGACCGAGATTGCTCCGATGTCCAAGACCAAGAACTGGCGCGTGGTGGAAGTCATCACGCGTGCGGCTGAATAAGGAGTCTGAATCATGATCCAGATGCAGAGCTACCTTGACGTCGCGGACAATTCGGGTGCCAAGCAGGTGATGTGCTTCAAGGTGCTGGGTGGTTCCAAGCGCCGTTACGCCGGCATCGGCGACATCATCAAGGTCACCGTGAAGGATGCGATTCCGCGCGGCAAGGTCAAGAAGGGTGAAGTGTATGACGCCGTCGTGGTGCGTACCCGCAAGGGTGTGCGTCGCGCCGACGGCTCGCTGATCCGCTTCGACGGCAACGCTGCCGTTCTGCTGAACAGCAAGCAGGAGCCGATCGGTACCCGTATCTTCGGGCCGGTGACTCGTGAACTTCGTTCGGAGAAGTTCATGAAGATCGTCTCGCTCGCTCCCGAAGTGCTGTGAGCGACAGGAGATAATCATGGCTAACCGTATCAAGAAGGGCGACCAGGTTGTCGTCAACGCTGGCAAGGACAAGGGCAAGCAGGGCGAAGTCGTCCGCGTCGATGGCGACCGTGTGGTCGTCGCCAACGTGAACATCGTCAAGCGCCACACCAAGCCGAACCCGCAGGCAGGTGTTGCCGGCGGCGTGGTCGAGCGCGAAGCTTCGATCCATATCTCCAACGTGAATGTTCTGAACCCGGCTTCGGGCAAGGGCGAACGCGTTGGCTTCAAGGTGCTGGAGGATGGACGCAAACTGCGTGTGTTCCGCTCCAGCGGTGAGGCGCTCGACGCCTGAGGAATGAGAAGATGAGTTCCCGTCTCGAAAAGTTCTACAAGGACGAAGTGGTGCCGGCGCTGATGAAGCAGTTCGGCTACACCAATCCGATGGAAGTGCCGAAGCTGGTCAAGGTCACCCTGAACATGGGTGTCGGCGAAGCGGCCACCAACAAGAAGATCCTGGAAAACGCCGTCGGCGACATGACCAAGATTTCCGGCCAGAAGCCGGTTGTCACCAAGTCGCGTGTGTCGGTTGCGTCGTTCAAGATCCGCGATGGTTGGCCGATCGGCTGCAAGACCACGCTGCGTCGCCACAAGATGTACGAGTTCCTGGATCGCCTGATCAACATCTCGCTGCCGCGCGTGCGCGACTTCCGTGGTGTTTCCGGTCGTTCCTTCGACGGCCGCGGCAACTTCAACATGGGTGTGAAGGAGCAGATCATCTTCCCGGAAATCGACTTCGACGCCGTCGACGCGATCCGCGGTATGGATATCGCCATCACCACCACTGCGAAGACCGACGCGGAAGCGAAGGCGCTGCTGGCAGCGTTCAAGTTCCCGTTCCGTAACTGATCTGTCGAGGAAACCGAAATGGCAAAGACCTCCATGGTCAACCGCGACATCAAGCGGGAAAAGCTGGCAAAGAAGTACGCTGAAAAGCGTGCGGCTCTGAAGAAGATCGTGTCCTCCGTGGACGCGACCTACGAAGAGAAGATCGACGCCGCAACCAAGTTGGCCAAGCTGCCGCGCGATTCGTCGCCGAGCCGCCAGCGCAACCGTTGCGAGCTGTCGGGTCGTCCGCGTGGCGTCTACAGCAAGTTCGGCCTGGGCCGTAACAAGCTGCGTGAAGCCACCATGCGTGGCGACGTCCCGGGTCTGCGCAAGGCCAGCTGGTAATCCCAGCCGGCCCTGCGATCAGGAGCCCCTTCGGGGGTTCCTGAACCGGGCAGGGGAGGCATTCAGCTTTCCCGACGCAAAAAACCGAAGAGCCCGGCGCAAGCCGGGCTCTTTTGGCGTATACTCCCGCGTCTTGCCCTGCGCAAACGGGGTCGTAGGAGTGGGCTTCCGGCCCGCTGCATCAAGGGACCTGGCCCGTTTCCAGGAGACAACAGATTTTCGCGAAAGCGGATATCGGTGCACTCAAAGGTACTCATATGAGCATGACTGATCCCATCGCCGACCTGCTGGTCCGCATCAAGAATGCGGCCGCGGTAGGCAAGCAGACGGTGAAGGCCCCGTCGTCCAAGATCAAGGTTGCGATCGCCCAGGTCCTGAAGGACGAGGGTTACATCACCGACCTGCGCGTGACCCAGCTGGAAAACAACAAGTCCGAGCTGGAAATCGTGCTGAAGTATTTCGAAGGCAAGCCGGTCATCGCGACCCTGAAGCGCTTCTCGCGTTCGGGCCTGCGCCAGTACCGCGGCAAGAGCGAGCTGCCGAAGGTCATGAACGGCCTGGGTATCTCCATCATTTCCACCTCCAAGGGCATCATGACTGATGCGCAGGCGCGCCAGCTGGGCGTCGGCGGCGAAGTCCTGTGCTTCGTGGCCTAAGGCGAAAGGAGTAGAACTATGTCCCGCGTAGCCAAGAAGCCGATTACCCTGGGTAAGGTTGAACTGAACGTCCAGTCGGACAGCGTCACCGCCAAGGGCCCGAAGGGCACCCTGTCGCTGGCCAAGCCGGCCGGTATTGCCATCAACGTCGACAACGGCGTTGCCACCCTGAGCACCGAGAACGCCGAGCTGGTCGCACTGACCGGTACCGTGCGTGCGATCCTGTCCAACATGGTCAAGGGCGTGTCCGAAGGCTTCGAGCGCAAGCTGGAGCTGGTCGGCGTGGGTTACCGCGCTGCCATGCAGGGCAAGGACCTGAGCCTGTCCCTGGGCTTCTCGCACCCGGTCGTGTTCGTGGCGCCGGAAGGCATCACCATCACCACCCCGACCCAGACCGAGATCCTGGTCCAGGGCGCTGACAAGCAGGTCGTCGGTGAAGTTGCCGCCAAGATCCGTGCGTTCCGCAAGCCGGAGCCGTACAAGGGCAAGGGCGTGAAGTACTCCGACGAAGTCATCATCCGTAAGGAAGCCAAGAAGGCCTAATTAGGCGCTTCCGCTTTCAAAGGAAAAACATCATGAACAAGAACATCGCCCGCCTGCGTCGCGCCAAGTCGACCCGCGCCCACATCCGTGAGCTCGGCGTCGCCCGCCTGTCGGTGCTGCGCACCGGCCAGCACCTGTACGCCCAGGTCTTCACCGCCGACGGTTCCAAGGTGCTGGCTGCCGCCAACACCACCCAGACCGACGTCAAGGAAGGCCTGAAGAACGGCAAGAACGCCAATGCCGCCGCCAAGGTCGGCCGTATCGTCGCTGAGCGCGCCAAGGCCGCCGGCGTCGAGAAGGTTGCCTTCGATCGTTCGGGCTACCGCTACCACGGCCGCATCAAGGCCCTGGCAGAAGCCGCCCGCGAAGCCGGCCTGCAGTTCTAAGGGATAAGGGCAGGGGACCTGTGGTCTCCTGCCCGCCTGCTCGCCCGCCTGAGTGAGGCGGGACGGCGCCACTCTTCTGCAGTGGTTCACCGGGACAACGCGACATTCCACAACCATAAGCGGCCTCGAGCCGTACATACCCAAACAACCAAGGAATCAACATGGCAGAAGAGCGTCAGCAGCGGGGTCGCGATCGCGACCGTAACCGCGAAGAGAAGATCGACGACGGCATGATCGAAAAGCTGGTCGCGGTCAACCGCGTCAGCAAGACCGTCAAGGGTGGCCGCCAGTTCACCTTCACCGCCCTGACCGTTGTCGGCGACGGCGAAGGCAAGGTCGGTTTCGGTTATGGCAAGGCCCGCGAAGTGCCGGTCGCCATCCAGAAGTCGATGGAACAGGCCCGCAAGAACCTGGTCAGCGTTGACCTGAACAACGGCACCCTGTGGCACACCATCAAGGATGGTCACGGCGCAGCCCGCGTGTTCATGCAGCCGGCTTCGGAAGGTACCGGTGTGATCGCCGGCGGTGCCATGCGCGCCGTGCTGGAAGCCGTTGGCGTGAAGAACGTGCTGGCCAAGGCCACCGGTTCGCGCAACCCGATCAACCTGGTGCGTGCCACCGTGAAGGGCCTGTCTGCTGCGCAGTCGCCGGCCCGCATCGCGGCCAAGCGCGGCAAGAAGGTGGAGGAACTCAACCATGGCTAATGAGTCCAACAAGACTGTCAAGGTCCGCCTGGTGCGTGGCCTGCGTGGCACCCAGTCGCGTCACCGCCTGTCGGTGCGTGCCCTGGGCCTGAACAAGCTCAACGATGTGCGTGAACTGAAGGACAGCCCGCAGGTGCGCGGCCTGATCAACAAGGTTCAGTACCTCGTCCAGGTTGAGGAGTAATCGACCATGACTCTGCGTCTCAATGAACTGAGCCCGGCACCGGGCGCCCGCACCGAGCGTACCCGCGTCGGTCGCGGTATCGGCTCGGGCCTGGGCAAGACTGCCGGCCGCGGCCACAAGGGTTCGTTCGCCCGCAAGGGTGGCGGCAAGATCAAGGCTGGCTTCGAAGGCGGCCAGACCCCCATGCAGCGTCGTCTGCCGAAGATCGGCTTCCGTTCGCCGATCGCCAAGGACACCGCTGAAGTGCTGCTGTACGCGCTGGACAAGCTGCCGGCCGGTGAGATCGACTTCGCCGCCCTGCGTGCTGCCAAGCTGGTCCCGAGCACTGCCAAGAAGGCCAAGGTCGTCGTCAAGGGCGAAGTGACCAAGGCGTTCACCCTGAAGGGTATTGCTGCCACGGCTGGTGCCAAGGCCGCGATCGAAGCTGCCGGCGGCAGCGTAACGGAGTAAGAAAATCATGGCGCAAGCTGGCATCGGTAACCTCGCGGGCGGAATGGGCAAGTTCACTGAACTTCGCCAACGTTTGCTGTTCGTCGTCGGGGCTTTGATCGTCTATCGCATCGGCTGCTACGTGCCGGTGCCGGGCGTCAATCCCGATGCCATGCTTGCCATGATGCAACAGCAGGGCGGCGGCATCGTGGACATGTTCAACATGTTCTCGGGCGGCGCCCTGCACCGTTTCAGCATCTTCGCGCTGAACGTGATGCCGTACATCTCGGCATCGATCGTGATGCAGCTGGCCGTGCACATCTTCCCCGCCCTGAAGGCGATGCAGAAGGAAGGTGAGTCCGGCCGCCGCAAGATCACCCAGTATTCGCGCATCGGCGCCGTGCTGCTGGCAGTGGTGCAGGGCGGCTCGATCGCGCTGGCCCTGCAGGGCCAGGTCTCGCCGTCGGGCGCACCGGTCGTGTACGCACCGGGCATGGGCTTCGTGCTCACCGCCGTGGTCGCGCTGACCGCCGGCACCATGTTCCTGATGTGGGTCGGTGAGCAGGTCACCGAGCGCGGCATCGGCAACGGCGTGTCGCTGATCATCTTCGCCGGTATCGTCGCCGGCCTGCCGGGTGCGGTCATCCACACCTTCGACGCCTACCGCGACGGCAACATCCAGTTCATCCAGCTGCTGCTGATCGCCATCGTCGTGCTCGCCTTCACCTTCTTCGTGGTGTTCGTCGAGCGTGGCCAGCGCCGGATCACGGTCAACTACGCGCGCCGCCAGGGCGGTCGCAACGCGTACATGAACCAGACCTCGTTCCTGCCGCTGAAGCTCAACATGGCCGGCGTCATCCCGGCGATCTTCGCCTCGAGCCTGCTGGCCTTCCCGGCCACCCTGGCCATGTGGTCCGGCCAGGCGGCCAACCAGAGCAGCTTCGGCCAGGTTCTGCAGAAGGTCGCCAATGCCCTGGGCCCGGGCGAACCGCTGCACATGATCGTGTTCGCCGCACTGATCACCGGCTTTGCGTTCTTCTACACCGCGCTGGTGTTCAACTCGCAGGAAACCGCCGACAACCTGAAGAAGTCCGGCGCGCTGATTCCGGGCATCCGTCCGGGCAAGGCCACCGCCGACTACATCGACGGCGTGCTGACCCGCCTGACCGCAGCGGGTTCGGCCTACTTGGTGATTGTCTGCCTGCTGCCGGAACTGATGCGCACGCAGCTGAACGCCTCGTTCTACTTCGGCGGTACTTCGCTGCTGATCGTGGTGGTGGTGGTGATGGACTTCATCGCCCAGGTGCAGGCGCACCTGATGTCCCACCAGTACGAGAGCCTGCTGAAGAAGGCCAACCTGAAGGGCGGCAACCGCGGCGGTTTTGCCCGCGGCTGATTGGCCTGTTATACTTTCGTCTTCCTGACGTGATGGTCCCTCCGCTTCGCGGACTCCGGCCACACAAACGAAGGGCGGCCCCCGCAGCGGTTCCGGGTGGGGGTGTGATGAGGTGGTCCCGCGCTGGAGTAGCGCGGGCGGCCCCGGGGGAAACCCCAGGTCCAACCCCATCCGGCGCCGGAGCCTGGGCACACTCCCCAGGCCGGGTTCATGAAACCAATGGTTTCACGGGCTTCCATGTAAACCGGAACCTTGTTAGTATCGCTAGTTCACTTTTTTGATCCATCCTGCCGGATTGGCGTGCCCGAGGCGCGCTGTCGGCCATCACTCAGCTGGAGAACCGCGTCATGGCGCGTATTGCAGGCGTCAACCTGCCAGCCCAGAAGCACGTCTGGGTCGGGTTGCAAAGCATTTACGGCATCGGCCGTACCCGTTCGAAGAAGGTCTGCGAAGTCGCAGGCGTTGCTTCGACCACCAAGATCCGCGATCTGTCGGAGCCGGAAATCGAGCGCCTGCGCGCCGAAGTCGGCAAGTACATCGTGGAAGGCGATCTGCGCCGTGAAATCGGCATCGCGATCAAGCGCCTGATGGACCTGGGCTGCTACCGCGGCCTGCGTCACCGTCGTGGCCTCCCGCTGCGTGGCCAGCGCACCCGTACCAACGCCCGCACCCGCAAGGGTCCGCGCAAGGCGATCAAGAAGTAAGGGACTGAGAAATGGCTAAGCCCGCTGCTAAGACCAAGAAGAAGATCAAGCGCGTCGTCACCGACGGCGTTGCCCACGTCCACGCTTCGTTCAACAACACCATCGTCACCATCACCGACCGCCAGGGCAACGCTCTGTCGTGGGCGACCTCCGGTGGCGCTGGCTTCCGCGGTTCGCGCAAGTCGACCCCGTTCGCTGCCCAGGTGGCTGCTGAAAAGGCCGGTCGCGCTGCGCTGGACTACGGCGTGAAGTCGCTGGAAGTCCGCATCAAGGGCCCGGGTCCGGGCCGTGAGTCGGCCGTGCGTTCGTTGAACAACGTCGGCTACAAGATCACCAACATCATCGACGTGACGCCTATCCCGCACAACGGGTGCCGTCCGCCGAAGAAGCGTCGCGTCTAAAGGGAGCGATAAGAAATGGCTCGTTATATCGGTCCTACCTGTAAGCTCGCCCGTCGCGAAGGCGCCGACCTGTCCCTGAAGAGCCCGGCGCGTGCGCTGGACTCCAAGTGCAAGCTGGAGCAGAAGCCCGGCCAGCACGGCGCCACTGCCCGCAAGGGCAAGCTGTCCGACTACGCTACCCAGCTGCGTGAAAAGCAGAAGGTCAAGCGTATCTACGGCCTGCTGGAGCGTCAGTTCCGCAACTACTACAAGAAGGCCTCGACCAAGAAGGGCAACACCGGCGAGAACCTGCTGCAGCTGCTGGAAACCCGCCTGGACAACGTCGTCTACCGCATGGGCTTCGCCGTGACCCGTCCGGCTGCCCGTCAGCTGGTGTCGCACCGCGGCGTCACCGTGAATGGCAAGTCGGTCAACCTGGCTTCGTACCAGGTCAAGGCTGGCGACGCCATCGCCCTGTCTGAAAAGGCTGCCAAGCAGCTGCGCGTCCAGGAAGCCCTGACCGTCGCCGCCCAGCATGACCTGAGCCCGTCGTGGGTTGAAGTGGATTCCGGCAAGTTCACCGGTATCTTCAAGGCTGTTCCGGATCGTTCGGATCTGCCTGCGGACATCAACGAAGCGCTGATCGTCGAGCTGTATTCGAAGTAATTCACATTGGAGAGCCCCCGGCGACGGCCGGGGGTTCACTAGGAGAACCCGCAACATGACGGTTACCGCCAACCAGGTTCTGCGTCCTCGCGGTCCGCAGATCGAACGCCTTACCGACACCCGTGCAAAGGTCGTTATCGAACCTTTGGAGCGGGGTTACGGGCATACGCTGGGTAATGCCCTGCGTCGCGTGCTGCTGTCGTCCATCCCGGGCTTCGCCATCACGGAAGTCGAAATCGACGGCGTGTTGCATGAGTACACCACGGTCGAAGGTCTGCAGGAGGACGTGCTCGAAGTCCTGCTGAACCTCAAGGACGTGGCCATCCGTATGCACTCCGGCGACAGCGCCACCCTGTCCCTGTCCAAGCAGGGCCCGGGCGTTGTCACCGCTGCCGACATCAAGGTCGACCACAATGTGGAGATCCTGAACGGCGACCATGTGATCTGCCACCTGACCAAGGACACGGCAGTCAACATGCGTCTGAAGATCGAACGTGGTTTCGGCTACCAGCCGGCTGCCGCGCGTCGTCGTCCGGACGAAGAAACCCGTGCCATCGGCCGCCTGGTCCTGGATGCCTCGTTCTCGCCGGTCCGCCGCGTCGCCTATGCCGTGGAAGCGGCCCGCGTCGAACAGCGTACCGACCTGGACAAGCTGGTCATCGATATCGAGACCAACGGTACCATCGATGCCGAGGAAGCCGTGCGCACCGCCGCCGACATCCTCAGCGACCAGCTGTCGGTGTTCGGTGACTTCACCCACCGCGACCGCGGTGCGGCCAAGCCGGCCAACAACGGCGTGGATCCGGTGCTGCTGCGCCCGATCGACGATCTGGAGCTGACCGTGCGTTCGGCCAACTGCCTGAAGGCTGAAAGCATCTACTACATCGGCGATCTGATCCAGAAGACCGAAGTGGAGCTGCTGAAGACCCCGAACCTGGGCAAGAAGTCGCTCACCGAGATCAAGGAAGTGCTGGCTCAGCGCGGCCTGTCGCTCGGCATGAAGCTGGAGAACTGGCCGCCGGCCGGCGTCGTCAGCCACGGCATGCTGGGCTGATATCGGTAATGCCTGAGGGCTCCACCGTTCGCGGTGGAGCCTTCAACGCAACACAACATGCCACGACGAACCCAAGGTTCGCGGGCAGGTCGTCCAGGATGGATGGCCAGGACCAACCGCAGTCCGCGCAGCAACGCCAGGATGGCGACAACGATCCACACAGCCTCATCATTAACCAAGGAATATCACCATGCGTCACCAGAAGTCTGGCCGTAAGTTCAGCCGCACCAGCGCCCACCGCGAAGCGATGTTCAAGAACATGGCTGCCTCGCTGTTCAAGCACGAGCTGATCAAGACCACCCTGCCGAAGGCCAAGGAACTGCGCCGCGTTGCCGAGCCGCTGATCACCCTGGCCAAGGTCGACTCCGTCGCCAACCGCCGTCTGGCCTTCGCCCGCCTGCGCGACAACGAAGCCGTGGGCAACCTGTTCACCATCCTGGGCCCGCGCTACGCGAACCGTCCGGGCGGCTACCTGCGCCTGCTGAAGTGCGGCTTCCGCGCCGGCGACAACGCGCCGATGGCCTACGTCGAACTGGTCGACCGTCCGGTCGTGGCCGAGGAAGTGGCCGAGTAATCGGACCGCTCCAACGCGACACAGCGAAAGCCCGGCCTCTGCCGGGCTTTTGCGTTTCTGCGGGGTCGGATCCCGTGCCGCAGGCACGGGCTCTGACCCCATGCAGGCAGTACCGCGGGTCAGAGCCCTTTGCATTCGCAAAGGGATCTGACCCGCACCGTTCCGACAGGCGTCACCTGTAGCGGTTCGAATGGCGCGCACTCTCGGTTACGCTTGGCGCCTGATCCATTCGAGCGTTGACGATGAATCCACTGCGCTGGCCCTTCCGCGCCCAGTTCTTCCTGGGCTTCCTGATCTGCGCGGGCCTGCTGGGCTACGCCATCTTCCTGCAGCTGAAGATGGGCCTGGAGCCGTGTCCGTTGTGCATCTTCCAGCGCCTGGCGTTCGCTGCGCTGGGCCTGCTGTTCCTGATCGGTGCGCTGCATGGTCCGTCCAACCGCCCGGGACGCGCGACCTATGGCGTGCTGGCCTTCATTGCCGCGGCAGTAGGTGTCGGCATCGCCGCGCGCCACGTCTACGTGCAGATGCTGCCGCCGGAAATGGGTTCCACCTGTGGCCCGCCGCTGGCCTTCCTGAGTGAGACCATGGGGCCGCTGGAAGTGTTCCGCACGGTGCTGACCGGTACCGGCAACTGCGGCAACATCGACTGGACGTTCCTGGGCCTGACCATGCCGATGTGGTCGGGCGTGTGGTTCGTGCTGCTGGCGCTGTGGGCGCTGGTGGTGTCGCTGCGCAAGGTCAGGCGCTGAAGGCAGGACGGGGTCGGATCCCTTTGCATCGCAAAGGGATCTGACCCCTTTCCCAACCCCATTTCCGGTGCGGGGGCAGAGCCCTTTCCTGCGGAAAGGGATCTGACCCCTGTCTGATCAGAAATCCTGCTGCAGGCTCAGGTAGGCACCGCGGCGTGGTCCCCACTGCGGGGCGAACACACCCACGCCGCCACCGTCGCGCAGCTGGTAGCTGCGGTCCAGCGCGTTCATCACCGCCAGCTGCACATGCAGCGGATGCCCGCTGTCGGCGTTGAAGTCATGCCCGGCGCTGAGGTTCACCTGCAGGTACGACGGCAGCTCGCCGCCGTTGGGCACGCCCTCGATGTCCGAACGCAGGCCGCTGCCGAACACGTAGTTGGCGCCGATCCGGTTGTGCCCGGCGAAGGCGTAGCTGAGGCCACCCGACGACGTCAGCTTCTGGTCGTGGTCGAGGTGGATCCAGTGATCGGCCACATAGGCCAGGGCATCCGGATCGAGGTTGTACTGGCTGGTGATGACCTGGGTGCCGATCGCCTTGTTGTAGGCCGCGTTGAAGTAGGCGCTGAACGGGCCGTTGCTGTAGTCGGCGCTGAACTCCAGGCCGCGGATGTGGCCACGGCGATAGTTGAAGGTCGAGTAGATGTAGGCGGCGCCGAACTGGCCTTCATCCTGCAGGCGCGTGACGCGCCGATCGTAGGCATCCAGGCCGAGCGTCAGGTGCTCGCCCAGTTGCTGTGAGAGACCGATGTCGTAGTAGTCGCTGCGCTCGGCCAGCGGTGTGTTGTTGCCGCCACTGGGTTGCTGGTTGGTGGTGCCGTCGTACAGCGCAATGTCGCTGCTGGCGATCAACTCGCTGGCCGGTGGCGTGAAGTAGCGCGAATAGCCAGCGTGCACGGTGGTGCTGTCGCTGGCATTCCAGACCACGCCCACGCGCGGGCTGAGCTGGCCCTCGCTGCGGCCGAAGGCCCTGTAGCGGTCGCCGCGCAGGCCGTAGTTCACGGTCCAGTCCTCGCCGATCTTCCACTCGTCCTGCACGTACAGTGCCAGCGTGCTGGCGTGGAACGCGCTGCGATCGGCAATCAGCAGCGGCGTGGTGCTGGACTGCTGGCCGTTGTCGTCAACCGGGAACACCCAGCTGCTGCTGCTGGCCCGCGCGTTCTCGTAGTTGCCGTACAGGCCATAGCGCAGCGTGTGGTCGTTGCCCAGCGGCGTGGAGAAATCGGCCTGCAGGGTGTTGGCGCGATTGCTGCGCAGCACCTGCGAGGCGACGCCACTGAACACCAGGTCACCGATGACATCGGGATTGAAGCCGACATCGCTGTAACGCTGCCCGGCCGAGAGCTGATAGGCGGTGCTGCCCAGCGAGCCCTGCAGTACCAGCATGCCGAAACGGGTGGTCTCGCGCTGGGTTTCATCCAGCTGGCTGGAATCGAAGGTGGAGGTATCGAGATAGCCGAACTGCGGCGCCTGGCCTGGATTGACCGGAATCTGGAAGCGGTTGTTGGCGAAGCCGGCAAACACGCTCAGGCGGGTGCTCTCATTGACCAGGTAGGTCAGGTCGGCGAATGCCTTGCCCTGGTGCGTGTCGTCGTGCAACGGCTTGCGCGTGTTGGTGGGATTCTCCAGGCCGACATCGTTCTGATCGTAGTTGCCGGTCAGGAACCAGCTCCAGCGCCCCTGGCTGCCCCACCAGGAGGCATTCGGATTGACCTTGCCGAACGAGCCGGTGGTCAGCCCCGCGCTGCCGCCGTTGCCCAGCTCGGCACCGTTGCGGGTGGTGATGTCGACCACCGCCGCGGTGCGCTCGCCGAACTGTGCCGGCAGCGCGCCGTCCATCAGGCGGATGCTCTTGATGGTGCGCGCGTCCAGGGTCTGGCCGAAGCCGGAGATCGATTCGGGCAGCAGCACGCCGTTGATGCGGTACTGCAGATTGGCGTGGTCGCCACGCACATGCACGCCGCCATAGGAGTCCTGGACCACGCCCGGGGCCTGCAGCAGCACCTGGCTGAGCGGCGCGGAGGCGCCCAACGGCTGTTTCTGGATGTCCTCGGCAGTGATCTGGTACTGGCTGCTGCCGATGTCCGGCGACAGCGTGTTGCGGGCCTGGTCGAGCTGGGCGTGGACGGTGACCGCGTCCAGGTCCTTGACGGACGAAGAGGTGTCGTCGGCTGCCAAGGCGAAGGCGGGCAGGCTGGCCAGGGCGAAGGTGATGCCGGTAGCGAGGGGCGAGGGCTTCATGGCGGATAGGCTGTGGAAGGGGCCAATGGGGATTGAGTGTTACTTCGTAACAGTGCGTGGCGAATCATGCGCCTGTCCGGCTGGCCTTGGGCATGCGGCTTTTGGCCGATCGCGATGCCCTTTCCCCGGCGTTCAGTCATGTGCAGACGGCGTTCGACCCTTTGCGACAGCGGTCGGCTCTGCGACCATGAACGTCCCCCACCTCCGGAAGTCTGCAATGAGTCTGTCAGCCGTTTCGCCTGTCCCCGATCCTGCCGCGACAGCTGCTGGCGCTGGCTGGTCGCCGGAGAGCTGGCGTGGCAAGACCGCGCTGCAGATGCCGACCTATCCAGACCCGGTGGCGCTGGACGCGGCCCTGCACGAGCTGAAGCGGCTGCCGCCGCTGGTCACCTCATGGGAGATCCTGGCGCTGAAGCAGCAGCTGGCCGAGGCCCAGGAGGGCAAGCGCTTCCTGCTGCAGGGGGGCGACTGCGCCGAGAATTTCAGCGACTGCGAATCGGGCACCATCTCCAACCGCCTGAAGGTGCTGCTGCAGATGAGCCTGGTGCTGGTGCACGGCCTGCGCCAGCCGGTGATCCGCGTCGGCCGCTTCGCCGGCCAGTACGCCAAGCCCCGCTCGGCCGATACCGAGACCCGCGACGGCGTGACCCTGCCCAGCTACCGCGGCGATGTGATCAACGCGCCGGCCTTCACCGAAGCAGCACGCCTGCCGGACCCGAAGCGGATGCTGCAGGCCCACGCGCATTCGGCGATGACGATGAACTTCGTGCGCGCGCTGATCGACGGTGGTTTCGCCGACCTGCACCACCCCGAATACTGGAACCTGGAGTGGGTAAGCCACTCGCCGCTGGCCGCCGAGTACCAGAAGATGGTGGCCTCGATCGGCGACGCGGTGCACTTCATGGAGACCCTGGCTGGGGCTCGCGTGCACAACCTCAACCGCATCGATTTCTACACCTCGCACGAAGCGCTGCTGCTGCCCTACGAGCAGGCGCTGACCCGGCAGGTGCCGCGCCAGCAGGGCTGGTTGAACCTGAGCACGCATTACCCGTGGATCGGCATGCGCACCGCCGCGCTCGATGGCGCGCACGTGGAATACCTGCGTGGCGTGCGCAACCCGATCGCGATCAAGGTCGGCCCGTCGGTGACGCCGGACCAGCTGTTGCGCCTGATCGACGTGCTCAACCCGCATGACGAGCCGGGCCGCCTGAGCTTCATCCACCGCATGGGCGCCGCGCAGATTGCCGAGAAGCTGCCGCCGCTGCTGGACGCGGTCAAGCGCGATGGTCGTCGGGTGCTGTGGGTGTGCGATGCGATGCATGGCAACACCGAGAGCACCGCCAACGGGTTCAAGACGCGCCGCTTCGACAACGTGCGTGGCGAAGTGGAGATGTCGTTCGACCTGCATGCCGCGGCAGGCACGCGCCTGGGTGGCGTGCACCTGGAACTGACCGGCGAGGACGTGACCGAATGCACCGGTGGCGCGCGCGAGCTGACCGAGCGTGACCTGGAGCGTGCGTATCGTTCGACGGTGGATCCGCGGTTGAATTACGAGCAGTCGCTGGAGATCGCGATGGCGATCGTGCGCAAGCAGGAACAAGTGCGGTAAGGGTTTTTCGGCAGGGCTTGCAGCCCTGCACCTGCTGCAATCAACGGCAACGGCAAAAGCAAAAGCCGATGCGGCATTCCGTGGGATGGCGGGGCGGTGTGGGTGGTCAGGACACGCCGTAAACCCATCCTTGGGGGCTCGATGGCGCCATCCATGGCGCCAACGGTCCTGCCCACCCACACCGCCCCGCCTCT
>NZ_JAWIRW010000030.1:0-24373 GCF_036319985.1 Stenotrophomonas sp. SMYL89 | reverse complement strand
GCGAGGGGCTGATGGTGAAGCGGGTGGGTGCCGACCGTTGGTCGGCACACCGGTTTGCGCCGCTCGCTGCATAAGGCACATCGTCCGCCGGGCATGACCCGGCGGCATTGCCCAGGCAAAGGCCGAAACAGGTGACCTCCAGGCCGCGTTGAACCTCGAAAGGGTCCACCCGATCACAGGCCATCGACGAAGTGGGCTGAAAGTACAACTTGTCTCATGGCACTACCGCTGGCGCCACGCTATCTCTGTTAGCACTCCGAGCAGAGGGCCTGTCATGCACCAACACCGACATGCGTTTCGCATGGCATCGGGTATAGCAATCACCGCATGCGCCACATTCCCGACCACTGCGTCGGCTGGCGATCTGGTTGAACACTGGATGGAGACCTCCCAGGAAGAGATCCTCGCCTACTGGACGAACGAAAGACTGGCTGCTGTGCCCGACAAGGGAGACGCTCCCATCAAGCCGCCGGGGCAGGATCCTCTGCAGACCGACGGTGACCCGTGGCGGGGCACAGGACCACACCCTGTGGGTGTCGGGCGGCTTTTCCTGACACGCCCGGATGGCAAGGACGCTTCGTGCACCGCCACCGTGGTCGACAGCCTTGGTGGCGACATCCTGGTGACAGCGTGGCATTGCCTTGCGCAGCTGGACGAGCAAGGTGCGGTCCACTGGAGCCACCACCTTCTCTTCGCACCATATTTCGAGAATGGCACTGCCCCGCTGGGAAGGTACCCAATACGGCGGATCGTCGCACCGCAGGCCTCGATTTCCGGCGCACTCGACACCAGTTTCCTGCAGACCCACACCGGTGCATCCGGCGAAGGACCGGCGCGCCACGCTGGCAGCCAGGCCATCCGCTTCGATGAGCGACCCGCAGCCGGTCCCCGCGTTACGTTCGGCTACCCCGTTTCAGCCAATGGCATCGGCCTCATCCCCCCGACGCCCTGGTACGAATTCGGAAATCCCGAATACACCGGCCAGCAACTGGCCTATTGCGCCACTGCACGCGTTGAACTTTCGGCGTGTCGACCCTTCGGTTCGGAGAAAATTCTTCAGTGGGGCCTTGCCTGCGTGCAGGGCCCGGGCTCCAGCGGAGGACCGGTACTGGAAGACTTCGATTTCGACAGCGGCCATGGAGTCGTCGTGGGGGTAAACAGCATGGGCGTGGTCAACGACGGCCGCGCCCACCTGTGTTCGGCCGAGACCGAGGCACTGGCTGAGCGTGCCTACCGGTACATCCAGCAGCAGACCCCCTGAAGCTTCAAGGTTCTCCATTCAAGCCTGCATCGCGATTCCAAAGGAGAGAAGAAAAAAGGCCGGCATTTGCCGGCCTTTTCCTTCACCACACCGGGGCGTGGATCATTCCGATTCCCACCACATCCAGAAGCTGTCCCACAGGCGCTTGAAGAAGCCGGCCTGCTCGACGGCAGCCACGGCCACCAGCGGTGCCTCGGCGATGACCTTGCCATCCAGGGTGACCTTCACGGTGCCGATCTGCTGGCCAGCGGTGAACGGTGCTTCCAGGGTCTTGGGCACGTCGATGCTCGGCTTCAGGTCGTTGTAGCGGCCGCGCGGCACGCTGACCAGCATCGGCTGGGCCACGCCCAGCTGCACCTTGTCGGTGGTGCCCTTCCAGACCTTGTGCTCGGCCACGGCCTTGCCCGGCTCGTACAGGCGATGGGTCTCGAAGAAGCGGAAGCCCCAGTTCAGCAGGGCCAGGCTGTCATCGGCACGCTGCTTCTCAGACGCACCACCCAGCACCACCGCGATCAGGCGCTGGTCGCCACGCTGGGCCGAGCTCATCAGGCAGTAGCCCGCCTCGGAGGTGTGGCCGGTCTTGATGCCGTCCACGCTGCCATCGCGCCACAGCAGCAGGTTGCGGTTCGGCTGCTTGATGTTGCCGACCTGGAATTCCTTGATCTTGTTGTACGCGTAGGTTTCCGGGTAATCGCGCACCATCGCGCGGCCCAGCAGTGCCAGGTCGTACGCGGTGCTGTGGTGGCCCTGCGCGGTCAGGCCGTGCGCGTTGACGAAGTGCGAGTCCTTCATGCCGATCTTGGCGGCGTAGCTGTTCATCAGCGAGGCAAAGGCTTCTTCGCTGCCGGCCACGTGTTCGGCCAGGGCGATCGCGGCGTCATTGCCGGACTGGATCGCCATGCCCTTTTCCATGTCTTCCAGGCGTGCAGTCTGGTTGACAGGGAAGCCGCTGTAGCTGCCGTCGGTACCGGCGCCACCTTCGCGCCAGGCGCGCTCGCTCATCATCACCTGGTCATCTGCACGGACCTTGCCGTTCTTGACCTCGGCGGCGATCACGTAGGACGTCATCACCTTGGTGATGCTGGCCGGGGCCAGCTGCTCGTGGACGTTTTCACCGGCCAGCACCTGGCCGGTGGCGTAATCCATCAGCACCCAGGCCTTGGACACGCTCGGCGCCGGGGCCGGCGGAGTGGCGACGGTGGCCGGGGCGGCAGCGGCAGCGGCGGGCGCCGGCGTGGCCGGAGTCGGCAGCGGCGTCTGGGCGGAAGCCAGGCCCACCACCAGGGTGGCGGCCAGGGCGGTGGCGGCGGAACGGAAATTCATTGGACAGCAGGCTCCAGGGGACGGCCGGGAATGGAGGGTGGAACGTA
This sequence comes from Stenotrophomonas sp. SMYL89, assembly GCF_036319985.1. Classification (NCBI taxonomy): domain Bacteria; kingdom Pseudomonadati; phylum Pseudomonadota; class Gammaproteobacteria; order Lysobacterales; family Lysobacteraceae; genus Stenotrophomonas; species Stenotrophomonas sp. SMYL89. Next base: position 21,742 of record NZ_JAWIRW010000030.1, on the reverse strand, counting down.
ACGGCCATTGTAAGGCCGGGGGAGCATGGGCCGGCAGCACCGGCCCGGGCGGATCAATCCTTGACGATCTGCGGCGAACCCAGGCCAAGACCGGCGATGCGACCGACAAGTTCCGCAGCACTGGCATGGTCGCTGGCAGGAACGCGCAGGCGGAACAGGGTACGGCCACCGGCGGCGATGTCGCTGATGGTCGCGCCCACGATGCCGGCGGCACTGAGCTGGCCCATCGCGCGGTTGGCGTTGTCGCGGTTGGAGAAGCTGGCGACCTGCACCATCACCGCGCCGACCACCTGCTGCGACAGGCTGGGTGCGGCCGGGGTGGCACGCACCGGTGCCGGTACCACCGCGCGCGGGGCAGCACTGGCCACCACGGCCGATGCCGGTGCCGTACTGCGCACCGGCGGCGCGCTCGGCGGCAGGCTGCTGACCGCCACGTCCGGCACGGTGCTGGCCACGCCCTGGGTGGTGGCCGGCTGGCCACGCGCCGGGGCGCCATCGGTGGGCAGGCGGTTGACCAGGCGATCGATGTCGCTGTCGGTGGAAGCACGCGGAGCCGGCACCGGGCGCGCACTGGCCACGGCGGCGGCGGCTTCAGCAGCGCGACGCTCGCGACGCGACGGCTTCTGCGCCATCAGGTTGCTCTCACCCGGCTGCAGCGCGCGCACCTCGACGTTGCCGGTACCGCGCTGGGTGATGCCCAGCCGCACAGCGGCGGCGTAGCTGAGATCGACCACGCGGCCATCATGGAACGGGCCACGATCATTGACGCGCACGATCACCGACTCGCCGTTGTCCAGATTGGTCACGCGGGCGAAGCTGGGCAGCGGCAGCGTCTTGTGCGCGGCGGTGAACTGGTACATGTCGTAGACCTCGCGGTTGGAGGTCAGGCGGCCATGGAACTTGGCGCCGTAGTACGACGCGGTGCCGCGCTCGACGTAGTTGCGGGTGTCGTCAAGCACGTTGTACGACTTGCCCAGCACCACGTAGGGCGACTTGTTGCCGATCGCCGAACGTTCCTCAGCGGTCACTTCCGGCTCGGGAATGCAGGCCACGTTGGGAATGTAGGTGGGCGTGCTGTCCTTCACCCCGGGCTTGTACAGGCCACCGGCAGTGTAGTTGCCGCGGGTGCTCAGGTCTTCCTTGGCTGCCGCATAGGGCGAACCTTCCGGGCAGTGCGCCGGTCGCGAACCGCGGCCCTGCACCAGCGTGCCGCTGGACTTGCCACCATGACCGGCCGTGGCCGGCTTCTTCGGCGCGCTGCTGCAGGCCGCCAGCGCGAGGACGATCAAGCTCGGGACCAGCCATCTGATGTTCATGCCGGGGGCAGCTCCTGTCCGGCGATGGCCTGGGACAGCTGGAACACGGCCATCGCGTACATCTTCGAGAGGTTGTAGCGGGTGATCGCGTAGTAGTTCTGGAAGCCCAGCCAGTACTGCTTGCCGGTGCTGCCTTCAAGCGTGATCGGAGTGGCGGTGGCGCCCGGCTGCACCGGCGCGCTGGGCTGGTAGCCACGCTGCGCCAGGTCGGCCAGCGACCAGGTGGGCATCCACTCGGTCGGGTTGAACTCATCGCGGCCCGGCGCCAGCGTAGCCGGCACGGCCACCTGGCCGCCACGCACCCAGCCGCCCTTTTTGACGAAGTAGTTGGCGATCGACGAGAACACGTCGTCGTAGCTGTTGAACAGGTCGCGACGGCCATCGCCGTTGCCGTCCACCGCGTAATCAAGGTAACTGGACGGCATGAACTGGCCCATGCCCATCGCACCGGCATAGCTGCCCTTGAGCGTGGTGATGTCGAGCTTTTCTTCGCGCCCCAGTTCGAACAGCTTGGCCAGCTCATCGCGGAAGAACAGCTCGCGGCGCACTTCGCGTTCCAGCTTGGCCGGATCGCCGCTGCGCGGGTAATAGAAGGCCAGCGTGTACAGCGCATCGAGCACACGATGGCTGCCGGCGTTCTTGCCGTAGCTGGTTTCCACGCCGATGATCGCCACGATCACTTCGGCCGGCACGCCGGTGCGCTGCTGCACGCGATCCAGTTCAGCGCGGTGTTCGGCCAGGAACGCGCGGCCACCATCAATGCGTGCCTTGCTGATGAACATCGGCCGGTATTCGTTCCACGGCTTGACCCGCTCGGCCGGGCGCGACATCGCGGCGATGATCGCCTGGCGCACCTGCGCCTGGTCCAGCACGCTGCTGATCTGCTCCGGCTTCAGGCCATAACGCTTGGCGGTATCGGCAATGAAGCGCGCCCGCGCGGTCTCGAACGGCACCGGGGTGAGATCGACCGGCGGCGCGGTGGCTGCGGTAGCTTCAGGTGCTGCCTCGGCCGGGCCATGGGCCTTGGTGGCGGGCTGGCGCGGCGTACTGCTGGCCTGGGGCGAAGACGGTGGGGACTTCGGCTGGGTCGCGCAGGCGACCAGGCCGAGGGTGAGCATGCAGGCCAGAGTGCGTCGAATCATCGTCGCAGGTTAGCAGGTCATGGATGAATTAAAACCCCTAACACCATGAATCACAACGATTTGCCCGCGTTCAGCGGGAAATGTGAAGACGTCGTGATCGTGCTTCCCCATTCAGAGAGAGGTGGCCGGTTGCGTCCCCATCCCCGCAGACGCAACCGGCGACCGGATCCGGTCGATACCTGCGCGGCTGCCGCTCCCCAGTGGCAGTACCCCGCGCTCCTTGTATCCGTTGGATCAGTACTGCTCCCGCCCGACGCCCCCCTCGCGCTGCAACGATTGACGGCGCGCCGTGCCGAACGGGCCGCCATTGTGCAGGCCGATTACGACAAGTCCATTGATCAGGATCAACGCGGCGTAAAAGTGTGAACTCCTTAACAATTTTTCTGGACTTTGGTCGGTGGGCGGGCGTCCGCGCGTTGTTGTGAGAACGCTTCCACAACAGGCGTTGCGCAGAGTCAGGAAGGTTTCATCCAACGGCGCAGCCCCTCGTGGGTGGCCGCGCAAAGCAGTTCATGGGTGGGGCCGGGTAGATGGGCTGCGCAGGGGGCGCTGCAAGTACGTCCATGTAAGCTCGGTCGCCGCTTGCTCGTGTGCGCTGTCCTGCGCACACGGCAAGACCCGGGTTGGGCGTCCTGCCCAACCCGCCCGAGGCATGCCTCGGGCCCATGCGGCTCACGCCCCTGCGCAGCCCATCTACCCGGCCACGGACAGGCTCCCGTGCGCGTCCACCCACGGAAAAGAAGAGAAGATCAAAAGCAAAAGCAGCCTGGCAGGCCGCTATTTGTAGAGCCGAGCCCATGCTCGGCTTCGCGGACCCGGCGGAAAGGAGCCGAGCGTGGGCTCGGCTCTACACGAGCAAGCGCAGCGCTGCGATCGGCTGTTGATTTTCTCTTTCTTCTCCGTGGGTGGCAGACCGCCAAAATCTGTCTGAGGCCGGTCGGGTTGGGTACGCGGGGGTGTCAGCCGCATGGATGCGGCTGCCAAGCCTCCAGGGACGGATTCACGGCGTCCCCCGCGTACCCAACCCGACCGGCCCACCCGCGGCTTCTGCTTTCCGAGACCCCCCAGACACCACCCACGAGGGGCTGCGCCGTTGGCTGGAAACCCTATCCCCCGTGCACGGGCCGGTGCCCGCGCACCGCCATCACCAGCCCGATACCCGCCAGCAGCGACACCGCCGAGGTACCGCCATAACTGATCAACGGCATCGGAATGCCCACCACCGGCAGCAGGCCGGAGATCATCCCGCCGTTCACCAGTACGTACACGAAGAACGCCAAGCCCAGGCTGCCGGCCAGCAACCGTGCGTGCGTGTCGCGGGCGTGCACCGCGATCCACAGGCAGCGGCCGACCACGACCAGGTACAGCGCGAACACGGTGGCCACGCCGATCCAGCCGAACTCTTCGGCCAGCACCGAGAACGCAAAGTCCGTGGTGTACTCGGGCAGGAAATCCAGCGTGGCCTGCGTGCCCTGCCCCCAGCCGCGGCCGTCCCAACCACCGGAGCCGATCGCGATGCGCGACTGCAGGATGTTCCAACCGGTGCCGAGCGGATCCGCCGCAGGGTCGAGGAAGGTCAGTACGCGATCCTTCTGGTACTGCCGCAACAGGCCGAACCAGGCCAGCGGCGCAGCCACCGCCAGACCCGTCGCACCGGTCGCCACCCAGCCCCAGTGCAACCCGGCCAACAGCAGTGCGAACACGCCGCTGGCGGTGACCAGCGTGGCGGTACCGAGGTTGGGCTGCATCAGGATCAACACGGCGGGTACGCCGATCAACACTGCGGCCGTCAGCACCGTGCGTGGCGAGGGCGGCAACGGCTGCCGGTGCAGGTACCAGGCCATCATCAGCGGCAGGCTGAGCTTGAGCAGCTCGGACGGCTGCAGGTAGAACACGCCGAGATTGAGCCAGCGTTGCCCGTACTTGCCGGTACCGATCACATACACCGCCATCAGCGGCAGCATCGACAGCGCGTAGATCGCAGGGGTCCACGCGCGCAGTCGCAGCAGCGAAACGCGCGACAGCAGCCACATCGCGGCCAGGCCACCGGCAAAACGCGCCGCCTGCCCGGCCACCGGGCCGGACACGCTTTGCAGCACCGCCAGGCCAGCCGCCATCAGGATCAACAGCGCGACGAGCAACGGCAGATCAATCGTGCGCACTGCCTCACGGCAGCCGCCAAGCAGTCGTTTCCATTCCACGCGGGCACGGTAGCAATGCGTGCTTGCGTGAAGCTGTCATGGCCGATCCGTGCTTATGTAGCGCCGAGTCATTCGCGGCTCGGGACCCGTGCGCATTGCACGGAGGGCAGCCGAGCATGGCTCGGCTCTACAAAGAGCAGGAGCAGGAAGCGCGGCGGCTAGCCGTAGCCGCCGTGCACCGGGTTGTGGCTGCGCACCGCCATCACCAGTCCGAAGCCGGCCAGCAGCGATACGGCCGAAGTGCCGCCGTAGCTGATCAGCGGCATCGGCACGCCCACCACCGGCAACAAGCCGGAAATCATCCCGCCGTTCACCAGTACGTAGACGAAGAACGCCAGGCCGGTGGCACCGGCCAGCAGGCGCGAATACGAATCGCGCGACTGGCTGGCGATCCACAGGCAACGCCCGATCACCACCAGGTACAGGGTCAGCACCAGGGCCACACCCATCCAGCCAAATTCCTCGCTCAGCACCGAGAACGCGAAGTCAGTGGTCTGCTCGGGAATGAAGTTCAGGTGCGACTGCGAGCCTTCGCCCCAGCCTTTGCCATCGAAGCCGCCGGAGCCAATCGCGATCTTCGACTGGATGATGTTCCAGCCGGCCCCCAGTGCATCCATCTCCGGGTCCAGGAACATCATGATGCGGTCCTTCTGGTATGGCCGCAGCAGCCAGAACCAGGCCACCGGCGCAACCGCGGCCACGCCGCCCACGCCCAGGCCGACCCACCACCACGGCAGGCCCGCCAGCAGCAGCACGAACACGCCGCTGGCGGCGATCAGCACGCCGGTACCGAAGTCCGGCTGCAGCATCACCAGGCCGGTCGGCACCCCGATGATGATCAAGGCCACCAGCACGGTGTTGAAGCGCGGCGGCAGCGGCATCTTGTGCAGGTACCAGGCCACCATCATCGGCAGGCTGACCTTCAGCAGCTCGGCCGGCTGCAGGTAGAAGAACTTCAGGTCCAGCCACTGCCGGCCGTACTTGCCGGTGCCGAGCACGAATACCGCCAGCAGCGGAATCATCGAGATCGCATAGATCATCGGCGTGGCCGAGCGGATGCGCAGGATCGGCACCCGCGAGATACCCCACAGCGCGGCCATGCCCACCGCGAAACGCGCGCCCTGGGCCATCACCAGGCCGTCGCCACCGGCACTCTTCAACGTGGCCAGGCCAATCACCATCAGCGCGCCCAGGGCCAGGCACAGCACCCAGTCCAGCGTGCTGAAGAAGCGGCGCAGCATGTCGCCGGCCCAGCGCAGGAACACTTTCATCGTGCGGGCTCCGCAACTGTCGCGCGTGGCGTGGCTGGCAGTGCAGCCGCGGCCGGCGTACCGGGCTGCGGCGCAGGGGCCGGTTCGGGCGTGGGTGCCCCCACCTGCACCGGGTGTTCGCCCAGCTGCGCGGCCGCCAGATCACCGGCCTTGCGTGCGCCGGCGTCTTCGTTGTCGAACGCGGTGGCGCCGATGGCGGTGGTGCCACGCTCGCTGTCCAGCGGCTGCATGCCTTCGGGCATCTTGCCCAGCAGGTAGGCGTCGAACACCTTGCGTGCGATAGGCGCAGCGGCCGAACCGCCGTAACCGCCACCTTCCACTGCCACCGCGATCGCGATCACCGGGTTTTCGACCGGCGCGAAGCCGACGAACAGCGCGCGGTGGCGCAGGTGCATCGGCAGGCTCTTCGGGTTCACCGCGGCGGTGCCCTTGCGGCTGATGACCTGCGCGGTACCAGTCTTGCCAGCCATCACGTACGGCGCACCGACCGCCACGCGCCAGCCGCTGCCGCCGGGCCGCATGGTCGCCATCATGCCCTCGCGCACCGCCTGCACGTTGTTGGGGTTGGGGCTGACCGGCTTGCTCGCGCCGGGCGGCGTCGCCGTCCAGTCGCTGTCGAAACCGTCGCGTTGCTGGATCACCAGGTGCGGGGTGCGCAGCTGGCCGTCGGCCAGGCCGCTGACCCCGCGCGCCAGCTGCAGCGGGGTGACCTTCCAGTCGCCCTGGCCGATGCTGATGTTGACCGTATCACCGGGGTACCAGGCTTCCTTGCGGCTCTTCCGCTTGTAGGCCGGCGACGGCAGGATGCCACCGATCTCGCCGGTGAGGTCGATGCCGGTCGGCTGGCCGAAGCCGTAGTACTCCATGTAATGGTCGAAGCGCTCGATGCCCAGGTCCAGCGCCAGCTTGTAGTAGTAGGTGTTGACCGACTCGGCGATGGACTTGCGCAGGTCGGTCCAGCCGTGGCCGCCACGATGCGCATCACCCCAGCCACGGCTGGTGCCGGGCAGGTAGAACATGCCGGTGGACAGCACCTTGTCTTCCGGGCGGCGCACGCCCGAGTCCAGGCCGGCCAGGCCGATCAGCGGCTTCAGCGTGGAACCGGGGGCAACGCCACCGAGCACCAGGCGGTTGAACTGCGGCCGCGACGGGTTCTCGTTCAGCGCCTTGAAGTCGGCATGGGAAATGCCGTTGACGAACAGGTTGGGGTCGTAGGACGGCAGGCTGACCATCGCCAGCACCTCGCCGGTACGCGGGTCCATCGCCACCGCCGAGCCTTCCTGGTCACCGAACGCGGCCACCATGGCGCGCTGCAGGTCGGCGTCGATCGACAGCCGAAGGTCGGCGCCGGACTGCGCGGCCACCCGGCCGATGGTGCGGATCGCACGGCCCTGCACGTTGGTCTCGACCTGCTCGTAGCCGACCTTGCCGCGCAGCTGCTGCTCGTAATAGCGCTCCAGGCCGGACTTGCCGATGTGGGTCAGCGCGGCATTGCCCTCGCCGAGGATCTCCAGATCCTTGTCGTCGACACGGCCGACGTAGCCGATGATGTGCGCGAACAGGTCGCCGTACGGGTAGCGCCGGGTCAGGTAAGGCTCCAGCTCGACGCCGGGGAAGCGCCAGCGGTCGACGGCGAAGCGCGCCATCTCCTCGTCGCTCATGCGCAGCTTCAGCGTGACCGGCAGGAACTTGCGGCGCGCCTTGCGCGACTTGTTGAACGCTTCCAGCTCTTCCGGGCTGATGTTGATGATCTTCGCCAACCCTTGCAGGGTGGCGTCCATGTCCTTGACCTTGTCCGGGGTCACGTCCAGGCGGAACGCTGGCACGTTCTCGGCCAGCAGGCGACCGTTGCGGTCGTAGATCATGCCGCGCCCGGGCACTACCGGCCGCGGCTTGATGCGGTTGGCCTCAGAGCGCGTGGCGTAGACGTCGTGGTCCAGCACCTGCAGCTTGAAGTACCAGCCCCCCAGGCCCAGCAGGCACACCAGCACGCCCAGGAAACCCAGCGCCGCACGGCGGCGGAACTGTTCGGCTTCGGCGTGCGGATTCTTGACCTGGCGGCGCGGGATCATGGCTCAGCGCCCGCGCTTGCCGAAGCGCACCGCGTCCAGCAGCACGAACACCAGCGGCCACAGGCCCATGCCCAGCAGCGGGGCCCACCAGTACGACCACGGCAGGGTCGGCTCGCCCACCAGGATGTGGACCAGCGCGCTGACGATGCGATCGTTGAACAGCAGGCCACCGATGGCCAGCATCTGCTGCGACATCGGGAAGAAGCGGATGCGGGCGCGGAAACGCTGCAGGATGAAGGCCAGCATCACCAGCCGCAGTGCCTGTTCACCGAGCACGCCGCCGTACAGCAGGTCGGCCACCACGCCGCTGGCGAAGGCGATGCCCAGGCCGACGCGCTCGGGCGTCTCGATCACCCAGTACGCCAGCACCAGCGCCAGCCAATACGGGCGCAGCGGCTGCAGCAGCGCCGGCAGCGGCAGCAGGCCCAGCAGCAGGGCCACCACCACGCTGGCCGGCAGCACCCACGGGTTGTCGCGCAGGCGGCTCATCGCTGGGTCTCCGGCGTGGTCGGTTGCCGGCCAGCGGCCGGCACTACCGTGGATCCGGCTGGGGCAGAGCCCCCCTCTTGTTGAGGGGGGCGCGCCGAAGGCGCGGGGGTAAGGGAGGATGCGGGGGCAACCGTCCTCGTCTGCGACGAGGGCTGTTGCTGGCCAGCGGCCGGCACTACCGGAGCGCTGGCCGGAGCCGGCGTCGTCGGAGCCGGCGCGGTGACGCCGGTAGCCGGGCCACCCGGGGCGGTCTCTTCCAGCTGCAGGCGCAACTCCGGCGGAATGCGGATCGCTGCACCCGGGCGCAGCAGCAGCACATCGCGGCCGCGGTCGAGCTGGGCGGCAGGCTTCAGTTCACCGACCAGAAAGGCATGGGTGTCATCCGGGCGCAGGCCGGTGATGGTGCCGACCGGGAAGCCGGCCGGGAAGCGGCCACCGAGGCCGGAGGTGACAATCTCATCACCCACTTCCACGCCGGCGCTGAGCGGGATGTCGCGCAGCTCCAGCGTGTCGCCGCGCCCGTAGACGATCAGGCGTACGCCGTTGCGGGCCACGGTGACCGGCACCGCGTGGTCGGGGTCGGTGAGCAGCAGCACGGTGGAGGTACCGCCGGTGACGCTGATCACCTGCCCCATCAAGCCGCCCGCGTCGATCACCGCCTGGCCGACATGCACGCCTTCCCGGCTGCCGGCGTCGAGCACCAGGCGCTGCTTCACCGGATCCAGGTCGATATCCAGGATCGGCGCCAGCTGCACGTCCAGGCCACTGCGCTCGGCCACGTTCAGCAGTTCGCGCAGCTGGGCGTTGTCCAGCGCAGCGGTCTGCAGACGGGTCAGGCGCGCGTTGGCCAGCAGCAGCTGGTTGCGCAGCTCACGGTTCTCGGTGACCAGCTGGGTATGGCTGGCCGCGGAATCCTTGACCTGGTTGCCGAGCTTGCCGGGCAGGCCGGCCAGCGCCCACACAGGCTGCACCAGGCTGTTGGCCTGCTCGCGCAGGCGCGCCAGCCAGCCGGCCTGGTCGTCAAGGACGATCAGGGTGATGGCCAATGCGAGGTAGGCCAGCAACCGCAGGGGGCTGGCGGCATCACCGGATCGGGAGGCAACGGGAGGACCGGCGTAGGGCGGCACGGCAACGATTCAACTGGCAGAAGGCGGAAGGGAAACACGCGGACGCCCCGCCGGTGCCGGCCCGCCATCGCGGCGGGCCGCACCCCGGAAGGGCGCGGCGGGCAGGAACGGCCGGGACGGCTTATTCCGGCGCAAAGAACTCGTTGCCGTGCATGTCCACCAGCTCCAGCGCACGACCACCACCGCGGGCCACGCAGGTCAGCGGATCGTCGGCCACCTGCACGTGCAGGCCGGTTTCCTCGGAGATCAGGCGGTCCAGGTCGCGCAGCAGGGCGCCGCCACCGGTCAGCACGATGCCGCGCTCGGCAACGTCGGCACACAGTTCCGGCGGGGTCTGCTCCAGCGCCAGCTTGACCGCGCTGACGATGCCCGACAGCGGTTCGTGCAGGGCTTCGAGCACCTCGTTGGAGCTGATCTTGATCATCTTCGGCACGCCCTCGGCGAGGTTGCGGCCGGAGATCTCCAGCTCCTGCACCTCGGCCTGCGGGTAGGCACAGCCCAGCTCGACCTTGATGCGCTCGGCGGTGGCTTCACCGATCAGCATGCCGTGGTTGCGGCGCACGTAGTTGGTGATGGATTCGTCGAAGCGGTCGCCGCCGATGCGGACCGAGGCCGAATAGACGATGCCGTTGAGCGAGATCACCGCCACTTCGGTGGTGCCGCCACCGATGTCGATGACCATCGAGCCACGGGCTTCGGTGACCGGCATGCCGGCGCCGATCGCGGCAGCCATCGGCTCTTCGATCAGGTACACGTCACGGGCACCGGCTTCCTCGGCCGATTCCTTGATCGCGCGGCGCTCGACCTGGGTCGAACCGGCCGGCACGCACACCAGCACGCGCGGGCTCGGGCGCAGCACGCGCGACTTGTGCACCTTCTTGATGAAGTGCTTGAGCATCGCCTCTGTGTAGGTGAAGTCGGCGATGACGCCGTCCTTCATCGGGCGGATGGTGGTGATGTGGCCCGGGGTACGGCCGAGCATCTGCTTGGCCTCGGCGCCAACGGCTGCCACCGAGCGGGTGCCACCGATGGCACGGTCCTGGCGCACGGCCACGACCGACGGCTCGTTCAGCACGATCCCCTGCCCGCGCACGTAGATGAGGGTGTTGGCCGTGCCCAGGTCGATGGACAGGTCGTTGGAGAACATGCCACGGAGTTTCTTGAACATCTGAGGAAGGAGTCCTGAGGGGTGTCGTGCCCGCCGCGGGATGGCGAAAAAATGGGCAGAAATCGAGGCCGACAAGCCTAGCAACCCGCCTGCCGCCGAGCAAGGAAAAAACTAGCTGAACCCGCGTCTTCACAGGCTTTCGGCCTGATCGGGCATCACCCGGTTCTGGCCCTGAGCGGCACCAGCGGGTAACCTTTGCGCCGTCGGGCGCCCAAGGGCGCCGTTTGCTTGCCCGCCGAACCGGGCCGGCCCATCCCAAAATTCACCGCATAGGCTTACATCGATGTCCGCTCTGATCTGTGGTTCTCTTGCCTTCGACACCATCATGGTGTTCCCGGACCAGTTCAAGAATCACATCCTGCCGGACAAGGTGCACATCCTGAACGTGTCGTTCCTGGTCCCGCGCATGCGCCGCGAGTTCGGCGGCTGCGCCGGCAACATCGCCTACAACCTGCACCTGCTGGGCGGCCAGCCGATCCCGATGGGCACCGTGGGTTCGGACTTCGGCCCGTACCGCGAATACTTCGAAGGCCTGGGCATCGACCTGTCGCGCGTGCGCGTGATCGACGAGCTGTTCACCCCGCAGGCGTTCATCACCACCGACCACGACAACAACCAGATCACCGCCTTCCACCCGGGCGCGATGATGCGTTCCTACGAGAACCACGTGCGTGGCGTGCCGGGCGTGACCCTGGGCCTGGTCGGCCCTGACGGCCGCGAGGGCATGATCCAGAACGCGCAGGAATTCCACGAAGACGGCATTCCGTTCATCTTCGATCCGGGCCAGGCCATGCCGCTGTTCAACGGCCCGGAACTTCGCGCCTTCATCGAGCAGGCCGACTATGTGGTGGTCAACGACTACGAGTCGAACCTGCTGCAGGAGCGCACCGGTTGGGACGAACAGGAAATCGTCAGCCGGGTGAAGGCCTACATCACCACCCGTGGCCCGAAGGGCGCGGTCATCCACACCCCGGAAAAGAGCTACGACATCCCGCCGGCACACGAGCGCCGCGTGGTCGACCCGACCGGCTGTGGCGACGCCTTCCGCGCCGGCCTGATCTACGGCATCCAGAAGGGCTACGACTGGCTGACCATCGGCCGCATGGGCAACCTGATGGGCGCACTGAAGGTCGAGCACCCGGGCACCCAGAACCAGCGCTTTACCTTTGATGAGTTCAACGAGCAGTTCAAGCAGCAGTTCGGTTACGCGCTGAGCGCGTAACCGAACTGCCCGCGCATTCCACCTTATCCCCGCGCCTTCGGCGCGCCCCCTTGAACAACCAGGGGGCTTTCCACCCGACGCGCTGCTGGGAATGCTGTTGGCAGGTGTCGACCTTGGTCGACACGCTGTTTGATTCCTGTAGAGCCGAGCCATGCTCGGCTTGCGCGCGCCAGCGCGATCTGACCGGACAGCAGCCGAGCGTGGGCTCGGCTCTACATCATCAGGCGCCCTGCCAGGCAGCCAGCAAGGCGCGGCAATCGGCGAAATGCCAATCGGCGCGGCCCGGCCACGGGTTCTCCGGCAGGTTGACCAGCACGGTATGCGTGCCGGCCGCGCGGCCACACTCCAGGTCGTAGGCGTGGTCACCGACCATCACCGCCTCGGCGGGCCCGATGCCCCAACGCTGCAAGTGCTGCTGCAGGCCCTCCGGTGAGGGCTTGGGCACCGCTTCATCGCGGCCGATGATGTCGGCATCGCCGAACAGCTCACCGATCCCGATCGCCTCCAGCGTCAGCTTCGCCAGCGCGTGGTCGTTGCGGGTCAGGATGCCCAGCCGGCAGCCCGCAGCCGCCAGCGTACGCAGCAGCTTCACCGCACCCGGCGCCGGCAGCGCGTCCTCGGCCAGCGCGCGCTCGTGATCCAGCAACCACTCACGCTTGGCCTGCGCCGATGCATCCGGCAACGCCGCGATATGGTCGAGGATGTCTTCCTCCGCGGCGATCTGCAGCGTACGGCGGATCGCCGCGAAGTCATGCACAGCCACGGTCAGCGTGCCATCCATGTCAAACACCCAGTGCCGGATCGCGGACAACGCCTGCACGGCACTGCCCGCCACCGCCATCACTGCCACCACTGCGGCATGCGGCTGGCGTCGACGCCCCCGGTCTCGAACACGGCCGTACGCGTGCCGCCAGCCTTGACCGGGAACTCGATGCTGATCGACTTGCCCTTGCGCGCCAGCTTCCAGAGCGCCTTCTGGTCGGTGATGAACATCGCGATGGCTTCATCGGTCTTCGGGCGCCATGCCGCCATCGACACCGGCTTGCCGTCGTCCACGGTCACTTTCACCGAGCATTGCGGGCAGCGGAAGTCACCGGCCTGCAGCACTAGGTAAGCATGCCGCTTCCACTCCGGGTGATCGCGGAACACCAGCTGCACCGGCTTGGCACCACTGCCGTCCACATCCACCCGTTCCTTGCTGTAGATCGACGCCGAGACCTGGTTGCCCTTGCTGGCGACCGGAATCTGGTTGTACTGCCACAGCCCCTGCATGCGGCGCAGGTCGCGCGCAGCGTCACCCTTGGCCTTTACGTCATCGAAACCGGCGGCGATGCGCTCGGCGGCGGCGGTGTCCTTGTACTGGTCCAGCAGCGAGGCGCCATGCAGGCGCGCGCGCTCCCAGTCCTGCGCGGCCACGGCCATGTCGTACTGCTTGGCCACGTCCTCGGCCTTGGCCTCCTTCTGCGCCTGCACGGCCGCCGCGGCGGCTTCCTGCGCCTTGCGCTCTTCTTCGGGATTGCTGCAGGCAGCCAGGGCCAGGATGCAGGCGGTGAGCAGGATCAGTCGTTTCATGGCGGAGGTCCTTTGCGGGTGCATCCCGATTCTATCGGCAGCGAAAAGCGGATACACCAACGGCGGGTTTCCCCGCCGTTGGTGGTGAAGCAATGACCGGTTGCCGGCCAGCGGCCGTCACGACCGCTTACTTGGCTTCCGCCTTGGCCAGCATGTCCTGCACCGAGGCCGTGGTGATCGGGTGGTAGCCCGGCTTGGCCTTTTCGAAGGCCTGCTTGGCCAGCTCCAGACCCTTCGGGGTCTTCACCAGTTCGGCGTAGATCGGCATGATCAGCTTGCGACGGCCGACGCGCTCGATGAATGCAGCCGCGCCTTCATTGGCCTGCTCGTAGCCGCTGCGGATCGCCAGCGGGTACCAGCGCATGGCGATCTCGCCATTCGGGGTGCCGGTGAAGTGGAAGGCCTTGTCCAGCGTGGCCAGCTTGTCCAGCGGCTGGGTGGCGCCCAGGCCGTCGATGAAACGCACCCATTCCTGCGTGCTCCAGTCGGCGATGACCTGGCTGCTCGGCACGGTGCCGGCGCTGGCAAACGCGATGCGCGCGGTGTCGACGCTGCTGAAGTTGCGCGACTGCGCCTTGGTGGCGAAGGCCGGAATGCCCGGCTCGTCCAGCCACGCCTTCAGCTCGGCCTCGGTCACTGCCGACGGATTCTTCGGCAGCAGGTTCTTCTTCATGTAGTCGACGAACTGGTCGGTGTTCGCGCTCTGGAAGGCATGGTCATCGAACCAGCCGCGCAGGAACGGGTCGAAGGTCTCCCGGCCGAAGCGCTGTTCCAGGAACTCCAGGAACCACGAACCCTTGACGTAGGCGACCTGGCTGAGGGCTTCGTCGGGGTCACGCTCGTTCAGCGGCGGCAGCGCCAGCGCCTGGTCGGCCGGGCTCATGTCCTTCACTTCGGCCAGCAGGTCGGTCTGGTCGATCTGCTTTTCCATCTCGGCCATCTCCTTGCCGTACAGGGCTTCGGTGATGCGGCCCTGGACGTAGGTGGTGAAGCCTTCATTGAGCCAGATATCCTTCCAGCTGGCGTTGGTCACCAGGTTGCCCGACCAGCTGTGCGCCAGTTCGTGGGCGACCAGCGAGACCAGCGACTTGTCGCCGACGATCACGGTCGGGGTGGCGAAGGTCAGGCGCGGGTTTTCCATGCCGCCGAACGGGAACGACGGCGGCAGCACCAGCATGTCGTAGCGGCCCCAGCGGTACTCGCCGTACAGCTTCTCGGCGGCGCCGATCATCTTTTCGGTGTCTTCGAATTCCTTGGCGGCCTTGTTGACCATGGTCGGCTCGGCCCAGACGCCGGAGCGGCCGGAGATCGGCTCGAACACCAGGTCACCGGCGGCGATGGCCAGCAGGTAAGACGGGATCGGCTGCGGCATCTTGAAGGTGTAATCACCGTCACGCGCGGCCTTCGGATCGTTGTCGGCGCTCATCAGCACCATCACGTCCGGGCGCGAGACCACGTGCGCACTGTAGGTGAAACGCACGCTCGGGGTGTCCTGCAGCGGCACCCACGAACGGGCGTGGATGGCCTGCGACTGGCTGAACATGAAGGGCAGCTTCTTGCCCTCGGTCATCGACGGTGCCAGCCACTGCAGGCCTGAGGCGGTCGGGGCGGTGTGGTAGGTCACTTCGATCTTGGCCGGCTGTTCCGGCGCTTCGATGGTCAGCTTGCTGCCGAACACCTTGTCAGCGGCGGCCAGCTCGAACTTCAGCGGGCTGCGCGCGCCATCGGCGGCAACGGCCTCGATCTTGGACACGGTCAGCTCGCGGGTGTCGAGCACCAGCTGCTTGGCGTCCTTCTGCTTCCATTCCAGGGTGTAGGTGGCGGTGCCGCCGATCTGCTTCTGGTCGAAGTCCAGCTTCAGATCCAGCGCGATGTCCTTGATGGCGACCTTGTCCGGCTCGGCGTACGAGCTTTCGTCGTGGCTGCGGTTCTCGGCGTTCACGGGGGCGGCGGGGGCCTTTTCGGCAGTCGGTGCGGCGGCGGGCGCGGCCGCCTCCTGGGAGCAGCCGGCGGCCAGGGCCACGGCCAGCGGAAGGAGCATCAGCGGATTACGCATGAATCGGGACCGTTACGGGGATCAAACCCCAATGGTACCTCCCTCCGGCCCCGCAGGCGTTGCGCGGTGCGGGGTAATGACGGCGGGAGCGCAGGCGCCGCGCCTTGATGGGTGCCAACCTTGGTTGGCACGGATCCATCAACGCTCGCGGCAGCTTCTGTGCCGACCAAGGTCGGCACCCACCAGAGCAGATGCCGGCAGCAGCTGTGCCAACCAAGGTTGGCACCTACCAGAGCAGATACCGGGGTTTCCCCCGTCCAGGGCTTACAGCTTGTAGCCGGAGTGGATCGAGACGATGCCGCCGGTCAGGTTCTTGTAGTGGCAGCGCTCGAAACCGGCCTGCCCCATCATCGCCTTCAGCTCTTCCTGCGGCGGGTGCTTGCGGATGCTCTCGGCCAGGTACTGGTAGCTGTCCGAATCGTTGGCGAACAGCTTGCCCAGCTTCGGCAGGATCCTGAACGAGTGGAAGTCGTAGATCGGCTTGAACCAGTCAGCGGTGACTTCGGAGAACTCCAGCACGCGGGCCTGGCCGCCCACCTTCAGTACGCGGTACATCTCGCGCAGGCCGGCGTCCTTGTCGGTCACGTTGCGCAGGCCGAAGGCGATCGTCACCAGGTCGAAGCTGTTGTCCGGGAACGGCAGGGCTTCAGCGTTGCACTGCACGTAGTCCAGGCCGAGCACCAGGCCACGGTTGGTCAGGCGGTCACGGCCGACCGACAGCATGCCGGCGTTGATGTCGCCCAGCACCACCGAGCCCTCGGCGCCAACGCGCTCCTTCAGCAGGGCGGCGATGTCGCCGGTGCCGCCGGCCAGGTCGAGCACGCGGTCACCCGGCTTCACCTGCGCGGTGGCCACGTAGTAACGCTTCCACGCCCGGTGCACGCCCAGGCTCATCAGGTCGTTCATCAGGTCGTAGTTGCGCGCGACCGAGGTGAACACCTGGCCGACCAGCTTCTGCTTGTCCTTGGCGGCGACGTCGCGGAACCCGAAATGGGTGGTACCGGCTTTGTAGGGGGATTCGCTCATGGCCCCGATTATCGCACCGCCGGGGGCCAGCGGCACCCCCTGCCCGTATCATGGCGTGCCACGACTTACCGGAGCCCCGCATGATCACCACGCCCGACTACCAGGCCCTGCTGAAGACCGCCATTGCCGAAGCCCGCCAGGGCCTGGCCGAGGGCGGCGTGCCGATCGGCGCGGCGCTGTACCACAACGACGGCCGCCTGCTCGGCTGCGGCCACAACCGCCGCGTGCAGGAAGGCGACCCGTCCGTGCACGGCGAGACCGACGCGTTTCGCAAGGCCGGCCGCCAGCGCCGTTACCAGGACACCATCATGGTCACCACCCTGGCACCGTGCTGGTACTGCTCGGGCCTGGTGCGCCAGTTCAACATCGGCACCGTGGTGGTGGGCGAATCGCGCACCTTCCAGGGCGGCATCGACTGGTTGCGGGAAAACGGCGTCAACGTGATCGACCTGGACAGCCAGGAATGCGTGGACCTGCTGGGCGGCTTCATTGCGCAGCACCCGGAGATCTGGAATGAAGACATCGGTGAATGATCACCACGCAGTGGCCTGTTGAATCCGTTTAATGAACGCTTCAGTGCCGGCACGCCCTAGTGCCGGCAGCGTTTGCGGCCATTGCCGTGAACCCGTGCACAGTCAGCTGCGCAACGCGCACACGCTGCGATAACACCCTGCCCGGCTGCCGCGCCTAGGGTGGGGGTTACCGGGACTTTCTTTCCCCGGCGGAGCCAGCCATGTGCGCGCACGCCGTACGACCTGCACCAGACTCGATCCTCGACCCGATCCGCGAACGCCTGCAGCGGCAATATGCACTGCACCGGCGCGGCGCCCTGTTCTGGACCGCTTACCAGCGCATGCAACTGGAGCTGGTCCGTCGCCATCCGCACGACCACCAGCGCCTGTGCAACGCGATGGCCACCCTGGCCGAAGATCTCGGTGCCGTCGAGCATGCGCAGTTGATCGGACATGCCAACGCCAGCTCCACATCGCGCTGACGCGGCATGCACCGCCATATACGCCACACTCCGATGAACCCCCACTCCCTTTCCACTCAACCGAACTGGATTGTCATGCACGCTGAAGTCCCCACCATTCCTCCGGTCATCAACGTAGACGCCGAGCTTGACCACTGGCGCCGCCAACATGCCGAAGGCGCACTGCCGCACAACTCGTTCGGCTCGTACGTGCCGTGGATCAAGTTTGCCTGCGATTCGCTGATCACCCAGCCGCGCGCCAGCGAGGCCGAACGTGACGAGATGTTCCAGACCCAGTACGCCCTGCAGATCATGCCGCGACTGAGTGAAGCCCAGGCCCGCGAGTTCGTCGACCGTTGCTGGCAGCACGTCTACCAGAGCAGTCCCGTGCGCAGCCTGCAGGCACCGCGGCTGCAGCGCATGCGCGCCTGACCGCCGCTGCACGGCGCCTGCACGGGCCACTGCCGATCATCCTCGTCACCTGAGTGGGACGACGACGATGAAAGT
Organism: Stenotrophomonas sp. SMYL89; assembly: GCF_036319985.1. Classification (NCBI taxonomy): domain Bacteria; kingdom Pseudomonadati; phylum Pseudomonadota; class Gammaproteobacteria; order Lysobacterales; family Lysobacteraceae; genus Stenotrophomonas; species Stenotrophomonas sp. SMYL89. The sequence goes on along the minus strand of NZ_JAWIRW010000030.1, from coordinate 3,600 downwards.
ACGAAATCTGTTCAATACGATCGCCAAGAAGGCCGCGGCCGCCACCGGCTCGCCGTGGACCTTCCTGGCTGCAGTAGCGATCGTGGTGATCTGGGGCATCAGTGGCCCGGTGTTCGGTTTCAACGACACCTGGCAGCTGGTGATCAACACCGGCACCACCATCATCACCTTCCTGATGGTGTTCCTGATCCAGCACACGCAGAACGCAGATACGGCCGCAATGCAGATCAAGCTGGACGAGCTGATCCGGGCGACGGCCGAGGCCAACAACGAACTGTTGGATCTGGAAGAACTGGACGAGGAGCGGCTGGAGGAGATCCGCGCCGAATACGAGCGCATGGCCCGCGAGGCCGGTGACGCGCTGCTGCGCGTGCGTGCCTGCCGCGCGGCTCCGCGCGATGATGAAGCGGTGTAGCGCGACGCTGCATGGCATGGTAATTCCCGATCAGGCCATCTATCCACGCTTGAACGCGCGCTGCACTACCACGAAGAAGAGCGGTACGAAGAGCAGGCCCAGGCTGGTGCCCGCGACCATTCCGCCGAGCACCCCGATACCAATGGCCTGCTTGGCGCCTGAACCCGCCCCCGAGGACACGGCCAGCGGAATCACTCCCATGCCAAAAGCCAGCGAGGTCATGACGATCGGGCGCAAGCGGTCGCGCACGGCGTGCATGATCGCGTTGATCAGGCCTGCCCCGTGCTCCATGTGCTCCTTGGCAAACTCAATGATCAGGATCGCGTTCTTGCTGGTCAGGCCCACCGTGGTCAGCATCGCCACCTGGAAGTAGATGTCGCGTTCCAGGCCATTGACGGTATTGGCCAGCACCGCACCAAGGATGCCCAACGGAGCCGCCAGCAGCACTGCAACCGGTACGATCCAGCTCTCATACATGGCCGCCAGGCAGAGAAACACCATCAACAATGAAAGAACGTAGAGCAGCGGCAACTGGGAGCGGGAATCCCGCTCTTGGCTGGCCGCACCCGTCCATTCAATGCTGAAGCCCGGGGGAAGCAGTGCGACGAGACGCTCGATCTCCCTCATCGCTTCGCCTGACGACGTACCGGGCGCAGGCTGGCCATGGATTTCCATGGCCGCCGTGCCGTTGAAGCGCTCCAAGCGCGGTGACGACTGGATCCAGTGGGTACTGCCCAGCGTATCGAAGGGCACCATGCGGGCCTGGTCATTGCGGACCGCCCACTGGCTGAAATCCTGCGGAAGCCCGCGGCTGGACGCATCGGCCTGCATGATGATCCGCTTGACCCGCCCCCTGTCCAGGAAGTCGGCGACATAGCGGCCGCCCCAACCAGCCCCCAGTTCGTTCCCGATCCGCTCGGCGGTGAGGCCATGCGCCCTGGCCTTCGCATCATCGATGCGCACCTGCAGAGCAGCCACATCCTCCATGCCGTTGGCGCGCATCTGCTGAAGCAATGGGCTCTGTGACGCAGCGGCAAGAAGCGTATCGCGCGCCTGGGCCAGGTGCGAATGTCCCTGCCCGGCATCATCCTTGAGGAAGAAGCCGAACCCGGATGCATTGCCCAGCGCGGGAATCGGGGGCGGCGCCAGCACGTGGAAATCGGCCATTCCCTGCGTTGCCAGGGCCCGGGTTGCGCGCAGTGCGATGGCTTCAGCATTGTCGGCTGAGCCGCGTCGCGCCCAGTCCTTCAGCCGGATGAAGGCAAGGCCCGCATTCTGGCCCATCCCCGAGTAGCTGTAGCCGGCGACCGTGAACATCGCCTCGGCCATGGGATCGCTCTCCAGGAAGTAGTGCTCGACCGCCTGCAATGCATGCGTGGTCTGTTGCAGTGTCGATCCCGCCACTCCGTTCACCAGCACTACCAGCGTTCCTTGATCTTCATTGGGCAGGAATGCGCTGGGCAGGCGCACGAACAGCACGCCCATCAGCACGAACAGCGCCGCAACCATGCCCATGAAGCGCCACGGACGGTGGATGATGCCGCGCACGCCACGCTGGTAGCTTTCGCTGGTGCGGTCGAAACCGCGGTTGAAGCCGTTGAAGAAGCGACCGGCCAGGCCGCGATGGGCAACATGGTGCTCGCCCTTCTTCAGCGGCTTGAGCATGGTCGCGCACAGCGCCGGGGTCAGCACGATCGCGACCAGCACCGACAATGCCATCGCCGAGACGATCGTGGCCGAGAACTGGCGGTAGATCACGCCGGTGGAACCGCTCATGAAGGCCATCGGCACGAACACCGCCGACAGCACCAGGCCGATGCCCACCAGCGCGCCAGTGATCTGGCCCATCGACTTGCGGGTAGCCTCGAGCGGAGACAGCCCTTCCTCGGACATGATGCGTTCGACGTTCTCCACCACCACGATGGCATCGTCCACCAGCAGGCCGATCGCCAGCACCATCGCGAACATGGTCAGCATGTTCACCGAGAAGCCCAGCATGGCCAGCACGCCGAAGGTACCCAGCAGCACCACCGGCACGGCGATGGCCGGGATCAGGGTGGCGCGGAAGTTCTGCAGGAACAGGTACATCACCACGAACACCAGCACGATCGCTTCGATCAGGGTCTGCACCACGCCCTTGATCGACATGCGTACGAACGGTGTGGCGTCATACGGTACTACCACCTCCACGCCTGCAGGCAAGGACGCAGACAGGCCTTCCAGCGCTTGATCCACCGCTGCACGGGTCTGCAGCGCATTGGCGCCCGGCGCGAGCGTGATGCCGACGCCAGCGGCAGGCCGACCATTCAGGCGATTGCTGAACTCATAGCTTTCAGCTCCCAGTTCCACCCGTGCCACATCGCGCAGACGCAGTTCGCTGCCATCGGTGCTCGCACGGATGACAATGCCGCCCACGTCCTCTGCCGTGCGTGCCGAAGGCTCACCTTCGATATAGGCCGAGATCGGTTGTCCATCCACAGCCGGCCCCCCTCCAAGCTCGCCAAACGCAGGCTGGAGGGTCCGGCCACGCACTGCCTGGGCGATATCTTCGGCACTGACGGCATACGCCTGCAGTTTCGCTGGATCCAACCAGATGCGCAGAGCGTACTTGCCGGCGAATTCGCGCACATGTCCCACCCCAGGTACGCGGCTCAGCGTGTCCACCACCGATGATCCGACGAAATCGGCGACATCGGCGGCATCCAGGGCACCATCGGTTGATACGAATGCCACGATCTGCAGGAAGCCACTGCTGGCCTTGGCGGCGCTCACCCCGCGCATGCGGACCTGTTCGGGCAATGCCGGCATGGCCTGCTGTACGCGGTTCTGGACCTGCACCAGGGCCGCATCCAAGTCCGTGCCTGTGTGGAACACGAGAGTGACGTTGGAGTAGCCCGCATAGGAGTAGCTCTGCGAGGTGAAGTACTGCAGGCCATCAATGCCAACCAGCTTCGTCTCGATGATCTGGGTCACCGTTTCCTCGATGGTGCGCGCGGAAGCCCCGGGATGGATGGCGGTCAACGTAATCGTGGGAGGCGCAACGTCGGGGTACATCTCCACCGGCAGCTTGAACAGGGCCAGGCCGCCGGCGAGCATGATGATGATGGCGATGACCCATGCAAAGATGGGTCGATCGATGAAAAAGCGTGCCATGGGGTTCTCCGCTTACTTCGCGCCGCCGGCCG
>NZ_JAWIRW010000029.1:0-30076 GCF_036319985.1 Stenotrophomonas sp. SMYL89 | reverse complement strand
CACCCGCCGAGGCCAGAGCGACAGCAACAGCCGGAGCAACAGCGGGTTTACTGAAGAATGGCGGGGTGGGGGGGGGGGGGGGGGGGGGGGGGGCGGCGGGGGAGGGTGGAGGGGGGGCGGCGGCGCCGCGGGGCCCCCCCCCCCCCCCCCCCCCCCCCCCCCCCCCCCCCCCCCCCCCCCCCACCCCGCCTTCGACAATTTCTCGCGATCTGCAGTAGATCCACGCCATGCGTGGATGAATCTCCATCGGAATCAAACATTTCGAATTGGAATCGAAATGTCTCCACGCATGGCGTGGATCTACCGTGTCGACCAAGGTCGACACCTACCAGCAGCTGCCGAAATCTGTCAGAGGTGGGGCGGTGTGGGCAGGCAGGACCGTTGGCGCCATGGATGGCGCCATCGAGCCCCCATGGGTGAGGGGGCTTTGCTTGCGAAGCATTGCTTCGCAAGCGCCCGAACGCACAGCCGCCAGCGGCTGGGCCGGACCGCGGAGCGGGGTTTACGGCGTGTCCTGCCTGCCCACACCGCCCCGCCATCCCACGGACAGCCAGCTTCTGCTGTTGCTTCGGCCGTTGCTTGAAGCTTCGGCAGGTGCAGGGCGCAGCCCTGCCGCGCCCTCAACGGCGGCGGCGCTTGCGATCCACGTACAGGGTCTTGGCAATGCTCAGCACGATGCCGACACCGATACCCACCACGCAGCCCAGCAGCAGGTTGTCGGCGCCCAGGCCCACACCCACGCCGACCACGGTGGCGATGACCATTTCGACGGTGTGGGAAATCGGTTCGGGCTTCGGGGCGGACATGCGGGCTCCAGCGTCAGTGCGGTTCTTCGGGATGGGCCAGTGGCCCGGAAACGACGAAGCCGGGTTGCCCCGGCCTCGTCTGGTGTCACATGCAGCGGGCCGTCAGTGCGATTCGGCCGGGCCTGCGATCGGCGGCAGCGGACGGGCGTCGCCGCCCTTGTCGTTGCCACCGTCCTTGTTCGACTTGTTCCAGCCGGCCGGCGGCGGCGGATCGCGGCCCTCCATGATGGCGTCGATCTGCGGCGCGTCGATGGTCTCGTACTGCAGCAGCAGCTGGGACATCGCGTGCAGCTTGTCCAGGTTGGCCGTCATCAGCTCGGTGGTGCGTGCGTATGCCTCGTCGAGGATGTTGCGCACTTCCTCGTCGATGCGGCGCGCGGTGTCGTTGGAGACACTCTTGTGCTGGGTGACCGAACGGCCCAGGAACACTTCGTCGTCCTCTTCGCCATAGGCGATCGGGCCAAGCTGATCGGAAAGACCCCACTTGGTGACCATGTTGCGGGCCATCTTGGTGGCACGTTCGATGTCGTTGGAGGCCCCGGTGGTGACCTTGTCGGCACCGAAGATCAACTCCTCTGCCACGCGGCCGCCGTACAGCGAGCACAGCTGCGACTTGATGGCCACGCGGTTCATCGAGTACTTGTCGCCTTCCGGCAGGTACATGGTCACACCCAGCGCGCGGCCGCGCGGGATGATGGTGACCTTGTAGACCGGGTCGTGCTCGGGCACCAGGCGGCCAACGATGGCGTGGCCGGCTTCGTGGTAGGCGGTGAGGGTCTTCTCCTCCTCGCTCATGGCCATCGAACGGCGCTCGGCACCCATCAGGATCTTGTCGCGGGCACGGTCGAAGTGGTCCATGCGGACTTCCTTCTCGTTGCCACGTGCGGCAAACAGGGCGGCCTCGTTGCAGAGATTGGCCAGGTCGGCGCCGGAGAAGCCCGGGGTACCGCGCGCGATCACCATCGGCTCGACATCGTCGGCCAGCGGCAGCTTGCGCATGTGGACCTTCAGGATGTGCTCGCGGCCCTTCACGTCCGGCAGGCCGACCACGACCTGGCGATCGAAACGGCCCGGGCGCAGCAGCGCCGGATCCAGCACGTCCGGACGGTTGGTCGCGGCGATCACGATCACGCCTTCGCCACCTTCGAAACCGTCCATCTCGACCAGCAGCTGGTTCAGGGTCTGCTCGCGCTCGTCGTGACCGCCGCCCAGGCCGGCGCCACGGTGGCGACCGACGGCGTCGATTTCGTCGATGAAGATGATGCACGGCGCGTGCTTCTTGGCCTGCTCGAACATGTCACGCACGCGGCTGGCGCCGACGCCGACGAACATTTCAACGAAGTCCGAACCGGAGATCGAGAAGAACGGCACCTTGGCTTCGCCGGCGATGGCCTTGGCCAGCAGCGTCTTGCCGGTACCCGGCGGGCCCACCATCAGCACGCCGCGCGGAATCTTGCCGCCCAGCTTGGTGAACTTGGACGGGTCGCGAAGGAAGTCGACCAGTTCACCCACTTCTTCCTTGGCCTCGTCGCAGCCGGCGACGTCGGCGAAGGTGACCTTGATCTGGTCTTCGCCCTGCAGCTTGGCGCGCGACTTGCCGAAGGACATCGCGCCCTTGGCACCGCCGCCACCGCCCTGCATCTGGCGCATGATGAACAACCAGAAGCCGATGATCAGGATGACCGGCAGGAAATTCATCAGGATCGCGCCGAGGGAAATGCCGCTGGACGGCTCCTCCTGCACGATCTCCACGTTCTTGGTGCGCAGCACGTTGATCAGGTCACGATCGAAAGGCGCGGTGATGGTGGACGACTGCCCACCGCGGGTGGTGTAGGTCAGCTGGCTGGTGCCGCCGCGCATGTCGCCGCCGAAGGCGACCTTCTGCACGTTGCCGCTGTCCACCTGGTCCAGGAACTGCGAATACGACGCGCCCTGCGCCCCGGCCCCGGAGGACTTGGGCGAGAAGCTCTGGAAGACCACCATCAGCACGACGGCGACGACCACCCATAGCAGGAGGTTCTTGGTCAAGTCGTTCATCCTCATTGGCTCCGGTGTTCCTCTCAGTGCTGGCGTTGCGTTGGGGTCGAACTTGCGTACGTTGCGAGCTTACTTCATGTGGGCGCGTTTTCCCTGACCCAAGGCATACACCTCGGGAGAGCGCTTGCGCGAGGCTTCCGGCTTGCGGATGGAGACTTTGTCGTACCGGCGGCGCATGTCGCGCACGTAGTCGTCAAAGCCCTCGCCCTGGAACAGCTTGATCAGGAATGCCCCACCGGTTTTCAGGTGGTTGTCGGCAAAATCCAGGGCCAGCTCCGCCAGGTGCATCATCCGCGGCTGGTCGACCGCGCCCACACCACTCTTATTGGGGGCCATGTCCGACAGCACAAGGTCTACCGGCTGATCCCCGAGCATGGCTTCAAACTGTGATAGAACGGCTTCTTCCCTGAAGTCACCATGAAGGAACTCGACGCCGGCCAGCGGCGGCATGTCCAGGATGTCCAGGGCCAGCACGCGGCCGGTGTCGCCGATCTGTCTCCGAACCTGCTGAGACCAGCCGCCCGGGGCCGCGCCGAGGTCGACCACCACCATGTGCGGCTTCAGCAACCGGTCACGTTCCAGCAGCTCTTCGAGCTTGTAGGCGGCGCGCGAGCGCATGCCTTCGGCCTGGGCCTTCTTCACGAAGGGGTCGGAGAAGTGTTCCTTGAGCCAGCGCTGGCTGCTTTTGCTGCGGGTAGCCATTGAAAATAGGGGCTGATGGGGTCCTCATGATACCCTGATCGCCCCATTCAACCGTGTTTTCCTGCATGTCCATCGCCCTGACCGCTTCCCAGACCCGTTTCCTGCGCGGCCAAGCCCACGACCTGAAGGCCCTGCTGCAGACCGGCGGCAAGGGTGTGACCCCGGCCTTCATCGCTGAGCTGAACGAAGTGCTGGAGCGCCACGAGCTGGTCAAGGTGAAGGTCGCTGCCGAAGACCGCGACGCCCGTGACGTGATGATCGGCGAGATCGTCGAAGCCACCGAAAGCGCGCTGGTGCAGCGCATCGGCCACGTCGCCGTGCTGTACCGCCCGAGCAAGGAACAGCGACAGATCGTGCTGCCGCGCGGCTGATCGCCCTACTGCCATGCAGCTGAACCACGAACCGCCAGATTACGCCTACAGCCTGCGCGCCGCCGATGGCCGCTCGGCCCGGGTCAACGAGCTGGTGCTGGGCAGCAGCTTCTTCCTGACCCCGGACCAGCTGGTCGAGCGCTGGCCGGTGAAGCAGGCCACCGAACTGCAGCTGGCCGACCTGGAGCCGATCCTGGCGCTGAACCCGGCGCTGATCGTGCTCGGCACCGGTGACCGCCAGGTGTTCCCGCCGGCGGTGGTGATGGCCGCCTGCCTGTCACGCGGCATCGGCCTGGAAGTGATGAACAATCCGGCCGCCGCACGCACCTTCAACATCCTGGCCGGCGAAGGCCGCAAGGTTGCCGCCGCCTTCATTCTCGAAGGCTGACGTGGTGCCGCCGGGCATGGCCCGGCGCTACCCTGGATCACACTCGACTCTGTAGCGCCCGAGCCCACGCTCGGGCGGCGCCGCATCGCAGCGAAGAGCAGCCGAGCATGGCTCGGCTCTACATGTGGCGCTGCCCGTCTCTGCCTGCGTCAGCGCGCCGGCAGATACTGCTGCGGGTCGACCGGCTTGCCGTTGTAGCGGATCTCGAAGTGGACCATGTCGCGGTTCGCACCGGTACGGCCCATTTCGGCGATCTGCTCACCGGCCTTCACGCTCTGGCCTTCGTTCACCAGGCGTTTGCGGTTGTGGCCATAGGCCGACAGCCACTGGTCACTGTGCTTGATGATGATCAGCTCGCCATAACCGACCAGGCCGGCACCGGAGTACACCACCACGCCATTGGCGGTGGCCTTCACCGCCTGGCCGCTGGTGCCGGCGATATCCACGCCCTGCTTGGTCGCATCACCGGCCACGTAGCGGCCAACGATGGCGCCGTCAGCCGGCCAGCGCCAGGCGATGTTGCTCTTCACCGGGCCGACCGGCGCCGGGGCTGGCGTGGTGCTGCCCGTGCTGCCACCGCCGGAACGCGGCGGGGTCACCACCGTGGTCGGCGCGCGGCCACCGCTGGCACCGGCCGGATACAGGCGGATCACCTGGCCCGGATGAATGGTCGACGGGTTGTCCAGGCTGTTCCAGGCGATCAGGTCGGCCGGAGTGATGTCATGGATGCGGGCCAGCGCATAGATGGTGTCGCCCTTGCGCACCACCACGGTCTGCCCGGGCTTGGGCACCGAGGTCTTCGGCGTGGTCACGCCACCAGTGCTGCCGCCGCCCGGGCGGACCACGGTGGCGGTGCCGCAGGCGGCCAGGGTTGAAACCAGCAACGCCAGCGCGCCGATGCGCACTCCCTTGCTCAGACGATCAGGATTCATGCGAACTTCGACCTCCATACAAGCCAGGCGATCAGCACCACCACCAACGCGGTGGCGATCCAGCCCAGCGGTTCAATCCAGCGACGCAGTGCCGCTTCAGCACGCGCACCACCGATACGGATGACCGCAGCCAGCACGAACACGCGCTTGCCACGACCGATCAGCATGCTCAACAGGTACTGCGGCATCGGTACACCGACGATACCCGATGCCCACGTGAAGACCTTCATCGGGATGGGCATGAAGCCGCCCAGCACCAGGAAGGTGAACACCGCCCAGGGCGACTCGGCCATCTTCGCCTGCACGGTGGTGATGCCCTGCTCGATGGCCGGCAGCATGCCCAGCGCTTCGAACAGCGGCTTGATCGCCTCGAAGGCGTAATGACCCAGTGCATAGCCGACCAGCGCGCCGACCATCGAGCCGGCCAGGCTGAGGGTGGCGAACCACCAGCCACGCTTGGGCTGGGCCACGCACATCGGCGCCAGCATTACTTCCGGCATCACCGGGAAGATGATCGCCTCGAAGAAGCTCAACACCGTCAGGTAGGTCGGCGCGCGTTCGTGCGCCGCCCACTTCATCGCCCGCTCGTACAGCGGCCCGAAAATCTTCATGCAACCCTGCTCCGTGGATTAGTCGAGCATGCCGGACAGCAGCGGCACGAAGGTGACCGGCGCCAGCACGCGTTGTTCGATGCTGCCGTCAGCCTTGCGGTCCAGCTGCACCAGCGACTGCCCGCCCGGCCCACCGACCGGCGCCACCAGGCGGCCGCCCTCGGCCAGCTGCCCGACCAGTTCATCGACCAGTGCGGGCGCTGCAGCGGTGACCACGATGGCATCGAACGGGCCATGCTCGGCCCAGCCGGCGCGGCCGTCGTCGTGCTTGGTGCGGATGTTCATGCCCAGCGCACGGAAGCGCTTGCGCGCCTGTCGCAGCAGGTCGCCGATGCGCTCGACGGTGTAGATTTCCAGGCCCAGCGCGCCGAGCACGGCGGCCTGGTAGCCGGAACCGGTACCGACTTCCAGCACTTTCTTCGGCGAGACCTGCAGCACGGCTTCGGTCATGCGCGCCACCACCCACGGCTGGGAGATGGTCTGGCCGTGGCCGATCGGCAGGGCGGTGTCTTCGTAGGCGCGTGACGCAAGCGCTTCGTCGATGAACAGATGACGTGGCACCACCCGGATCGCATTCAAGGTCGGCTCGTCGACGATGCCGGCCTCGCGCAGGCGATCGACCAGGCGGTCACGCACGCGCTGCGAGGTCATGCCGATACCAACGGCTTCCGGTTGCAGGCGAAGGCGTGGACTCATGCCGGCTGGTCCAGCGCGGCGCTGAGGCCGCCGACCCAGCTGGCCACCTTCTCCAGGGCCTGGTAGCGGGTCAGGTCGACCTGGATGGGGGTGATCGAGATGTGGCCGGTGCGTACCGCGTGGAAATCGGTACCGGGGCCGGAGTCCTGCTCACGACCGGCCGGGCCGATCCAGTAGACCTCGTTGCCGCGCGGGTCCTTCTGCGCGATGCAGCCTTCGGCGCGATGGCGGTTGCCCAGGCGCGTGACCTCGAAGCCTTTGACCTCGTTCCACGGCAGGTCCGGCACGTTGACGTTGAGGATGGTGTCGGCGGGCAGCGGATCGGCCTTGAGCCGGGCAACGATCTCGACCGCGGCGCGCGCTGCGGTCTCGAAATGCTTCGGGTCGTGATTGCGGCTGACCAGTGAAACAGCAACCGCCGGCAGGCCGAGGAAACGACCTTCCATCGCCGCCGAGACGGTGCCGGAATAGATCACGTCATCGCCGAGGTTGGCAGCATTGTTGATGCCGGACACGACAATGTCGGGCTCGAATTCAAGCAGGCCGGTCAGCGCCAGGTGCACGCAGTCGGTGGGCGTACCTGCCACCGAGACGGTGTAATGGTCGATGCGCTTGAGGCGGATCGGCAGGTCCAGGGTCAGCGAGTTGCTGGCACCGGAGCGATCGCGGTCGGGTGCGACCACCGTGACTTCGTGTCCAGCCTCGCGCAGCACCGAGGCCAGCATCCGGATGCCTGCGGCGTCGACACCGTCGTCGTTACTCACCAGGATTCGCATCTTCGATTTAACCGCTTGATTTTCCAAGAATTCGATTCCGTCACCGTGCAGTGTGGGCGGGACCGTCGTGCTCCCTGCGGAAGCCGTCGACCCTGCAAGGGCATCATCTATTGTGCCGCATGCGAGCCGCCGGTCCTACCCTGCCGGCGGTCACGACCGACATTGAACCGTCATAGGCAGACCTGCGCCGGCGGTTTACCCTGTGCGCATGTCGCACCCTGAAGACGAAGATCCGGCCGCATTGTTCCGTGCGGCCATCGGCGAAGTGACGCCGCTGCGCAAGGATGCCGAGCCGGCCCCCGCCGCGCCCCGGCCGAAGCCGCGCGCGCGCATGGCCGAACGCGACGAGGCCGAAGCGGCCGGCGAGTTCGCTCGGCTGCTGCGCGACAGCTCCCCGCTGGAAGCCGGCGACGTGGCCAGCTATCGCCGCGACAACCTGCCGCCGCGCCTGTTCCAGCGCCTGAAGCGTGGCCAGTATTCGGTGCAGGACGAACTGGACCTGCATGGTGCCACTGCCGCGCAGGCACAGACGCTGCTGCGCCAGTTCCTGCTGGAGGCGCATGCACACGAGTACGGCTGCGTGCGCATCATCCATGGCAAGGGATTGCAGTCCGATGGTGGCGCGCCGGTGCTGAAGAACCTGGTCGATCGCCTGCTGCGGCTGCGCAACGACGTGCTGGCCTTCCATTCGGCGCCGACCGGACAAGGCGGCACCGGCGCGGTGCTGGTGCTGCTGGCGCGACGATGAAAAAAGGGGACGCCATGCATCCAGGTAGAGTCGACTGTCAGTCGACTGCTCTTCCAGCGGCACGCGAATACCCCGCGCTGCGCGCGCAAGTCGACTAACAGTCGACTCTACCGCGCGCCCTGCTCAGGCCGAACCGAGTTCGTGCAGCACAGCGGTGTAGAGTCGACTGTCAGTCGACTGCTCTTCCAGCGGCGCGCGAAAACCGCGCGCCCTGGTCAGGCCTGCGAAGCGTCTTCGACGGGGCCGAGCTCGTGCAGCACGGCCGTCGCGTAGCAGCCGGGCGGCAATGCGAACGACAGCTCCAGCACGTCATCGGCCAGCCACTGGTGCTGCAGCAGCGCCGGGCGCAGGCGCAGCGCGCGGCGCTCCTGCTTCAGGCGCGCGTCTTCCAGGCCGGCCCGCAGCGCCTTCGATTCCTCGTCGTCCAGCGCGGCCAGCTCCAGCTCGCGTGCCGCTTCGGTGCTGCGCAGCTCGCCTTCGCCCCACAGCGGCGCGCTGGGATGGATGTCGAAACGCGTCAGGCGCTCGGCCAGCACGTCGGTGTACGGCTCGGGTCCGAACACGCTGCGGCTGCCATCGAGCATCCACACTTCACCGTCCAGCGGCTGATCCCAGCTGCCCTGCTCCACGCGCGCGGCCAGCACACGGTTGAACAGCGCCGAGCGGGCCGCCGACAGCAGCAATGAACGCTGGTCCTTGCGCATGCGGCGGCCACCGAACATCGCCAGTGCCGCCGGCACGTTGCCGCCGTCGCGGCCGAAGCGCTGCTCACCGAACCAGTTCGGCAGGCCGCGCCCGGCAATCTGCTGCAGGCGCTCGCTGATCGCAGTGGCATCACCCTGCACCTCGCGCAGCACCAGCTTGAAGCGGTTGCCAGCCAGTGCGCCACGCTGCAGCTTGCGGTTGTGCCATGTGGACTCGATCACTTCGATCTCGTCACCGGCCAGCTCGGCCAGGTCCGGCGCAACGCGCTTGGGCAGGTGCACGCTGAAACGCTGGGTAGTGACCGCGTGGCGATCCTTCATGCCCGCGTAGCTCACCGCCATTTCCGGCAGGCCGGCCCACTTGGCCAGCAGCTTGGCCACATGCACGGTGTTGGCACCGCGCTTGCGGATGTGCAGCAACAGGTGCTCGCCTTCGCCGGTGGCCTCGAAGGCGGGCAGCTCGTCGACCTGGAAATCTTCCGGCGTGGTGCGGATGCGCGCCGTCAACAACGGCGCACCGAACGCGAGCGGCAGCGGGATCATGCCGCCACCAGCAACACGACCGCCTGTGCGGCAATGCCTTCACCGCGCCCGGTGAAACCCAGCTTCTCCGACGTGGTTGCCTTCACGCTGACCGTATCCAGCGGCAACTGCAGCAGCTCGCCGATGCGCTCACGCATGGCCAGGGCATGCGGGCCGACCTTGGGCCGCTCGCAGATCACGGTGATGTCGGTGTTGCCGACACGCCAGCCGCGCTCGCGCAGCAGGGTGTCGCAATGGCGGACGAAATCGCTGCTGTCGGCGCCCTTCCAGCGGTCGTCACTGGGCGGGAAATGCTGGCCGATGTCACCCAGCGCCAGCGCACCGAGCATCGCATCGCACAAGGCGTGCAGGATCACGTCGCCGTCGCTGTGCGCAAGCACGCCACAGCTGTGTGGAACGTTCACGCCGCCAAGCATGATGTGATCGCCTTCGCCGAAGGCATGGACGTCATAGCCCTGGCCGATGCGGACGGGCGGGAACGGTGCGGTGCTCATGGATGCAACCCTTGCAGCAGGGCCGCGCGGGCAATCAGCTGGCGCGGCGGGAAAGTACGAATTCGAACCGGTCCAGATCGGCCGGGGTGGTGACCTTGAAGTTGTCCTCGCTGCCTTCCACCAGCAGCGGGCGCTGGCCCTGGCGCTCCATGGCCATCGCCTCGTCGGTGACGTCGACACCGGCGGCCGCGGCTTCGGACAACGCGCGGCTGAGTTGATGGCGACGGAACAACTGCGGGGTCAGCGCGCGCCACAGGCGCTCGCGCGGCTCGGTGCCATCGATGCCGCCGTCGTCACCCGCACGCTTGAGCGTGTCGCGCACCGGGGCAGCCAGGATCGCGCCGACCGGGTCGGCACGGCCGACCTCAAGCAGGCGGCCGAGATCGGCCGGCGACAGGTTCGGCCGCGCGGCATCGTGGACCAGTACGAACTCATCCGCGCGCACCGTTTCCGGCAGCGCCTGCAGGCCTGCCAGCACCGAAGCGGCGCGGGTCGCGCCACCAATGCAGGTCAACACCGGCTTGCCCACCCATTCGTTCCAGCCGGGCCAGTCGGCATCGTCCTGGCCGATCACCACCATCGCCCCGGCCACGGCCGGGTGCGCCAGCAGGGCGTCCAGGGTATGGGCAAGCAGGATCTGCCCACCTGCCTGCAGGTACTGCTTGGGCAACGGCGCGCCGAAGCGGGTGCCACGGCCGGCAGCCGGAACCACGACCCAGATCGCCGCACTCATGGCACGTCCGCCGGGTGTTCGCCGACCTGCGCACTGACACCTGCCGCAGGTTGCGGCGGTTGGACCGGCGCATCCTCGACCACGCGGTAGAACTTTTCGCCAGGCTTGATCATGCCCAGCTCGCTGCGCGCGCGTTCCTCGATGGCGGACTGGCCTTCCTTGAGGTCCTTCACTTCCGCAGCCAGCGCATCATTGCGCTGCTGCAGGCCCTCATTGTCCCGCTCCTGGTTGGCGACCTGGGCTTCGAGCATCATCACTTCGCCCGAATTGCCCGGACCGAACCAGAAGCGGTACTGCAGCCAGCCCAGCAGCAGGGCCAGCACCAGCAGCATCCAGCGCCAGTCGCGCATGGGTTCAGCGCTTCAGCGAAACGAACGCGTCACGACCGGCGTAACGCGCGCCAGCACCGAGGGCTTCCTCGATGCGCAGCAGCTGGTTGTACTTGGCCACGCGATCGCTGCGGCACAGCGAGCCGGTCTTGATCTGGGTGGCGGTGGTGGCCACGGCGATGTCGGCGATGGTGGTGTCTTCGGTTTCGCCCGAACGGTGCGAGACCACGGCAGCATAGCCGGCGCGGTCGGCCATGGCGATCGCTTCCAGGGTTTCGCTCAGGGTGCCGATCTGGTTGACCTTGATCAGGATCGCGTTGGCGGTGCCCGAGTCGATGCCTTCCTGGAAGATCTTCGGGTTGGTCACGAACAGGTCGTCACCGACCAGCTGCACCTTCTTGCCGATGCGGTCGGTCAGCAGCTTCCAGCCGCCCCAGTCGTTCTCGGCCAGACCGTCTTCGATCGTGATGATCGGGTACTGCGCGGCCCAGTCGGCGAGGAAGTCGACGAACTGCTCGGAGGTCAGGCGCTTGTTCTCGCCGACCAGGTTGTACTTGCCGTTCTCGAAGAACTCGCTGGACGCCACGTCCAGGCCCAGCAGCACGTCTTCACCCGCGGTGTAGCCGGCCTTGCCGATCGCTTCGAGGATGGTGTCCAGCGCTTCGACGTTGCTGCGGAAGTCCGGCGCGAAGCCGCCTTCGTCGCCGACCGCCGTGCTCAGGCCGTGGCCCTTCAGCACCGACTTCAGCGAATGGAAGATTTCGGTACCGGCGCGCAGCGCTTCGGAGAACGAGGTGAAGCCGACCGGCAGCACCATGAACTCCTGGAAGTCGACGTTGTTGTCGGCATGCGCACCGCCGTTGATGATGTTCATCATCGGCACCGGCAGCGACGGGGTCACGCCGGTCTTGGCGGCCAGGTACTGCCACAGTGCCTGCTTGCTCGATGCGGCGGCGGCATGCGCGGCGGCCATCGAAACACCCAGCAGTGCGTTGGCGCCCAGGCGGCCCTTGTTCTCGGTGCCGTCGAGGTCGATCAGGCGACGGTCGAGGCCGGCCTGGTCGGTGGCCTCGAAGCCCTTCAGCGCGGCGGCAATGGTGGTGTTGACGTTGTCGACGGCCTTGCGCACGCCCTTGCCCAGGTAACGGGTCTTGTCGCCGTCACGCAGCTCGACCGCTTCCTTGGTGCCGGTCGAGGCGCCGGAGGGAACCGCGGCACGACCGAACGAACCGTCCTCCAGGATGACTTCGGCTTCCAGCGTGGGGTTGCCACGGCTGTCGAGGATTTCACGGGCGTGGATGCTGCGGATCGTACTCATGGTCGGGCCGGTTACCTGTCTGGAGAGGGGGCGACAAAACGAATGCCGCGTGATTATCCCCGGCTGCCCGCCACTTGCCAAATGGCGCAGGCCGCTTCAGCCCCAGCTGGACCCGATCACGATCAGGACCATCGATACCAGCATCACCAGCAATGCACCGGCAATCGCCGCCAGGATGGGGCCACGCTGCCGACGCCAGGCCAGCACCATCGCCACCGGGCAGCCCAGGAAGGACAGCACCATCGTGACCAACGCGCCCAGCATCCACCATTGCGTGGCCTGCACGCCGTTGTTTCCGTCCCCCGGCGGCCGGAAGCCGGCCGTGAAGGCCAGCACGCCCACCACAAGGGCCATCCAGGTCAACAAGGCCAGGCCCAGAGCGATCAGCCCCCAGGGCCAGCCGCGCGCCGACGTGGTCGTATTCATCAAAGCACTCCGTAGAACAGGGCGCCGAACCACAGCGACAGCAGGATGATCGCCAGGCCGGCGGCCACCTTGCCACGGTTCAGGCGCCAGGCCAGTACGGCCGCAGCGGCGCAGCCCATGGCCGCTACCAACTCTGCGACCATCAGCCCGATGAAGTACGCGCGCAGATTGAGCGCGCTGCCACCATCACCCGGCGGCCGCACGGACGCTGCGCCGATCAGCACCAGGCCGAACATGCCCACGGTGAACAGCACGGCAAGGCCCAGTGCAATCAGGCCCCAGGGCCACTGCTTCCAGTGCCGGCGGCGGCGCTGGGCTTCCAGCGCCAGCCACGGGTCACGACTCACGCGAAGCGCGAGAAGCCGTGCTTCTTGGTCACCGCATCGAGTTCCATCAGGGTCTCGAGCAGCGCTTCCATCTGGTCCAGCGGCCACGCATTGGGGCCATCGGACAGTGCCTTGGACGGATCCGGATGGGTCTCGGCGAACAGGCCGGAGATGCCCACCGCCACGGCGGCACGGGCCAGCACCGGCACGTGCTCGCGCTGGCCGCCGGAACTGGTGCCCTGCCCGCCCGGCAGCTGCACCGAATGGGTGGCGTCGAACACCACCGGGCAACCGGTATCGCGCATCACCGCCAACGAACGCATGTCGCTGACCAGGTTGTTGTAGCCAAAGCTGGCACCCCGCTCGCAGACCATGATCTGCTCATTGCCGGTGGCCTTGGCCTTCTCAACGACCGGCTTCATGTCCCACGGCGCCAGGAACTGGCCCTTCTTGATGTTGACCGGCTTGCCGGCCGAGCACACCTTGCGGATGAAGTCGGTCTGGCGGACCAGGAACGCGGGGGTCTGCAGCACATCCACCACCGAGGCCACTTCGTCCATCGGGGTGTATTCGTGGACGTCGGTCAGCACCGGCACGCCGATCTGCTTCTTGACCTCGGCCAGGACCTTCAGGCCCTCTTCCATGCCCGGGCCGCGGAAGGCGGTGCCCGAGGTGCGGTTGGCCTTGTCGAAGCTGGACTTGAAGATGAAGTTGACGCCGAGCTTGTCGGTGACCTCCTTCAGCTTGCCGGCGGTATCGAGCTGCAGCTGCATCGACTCGATCACGCAGGGGCCAGCGATCAGGAACAGGGGCTGGTCCAGCCCGACCTCGAATCCACACAGTTTCATGGCGTTTCCTTGTTGTCCGCAGCACCGGACGGGCCGGTGCGCTGGGGGTTGAAGCATGCAGGATGGGGGCCGAAGCCCCCATCCACAAGTCAGGCACGCGCTTCGGAAAGCAGCTTGCCACCGGCCTTGCGCTCGCGCGCGGCACGGATGAAACCGATGAACAGCGGGTGGCCGTCACGCGGCGTGGACAGGAATTCCGGGTGCGCCTGGCAGGCCAGGAACCACGGGTGCGCATCGCGCGGCAGCTCGACCACTTCCACCAGGGTGTCATCCATCGACTTGCCGGCGATCACCAGGCCGGCATCTTCCAGCTGGGTGCGGTAGCGGTTGTTGAACTCGTAACGGTGGCGATGGCGCTCGGCGACCACGTCCTTGCCGTACAGCTCGCGGGCCAGCGTGCCCGGCTTCAAGCGCTGTTCCTGCAGGCCCAGGCGCATGGTGCCGCCAAGGTCGCTCTTGTCGTCGCGCTTCTCGACATCGCCGGTGGCGGTGCGCCACTCGGTGATCAGGCCGATCACCGGGTTCGGCGACTGGCGATCGTTCTCGGTGCTGTTGGCGCCTTCCAGGCCGACCACGTTGCGGGCGTAGTCCACCACCGCCGCCTGCATGCCGTAGCAGATGCCGAAGTACGGCACCTGCTGCTCGCGGGCGAACTTCGAGGTCAGCACCTTGCCTTCAAAGCCGCGGTCACCGAAGCCACCCGGCACCAGGATGCCGTCGACATCGGCCAGTGCGGCCATGTCGGTGCCTTCCAGATCCTGCGCTTCCAGCCACTTCAGGTTGACCTTGGTGCGCTGGCGCAGGCCGCCGTGCTTGAGGGCTTCGCCGACCGACTTGTAGGCGTCCTGGTGGTCGACGTACTTGCCGACCACGGCGATGGTCACTTCGTCCAGCGGGTGCAGGGTCGCATCGACCGCGTCTTCCCACATCGACAGGTCGACCGGACCGGCCTTGTCAGCCAGCTTCAGCTGGTTGACCACGATCTCGTCCAGGCCCTGCGCATGCAGGCCCGACGGAATGCGGTACAGCACGTCCACGTCCGGCACGCTGATGACGGCACGCTCGGAAACGTTGGTGAACTGGGCGATCTTGCGTCGCTCAGAATCCGGCACCGCCTGCTCGGAGCGGCACAGCAGCACGTCCGGCTGGATGCCGATCGAGCGCAGCTCCTTCACCGAATGCTGGGTCGGCTTGGTCTTCAGCTCACCGGCGGCGCCAATGTACGGCACCAGGGTGAGGTGCATGAACAGCGCCTTCTCCGGGCCACGCTCGGTGCGCACCTGGCGGATCGCTTCCAGGAACGGCAGCGACTCGATGTCGCCGACAGTACCGCCGATCTCGACCAGGGCCACGTCGTAGCCTTCGGTGGCTTCATCGATGCAGCGGCGGATCTCGTCGGTGATGTGCGGAATGACCTGCACGGTCGCGCCCAGGTAGTCGCCGCGGCGCTCCTTGCGGATCACGTTCTCGTAGATGCGGCCGGTGGTGACCGAGTTCTTGCGGCTCAGGCGGGTGCGCACGAAGCGCTCGTAGTGGCCCAGGTCGAGGTCGGTCTCGGCGCCGTCGTCGGTGACGTAGACCTCACCGTGCTGGAACGGGCTCATGGTGCCCGGGTCGACGTTGATGTACGGGTCGAGCTTCATCATCGTGACCTTCAGGCCACGGGCTTCGAGAATGGCGGCCAGTGACGCAGCGGCAATGCCTTTGCCGAGCGAGGACACCACGCCGCCGGTTACGAAAATCAAGGGAGTCATGGCTGCAAGCATCCTGTCTGGAAATGGAAAACGGCAGCACCACGCGCACCCGGAGGGCGGGCATGGAGCTTGAAGGGGGTTTTCCGGTTCGCTGGGGCAGCGAGGGAGGTGCTGGGCCGTGCGGCGGCAGGCGCCGGACGGGGACCACCCTGCGAGGTCGGGGCGGCCGTGCCGGTCATATCGACCGTCACCTGCGACCCGTATTGCTGGCGACCACGCATGGTCGTGCCAGCCCATTCGCAAAGGGTGGACACGCACTTACTCCCGGAAAGCCATAGTTTACAGATTGATGGCCGCCAACCCAAGAGGCAGTTGCGGCCATCACCCAAAAGAAACGCCCCGCTGGGCGGGGCGTCGGGGGGCGAATCCCTTGCGGCAAGGGCTTCGGAGGGTGGAAGGATTACTTCTTCTTCCTCGCCTCTTCTTCCTCTTCCTGCTGCGGGGCCGGCTGGCCCTGCGCCTTCATTTCGGCATTGGCCTGGGCGCGGCGCTTGGCCTTGGCATCGGCTTCGGCCTGCGCCTTGTCGGCCTGGTCACCCTGCTGCGGGGCCGGCTGGCCGGCGTTCTGCGCCACCACCAGCGGCACTGCAACGGCGGCAGCGGCCAGGATCGCAATGGTCAGCAACTTCTTCATGAGGTCCTCCTCGCGGTATGGCTTGGATGTTTCGACCCAACGGGGGTCGCCGGCGTTCAGATTCCAGCGACTGCCATTTTACCCCCTCCCCGCCGCCGAGGCTGAACCGCAGGCGTGCAAATTCGGCGCACAGACCGCACACTTGCGCGTCGCTCCGCGCTTTAGAAGATAGATGAACGCCCGCTATAACGCCGCCGATATTGAAGTCCTGTCCGGCCTTGACCCGGTCAAGCGCCGTCCCGGCATGTATACCGACACCGCGCGCCCGAACCACCTGGCGCAGGAAGTGATCGACAACTCGGTGGACGAGGCCCTCGCCGGCCACGCCCGCTCGATCGAGATCACCCTGTACAAGGACGGCAGCGTGGAGGTCAGCGATGACGGCCGCGGCATGCCGGTGGACATCCATCCGGAAGAGAAGATCCCGGGCGTCGAGCTGATCCTCACCCGCCTGCATGCGGGCGGCAAGTTCAGCAACAACAACTACACCTTCTCCGGCGGCCTGCACGGCGTCGGCGTCAGCGTGGTCAACGCGCTGTCGACCCTGGTGGAAGTGCACATCAAGCGCGAAGGCGCCGAACACCGCATCACCTTCCGCAACGGCGACCGCGCCACCCCGCTGGAAGTGGTCGGCACTGTCGGCAAGAAGAACACCGGTACCCGCGTGCGCTTCTGGCCGGACCCGAAGTACTTCGATACGCCGAAGTTCGCGGTGCGCGCGCTCAAGCACCTGCTGCGCGCCAAGGCCGTGCTGTGCCCGGGCCTGACCGTCAAGCTGACCGACGAGGCCACCGGCGAAGTCGACACCTGGTACTACGAAGACGGCCTGCGCGATTACCTGAAGCTGGAACTGGGCGAGCGCGAATCGCTGCCGGCCGACCTGTTCGTCGGCAACCTGAAGAAGGACACCGAGGTGGTGGACTGGGCCGTGGCCTGGCTGCCGGAAGGTGAACTGGTGCAGGAAAGCTACGTCAACCTGATTCCCACCGCCCAGCATGGCACCCACGTCAACGGCCTGCGTACCGGGCTGACCGAGGCGCTGCGCGAGTTCTGCGACTTCCGCAACCTGCTGCCGCGTGGCGTCAAGCTGGCCCCGGAAGACGTGTGGGACCGCGTGTCGTTCGTGCTGTCGCTGAAGATGACCGACCCGCAGTTCAGCGGCCAGACCAAGGAACGCCTGTCCTCGCGCCAGGCAGCCGGTTTCGTTGAAGGCGCCGCCCACGATGCCTTCAGCCTGCTGTTGAACCAGAACGTGGAGCTGGGCGAGAAGATCGCGCAGATCGCCATCGAGCGTGCCAGCGCACGCCTGAAGACCGAGAAGCTGGTCGTCCGCAAGAAGGTCACCCAGGGCCCGGCCCTGCCCGGCAAGCTGGCCGACTGCATCAGCCAGGACCTGTCGCGCACCGAGCTGTTCCTGGTGGAAGGTGACTCGGCAGGCGGCAGCGCCAAGCAGGCCCGCGACAAGGACTTCCAGGCCATCATGCCGTTGCGCGGCAAGATCCTGAACACCTGGGAAGTCTCGTCCAACAGCGTGCTGGCCTCGGAAGAAGTACACAACCTGGCCATCGCCATCGGCTGCGACCCGGGCAAGGATGACATCAGCGGCCTGCGCTACGGCAAGGTCATCATCCTGGCCGACGCGGACTCCGACGGCCTGCACATCGCAACGCTGCTGACCGCACTGTTCCTGAAGCACTTCCCGGCGCTGGTCGATGCCGGCCACGTGTTCGTGGCGATGCCGCCGCTGTTCCGCATCGACGTGGGCAAGCAGGTGTTCTACGCCCTGGACGAAGAGGAAAAGCGCTCGATGCTGGACAAGATCGAACGCGAGAAGATCAAGGGCGCCATCAACGTGACCCGCTTCAAGGGCCTGGGCGAGATGAACCCGCCGCAGCTGCGTGAATCCACCATCCACCCGGATACGCGCCGGCTGGTGCAGCTGACCGTGGACGATCGCGAACAGACAAGTTCGCTGATGGACATGCTGCTGGCCAAGAAGCGCGCCTCCGACCGCAAGGGCTGGCTGGAGTCGAAGGGCGACCTGGCCTCGCTGGAAGTCTGATGCCGCCGCGGGGTCAGATCCGTTTCCTGACAGGAAACGGCTCTGACCCCACTGCCGCCAACCGGGTCGGAGCCCCTTCCTGCGGAAAGGGCTCCGACCCCATCCGCTCCGGAGCCATCCCGCCGCCATCGGCAAACCCTACGGCGCCATAATGCGCGTCCACCCGTGTGGACCATCGTATTGGCCAGCCACTCGTTGCTGTTCCCCGCCCTGCCGCTGCACAGCCCGCGGCTGGTGCTGAGCCCGATCCGCCGTGACGACGCGGCCGCGCTGTTCACGCTGCAGTCCAATCCGGACGTGATGCGCTGGTGGAACCACCCGGCCTGGACGCGTCCGGCCGAAGCCCGCGAACAGATCGACGACGATCTTGCCGCGCACGCCATCGGTACCCAGTTGAAGCTGGCCGTGCGCGAATCGCCCAACGGCCCACTACTGGGCATCTGCGTTGCGTTCGCCATTGATCGCGAGGCCATGCGGGCCGAGATCGGCTATCTGTTGGCGCCCGACCGCCAGGGCCAGGGATACATGCATGAGGCCCTGCAGCAGATGCTGGGCTATCTGTTCCGCACCCTGCACCTGCACCGTATCGAAGCCGAGATCGATCCACGCAACGTACCCTCGGCACATGTGCTTGACCGCCTGGGCTTCCACCGCGAGGGGGTGCTGCGCCAGCGCTGGCGCATCCAGGGTGAGCTTTCGGACTCGGCCGTCTACGGCCTGTTGGCCAACGACGAAGCGGCAACCGCCCTGCCCGCTTGACCCAATCTGGCCGCAACCGGCCAGCGCCCAGGCATGCCTTTGGACACATCCGGTGCGGCACCCACCGGCATAGCATCGGAACCCCCTTCCGTTGCCGATACGGTGCCATGAAGTCCCTGCTGCACACTGCCGCGCTCTGCGTCGGCCTGCTCATCGCCCCTGCCAGCGTGCTGGCCGCACCGGCCGACGCCAAACCCGACCAGAAGGATGACAAGAGCGAAGCGCCCGCACTGCCGGCCGATGCCTCGGTCCGCCAGAGCATGCGCCTGGCCGGGCGCAGCCTCGATTACACCGCCACGGTCGGCACCCTGCCGGTGCGCGATGACAAGGGCAAGGTGATCGCCGATGTGGTGTTCACCGCCTACACGATGCCGGGCAAGGACCGGCCGGTGACCTTCGCGCTCAACGGCGGCCCCGGTGCCTCGTCGGTCTACCTCAACATGGGCGCGATCGGGCCCAAGGTGGTCACCTTCGGTTCGGAGGGCGACAGCGCCTCGGCGCCGGCCACCCTGCATGACAACCCGGGTACCTGGCTGGATTTCACCGACCTGGTGTTCATCGATCCGGTCGGCACCGGTTTCAGCCGCGCGCGCATCGGCGATGACGAGGCGAAGAAGCAGCTGTACAACCCCAGTGCCGACATCGAGTACCTGTCGCGCTCGATCTACGACTGGCTGCTGCGCAACCAACGCATGGCGTCACGCAAGTACCTGACCGGCGAGAGCTACGGCGGTTATCGCGGCCCACGCATCACCCACTTCCTGCAGACCCGGCTGGGCGTGGCGATGAACGGCCTGGTGCTGGTATCGCCGTACCTTAGCCCGACGCTGGAAGACAACGCCGACGTCTCGCCGATGGCATGGATGCAGACGCTGCCGTCGATCGCGGCCGCGCACCTGGAGCGCCAGGGCAGGCTGACCGACGCGGCGATGCGCGAGGTGGTCGAGTACACCCGCGGCGACTACGCCACCGCGCTGATGAAGGGCCGCAGCGACCCGCAGGCGACCGAGGCGATGCTGCGCCGGGTGACCGAGCTGACCGGGCTTGACCCGCAGTTCGTGCGCCGTGCTGGCGGCCGTCTGGAAACCCAGGCCTACCTGCGCGAAGTGTTCCGCGACAAGGGCACGCTGGGCAGCCGCTACGATTCCAACGTGACCGCGTTCGATCCGTTCCCGAACGATCCGGAGCAGCGTGCCAACGATCCTCTGCTGGACAGCATCATCGCGCCGACCACCACGGCGATGGTCGACTTCGTGACGCGCGTGGTCGGCTGGAAGGTGGATGCGCGCTACCAGGCGCTGAACTACGACGTGAACCGGCTGTGGGACCGCAATGGCGATCTGCGCCAGGGCGCGGTGACCCAGCTGCGCCAGGCGGTGGCGATCGACCCGCATCTGCAGGTGCTGATCGTGCACGGCTGGAATGACCTGTCGTGCCCGTTCATGGGTTCGATCCTGACGGTGGACCAGATGCCGACGATGGGCAGCAACCCGGACCGGGTGCAGGTGCGTAGTTATCCGGGTGGGCACATGTTCTACAGCCGGGCGGACAGCCAGGCGGCGTTCCGGAAGGATGTGCGGGCGCTGTTCCAGCGCAATTGAGGGGGGCGGCCGGGCCTGCGGCCCGGCACCCGCTGACGGCAACGGCAACGGCAAAAGCTGGCTTCCTGAGGGCTGGCGAGGTGGGGTGGATATGCAGGACACGCCGTAAACCCGTCCATGGGGGCTCGATGGCGCCATCCATGGCGCCAACGGTCCTGCATATCCACCCCACCCCGCCGCTGACAGGTTCCTGCTGCTGTTGGTGGGTGCCGACCGTTGGTCGGCACGGGATCGGATCCCTGCTTCTGCTCTGGTAGGTGTCGACCTTGGTCGACACGATGTGTGCGGAAAAATTCTTTGCCCATGAAAAAGCCCGCCGGATATCGGCGGGCTTTTTCGTTTGCAACCTTGGCGTGGCGATCAGGTCCAGCCGAACAGCTCGAACAGCTTCAGGATCAGGTACGCACAGCCGCCTGCCGCCGGGATGGTCAGGATCCAGGCCCAGACGATGCGTTCGATCACGCCGAACTTCAGCGAGCGCGGGTTCTTGGCGAAGCCGACGCCCATGATCGCGGTGGAGATGCTGTGCGTGGTCGAGACCGGCATGCCGAAGTGGGCGGCCAGGGTCAGGATGGTGGCCGAGCTGGTCTCCGCGGCGAAGCCGTGGATCGGGTGCAGCTTGACCATCTTGTGGCCCAGGGTCTTGATGATCTTCCAGCCGCCCGAGGCGGTACCGGCGGCCATCACCACCGCACAGGTCAGCACGATCCACATCGCGATGCCGTCACCGGCATGCGCGTCCGGGTGCATGAAGGCAAGCCAGGACGGCAGGTCGTTCAATGCGCCGGTGGCTTCGGCACCGATCAGGGTCATGGCGATGATGCCCATGGTCTTCTGCGCGTCGTTGTGACCGTGGGCGAAGCCCATGTAGGCCGCCGAGGCGATCTGGGCCTTGCCGAAGAACGCATTGACGATGCGCGGACGGGCCAGGCGACCGATGGCGCCACCGATCTTGGCCAGGCCGGCGATCAGGCCCCACAGCAGCACCATCACCACGATGCCGAGCAGGAAACCGGCGATCGGCGAGGTGATCATCGGCACGAACACCTTCCACAGCAGGCCCTTGTTCTGGGCCCAGCTGCCCAGACGCTCGGACCAGATCAGCGCGTCCCAGTTGTTATGGGCCGCGGCCAGGCCGGCGCCGCAGAGGCCACCGATCAGCGCGTGCGAGGACGAGGACGGCAGGCCCTTCCACCAGGTGATCAGATTCCAGATGATGCCGCCGAGCAGCGCGCACAGGATCACCTGCGGGGTGACATCGACGACGTTGGTGTTGAGCAGGCCGGAGGCGATCGTCAATGCGACGGCCGTACCGGTCAGCGCACCGATCAGGTTCATGAAGGCGGCCAGCATCACCGCCCAGCCGGGCGAGAGCACCTTGGTCGCCACCACGGTGGCAATGGAGTTGGCGGTGTCGTGGAAGCCGTTGATGAACTCGAAGACGAGCGCGGCCAGGATCACCACCAGGACAAGGGTCAACATGCGGCGGCGTCCGTCAGCTGTTCTTCAACACGATCTGGTACGCCACCACGCCGGCCTCGCGGCAACGGTCGATGGCCTTTTCCAGGATCTCGAAGAATTCCTTCAGCAGGAACATCTGCAGGTTGTCCAGGCGACCGGAATAGATGTCGCGGTACAGCTCGAGCATCAGGCGGTCGGCCTCGTTCTCCAGCGAGCGCAGCTTCTCGTTCAGCGCGGTCATCCGGTCCAGGTTCATGTGGCGCAGGTCGGCCACCATCTCCACCACCACGCCGGCAGCCTGTTCCAGCATCGCCGCGCGCGGCGCGAAGTCGATGTGTTCCAGGTGGGTCGTGGCCAGCGAATAGCGATCGGCGAACTTCTCGATCTGCTTCGGAATCTTGTACAGGGCCGAACCCAGCGCTTCGATGTCTTCGCGCTCGATCGGGGTCATGAAGCTGTCCACCAGCGCCTGGCTGATCTTGTCCGAGGCCGCGCGTTCGCGCAGGCGGGCCAGCTTGAAAGCGTCCAGCGCGGGCTGGCGGTCGGCCTCGCGCAGCATGGAATGCAGCGCCTTGGCGGCGTCGGACGCCGCGACGGCGGCCTCATCGAGCAGGGTGTAGAACTGTTTGCCGGAACCGAAAATGGTCTGCAGAGAGAACATTGAGAAACCTGTCAGCCGTCGCGGGAAGGACGGCACCAGACGGAATTATGACGGCTAGATGACCATCTCGGGTATCCCCGCCCCCTTTCAAGGGCGTTGAACCCCCAACCTGAACAGGCGGTTGCCACCCTGCCACGCCCCTTTGCTAAGATGCCAGCGCGCCTTCGGGCGCACCTTATGGACGACGACCCTTATCCCCCAGCGCCGCGCCGGACCCCATTCCTGAGCGCCTGCCGCCATCGCAAGCACCCGCCCTCCCTGCCACCAACCGGGGACGACGCCCGTGTTTGAAATGATCCTGATTGTCTTCGCGCTTGTTCTGTTGAACGGCTTCTTCGCCATGTCCGAGATGTCGGTCATGACCTCGCGCAAGAGCCGCCTGAAGCAGATGGCCGCCACCTCCAAGCGCGCCGCCAAGGCGCTGGAGCTGTCGGAGAAGCCGGAGAGCTTCCTGTCCACCGTGCAGATCGGCATCACCGTGATCGGCGTGCTGACCGGCTACCTCGGTGGTGAAGCACTGGGCGAGGCCTTCGCCGGCTGGATCCAGGGCCTGATGCCGGGCTTCGCCTACGCCGGCAACATCGGCACGGCGCTGGCGGTCAGCCTGATCACCTTCATCACGCTGATCTTCGGCGAACTGGTACCCAAGCGCCTGGCACTGACCCGTTCGGAGGCCATTGCCGGCCTGGTGGCGATGCCGATGAGCTGGCTGGCCAAGCTGGCCCTGCCCTTCGTCTGGCTGCTGTCCAAGACCACCCAGCTGGTCCTGCGACTGTTCGGCCTGGGCAAGGATGAAGTCGCCTCGGTGACCGAAGAAGAGATCCGCATGCTGGTGGCCGAGAGCCACGAGGCGGGCGTGATCGATGCCCACGAGCGCGACATGATGAACCGCGTCATGCGCCTGGGCGACCGCACCGCCGACAGCCTGATGACCCCGCGCAACCGCATTGCGTGGCTGGATACCCAGGCCGGGCTGGAACGCAACCTGGAAATCATGGCCGAGCACGAGTTCTCGCGGTACCCGGTGTACCGCGACAACGACATGGACGTGGTCGGCGTGCTGGAGCTGAAATCGCTGGCCACGCGCATGGCGCGCGGCGACAACGCGCTGTTCCAGACCCTGCGCGAGCCCCTGTACGTCTCCGAATCGACCCATGCGATGAAGCTGCTGGAAATCTTCCGCGAGGAACAGCAGTCGATGGCACTGGTGGTGGACGAGTACGGCGAGATCCAGGGCCTGGTGACCATCAGCGACCTGATGGGCGCGGTGGTCGGCCGCCTGCAGGCGGTGGAGAACGCCGACGAGGATGCGCTGGTGGTGACCCGCGAGGACGGCTCGCTGCTGGTCGACGGCTCGCTGCCGATCGAAGACGTGCGTGAACTGATCGGCAGCAACGACCTGCCCGATGCCGAGGATGGCGACTACTACACGCTGGCCGGCATGTGCATCCACTACTTCGGCCGCATTCCGCACGCGGGCGAGTACTTCGACTGGGCCGGCTGGCGCTTCGAGGTGGTCGACCTGGATGGTGCGCGGGTGGATAAGCTGCTGCTGCGCACGCTGTCCGACGAGCAGGCCGATGAGCTCACCGCCTGAGGCCGGCCAGGGTCCGGGCATCGAGCGCCCGGCCTACCGCAACGAGGGCATCCGCACCCTGCTGGAGATGTTCGCCTCCGGTGATCCGGCCGAACACATGCCGCTTGGCCAGATCCTGTGCAACCTGCAGCAGAGCGCGTTCGGCGTATTCCTGTTCGTAGCGATCCTGCCCTCGTTCATTCCGATTCCGGGCATGGGCGGCGCGGTCAGCGGTCCACTGGTGGTCCTGATCGGGCTGCAGATGCTGTGCTGCCTGCGCCGCCCCTGGTTGCCCGGTTTCATTGCCCGGCGCGGGCCGAAGCGCGGCACCATGCACCGCTTCCTCGACCGTATCGATCGCCCGCTGCGGCGCCTGGACAAGATGCTGAAGCCGCGACTGCCCCAGCTGCTGACACCGCTGCCGGCGCATGCCTTCACCGGCCTGCTGCTGGTGCTGCTGGGCATCCTGCTGTCGCTGCCGATTCCCTTCACCAACTTCCTGTTCGGCTTCCAGTTGCTGCTGTTCTCGCTGGCGCTGCTGGAACGCGATGGTGCGCTGATGCTGTTCAACTGGATCGCGGCGCTGGCGGCGATCGCCTTCTTCGGCTTCAGTTCGGGGCAGCTGGTGGGTTATACCGTCGATCTGTTCCAGCGCTGGTTCTGAAAGCCGGAATTCACCGGGCACACCCCATCCACGCATGGCGTGGATCTACCGGGGGGATGCGGGTATCTGGATTCAGTAGATCCACACCATGCGTGGATGGGGCGTGCCCTCAGCGCAGATCAATGAAACCGTTGTCGGCCAACGCCGCCGGCTCGTCCTGCACCGCCGACAGCACGAAGGTCAGCGCCTTGCCCAGCAGCGTGCCCGGACCATCCCAGTATTCAGCACTGTCGGCGCGCACATGGATCAGGCGCAGGTTGGGGTCATCCTTGCCACCGGGGAAGAACAGCTTCATCGCCGGTGACCACAGCTCCTCGATCTTCGCGCGATCGTCGACCACGCGCGCGCGCCCCGCCACCGACACGTAGGTGTTCTTCGATGGAGAGGCGTAGGCCACGTTGACCCGCGGATCGAGCGCGATCTCGGCCACCTTCGGGCTGTCGCCGGTGATCACGAACCAAAGGTCACCGTCGAAGGCGACCTGCTGGGTGGCCAGCGGCCGGCTGTAGAGTCGCCCGTCGACGCCGGTGGTGGTGAACATCGCCACCTCCACGTCCTTGATCAGTTCGGCCAGCTGGGCAATGTGTTCGGCGCGGGTCTCGGCCATGGTGGGGACTCCAGAAGTAGGAGGCCCCATCAGACGCGGTTCGGCCGCAACAGGCCGTGACGCAATTGTTCAGCCCGCGTGGCGGGCATGCCAGGCGTGCATCGCCAGTTCGAACGAACGCAGGCGAGCGCGGTGGTCGTACAGATTGGCGGTGAGCATCAGTTCGTCGGGCTTGTGCCGTTCGACGAAGGCGGCGATGCCCTCGGCCACCTGCTGCGGATCACCCAGTACGGTGCAGGCCAATGCCCGCTCCACGCCCAGCTTTTCATGCGGTTCCCAGAAGGACTCGATGTCGTCGATCGGTGCCGGAATCTTGCCAGGACGGCCGCGGCGAAGGTTGACGAAACTCTGCTGCTGGCTGGTGAACAAACGCCGCGATTCGGCTTCGCTGTCGCTGGCGACAACGTTCAAGGCCAGCATCGCGTGCGGCTGTTTCAGCGTGGCCGAGGGGCGGAACTCGCGGCGGTACACCGCCAGCGCTTCGTCCATCACGTCGGGCGCGAAGTGCGAGGCGAACGCGTACGGCAGGCCCATCGAGGCGGCCATGCGCGCGCCGAACAGGCTCGAACCGAGGATCCAGGTCGGCACCCGCAGCCCCCCACCCGGAACCGCCTGCACTGCCTGCCCGGGCTCTACCGGTTCGAAGTAGTGCAGCAGTTCGCGAACGTCCTGCGGGAACTGATCGGCGCTGTCGAAGTAGCGGCGCAGTGCACGCGCGGTCGGCTGATCGGTGCCGGGTGCGCGACCCAGGCCGAGGTCGATGCGGTCCGGATACAGCGAGGCCAGCGTGCCGAACTGCTCGGCCACCTGCAGCGGCGCATGGTTGGGCAGCATGATGCCGCCGGCACCGACGCGGATGCGCTTCGTGCCCCCGGCCACATGGCCGATCAGCACGGCGGTGGCCGCACTGGCGATGCCGGGCATGTTGTGGTGTTCGGCCAGCCAGTAGCGGCGATAGCCCAGTGCATCGGCGTGCTGGGCCAGTTCCAGCATGTTGGCGAAGGCGGCGGTGGTGTCACTGCCCTCGCAGACCGGGGCCAGGTCAAGGATCGACAACGGGATCATCAGGCGGTTTTCCGTCACAGGATTCCCCATGCATGGGGTCGGCCGTGCGCAACGGCCAGTGACGGTGGCGGGATGCTGATTCCCGTGTGGCCGGTTCATCGCCCGCCGGATCGTGTAGAGCCGAGCCCGTGCTCGGCTGCCATTCGTCGACCAACAGCAGCCGAGCATGGGCTCGGCTCTACGGAAGCACGGTCAGAACGCGCTCGGGCGCGGCTCCGGCAGCGGCTGATCGACCATCGGCTTCAATTCTGCATCCAGCGCCACGCGCTCATCGAACACGAAGCAACGCCCCTCGTAGCCTTCGCCGCCCACTGCCTCGAAGTAACCGAGGATGCCGCCGTCGAGCTGCAGCACATTGTCCATGCCGTCGTTGACCATCCACAGCGCGGCCTTCTCGCAGCGGATGCCACCGGTGCAGAAACTGACCACGGTGCTGTCCTTCAGCGCCTCGCGGTGCGGCGCCAGCGCCCCGGGCAGGTCGGTGAACTTGTGGATGGGCAGCACCAGCGCGTCCTTGAAGGTGCCGTACTCCACCTCCTGCAGATTGCGCGTGTCGAGCATCACCACCGGCTTGCCGGCGTCGTCATGCCCCTGGCGCAGCCACCGCTGCACCGTGGCCGGATCGACCGCCGGCGCACGCGGATAGTCCAGCGGCTGGCCATCATCGCGGCGGAAGCTGATGATCTCGTCCTTCACCTTGGCCTTCAGCCGCGCGAACGGCTGGTGCTCGCTCAGGCTGGTCTTGACCCGCATGTCGGCGAAACGCGCATCGGCATGCAGCGCCGCATAGAAGCCCTCGATGGCCTGCGGCGCGCCGGCCAGGAACAGGTTCAACCCCTCGCCCGCCACCAGGATCGTGCCGCGCAGCTCCGCCGCCTCGGCACGCGCCAGCAGCTGGTCGCACAGGGCCTGGGGGGCGTCGATGACGGCGAAATGGTAGGCAGCGGTATTGGCGATCATCCCGCCATTTTAGCGCCAGACAGCCAAAGGGTCAGATTTTCACGTTCATCCACGCATGGCGTGGATCTGCTGTGTCGACCAAGGTCGACACCTACCAACAGCCGCGGGGAACTGTCAGAGGCGTGGCGGTGTGGGCAGGCGGGACCGTTGGCGCCATGGATGGCGCCATCGAGCCCCCACGGACGGGTTCACGGCGTGTCCCGCCTGTCCACACCGCCACGCCATCCCACGGAAACCAGCTTTTGACGTTGCGGTTGCGTCTGCGGGTGCCGGGTGCAACCCGGCCGAAACCCCTTACCCCCGCAACAGCACGAACGGCAGCAGCACCAGCGCCGCTGCACCCACCATCCCCAGCAGCACCAGCACCACATAGACCGGCCGTCGCCGGAACAGGCTGCCGAAGGTCTCGGCGGTGCCATCACGCAATGCCTGCTCACGCTCAGCGCGGATACGAGGACCGCGCTCGGCCTGGTACTCGGCCATCAGCGCCTTCGCGCGCGGATGATCAGCGTCCTCGCGCAGCCACAGGCCGCCATTGGAAATGCCCCACGGGCTGGGTTCGGTGCGATACCAGGCGATGCCGTGCTGGTCGAGCAGCGTGCAGACATCGGCATATTCGTCGTCACCGACATTGCGCAGATTGAGCAGGAGTTTTGCCATGTACCCATGATACCCGGCGCCGATGCGCTACCCTTGCCGCCCTCGCCCTGCGCCCTTCCGGAGACGCCTGATGCGCCGCCTGCTGCTTCCCCTGCTGCTGTCCCTCGCCGCCGCTGGCTGCACGACCGAACCGTCCGGCCCGCCGCCCGGGGGCACTCTGACCACCTTCGAGCGCATCGATACTGTGCCCGGCACCGGCGCCGAAGCCGTCTCCGGCAGCAAGGTGACCGTGCACTACACCGGCTGGATCTACGACAACCGCACCGAAACCAAGCACGGCAAGACCTTCGACAGCTCGGTCAGCCGTGGCGAACCGTTCACGTTCGCGCTGGGCGCAGGTCAGGTCATCCGCGGCTGGGATGAGGGCGTGGCCGGCATGAAGGTAGGCGGCAAGCGCACCCTGATGATCCCGCCGGACTACGGCTACGGCGACCGCC
Organism: Stenotrophomonas sp. SMYL89; assembly: GCF_036319985.1. Classification (NCBI taxonomy): domain Bacteria; kingdom Pseudomonadati; phylum Pseudomonadota; class Gammaproteobacteria; order Lysobacterales; family Lysobacteraceae; genus Stenotrophomonas; species Stenotrophomonas sp. SMYL89. The sequence goes on along the minus strand of NZ_JAWIRW010000029.1, from coordinate 1,387 downwards.
GCGTCGGCCCGATCCCGGCCGGCTCGTCGCTGGTGTTCGACGTCGAGCTGCTCGATGTCAAACCGTAATACCGCACTGCCCCAGCGGGTCGCCGTCATCGGCGGCGGCCCGGCCGGCCTGTTCGCCGCCGAGCGCCTGCGCACCGCTGGGCTGGAGGTCGACCTGTACGAGGCCAAGGGGTCACCCGGCCGCAAGTTCCTGATCGCCGGCAAGGGCGGGCTCAACCTCACCCATTCCGATCCGCGGCCGTTGTTCGACAGCCGCTACCGCGAGCAGGCCGCCGTGGTCGGCAGCTGGCTGGATGGCTTCGACGCGCAGGCATTGCGCGACTGGGCCGCCGGCTTCGGCGTGGAGACCTACGTGGGCAGCTCTGGCCGGGTGTTCCCGGTCGACCGCAAGGCAGCGCCGCTGCTGCGCGGCTGGGTGCGCCGGTTGAAGGATCAGGGTGTGCGCCTGCATGCCAACCACCGTTGGATCGGCTGGAGCGACGACGGCGCCCTGCGCTTTGCCACCGAGGCGGGGGAAATCGATGTGCACCCCGATGCCACGGTACTGGCGATGGGCGGCGGCAGTTGGCCGCAGCTGGGCAGCGACGGCGCCTGGGTTGCGCCACTGCAGGCGTGTGGCGTGGACATCGCGCCACTGCAGTCAGCCAACTGCGGCTTCGACGTGGACTGGACCCCGTTCTTCGCCCAGCGCAATGCCGGTGCACCGTTGAAGCCGGTAGTTGCACACTGGATCGACCTGGCCGGACAGCCACAGTCGCTGCAGGGCGAATGCGTGGTCAGCGAGTACGGCATCGAAGGCAGCCTGGTCTATGCGCTGGCAGCGGACCTGCGCGAGACCATCAACCGCGATGGCCACGCCATGCTGTGGCTGGACCTGGTGCCCGGCCGCGACGAAGCGCGCCTGCTGGCCGACCTGTCGCGTCCGCGCAAGGGCCGCAGCTTCGGCGAACACCTGCGCCGCCAGGCGGGCCTGGATGCGGTGAAGGCCGCACTGGTGTTCGAGAGTCTTGGCAAGGAGGCCGGCAACGATCTACCGGCCGTGGCTGCCACGCTCAAGCACCTGCCGCTGCGCCTGCTGCGGCCAAGGCCGATGGCCGAAGTGATCAGCACCGCCGGTGGCGTGCGCCTGGATGCGATGGATGACGGCCTGATGCTGCGGGCAGTGCCCGGCGTGTTCTGCGCCGGCGAGATGCTGGACTGGGAAGCCCCCACCGGCGGCTACCTGTTGACCGCGTGCTACGCCAGTGGCCTGCGTGCTGCTGAAGGCGTGATCGGGTGGCTGGCGGAGCGGTGACGCCTGCCTTGTAGCGTCGAGCCATGCTCGACTGCGCTACCTGTAGAGCCGAGCCCACGCTCGGCTTGAATCAAAAGCAGCCGAG
>NZ_JAWIRW010000028.1:0-40241 GCF_036319985.1 Stenotrophomonas sp. SMYL89 | reverse complement strand
GGGCGGGGGGGGGGGGGGCGGGGGGGGGCGCCGCGGGGCAGGGGACCAGGGCCCCCCCCCCCCCCCCGCGCGGCGCCCCGCCGCCCCCCCCCCCCCCCCCCCCCCCCCCCCCCCCCCCCCCCCCCCCCCCCCCCGGCCTCTGACAGTTTCCGTGTGCGTCCAGCCACGGAGAAGAAAAAAGAAAATCAAAATCAAACGCCGGTCGCTTCGCTCCTGGTGGCAACCAAGGTAGCCACCCACCAGTTCGCAGTAGCCATCAACCAGATTCGCGGTTCACCGACCGTCACCGGGAAGCTGTCAGGGGCGGGGGGGGGGGGGGGGGGGGGGGGGGGGGGGGGGGGGGGGGGGGGGGGGGGGGGGGCCGGGGCGGGGGGGGGGGGGGGGGGGGGGGCGCGCCCCCCCCCCCCCCCCCCCCCCCCCCCCCGCCCGCCCCCCCCCCCCCCCCCCCCCCCCCCCCCCCCCCCCCCCGCCCAACAAACAGAAAAGCCAGAGCCGGCTGTTGCTCCGGCTCTGGCTCTGGCTCTGGCTTTTGCTTCGGCGGCTGCCTCTGCGGGTGCCGGGCCGCAGGCCCGGCCGATAAAACCCCTTACACCACCGGTTCGCGCAGGGCGGGGTTGTCCCAGCCCGGGCGCGGGGCGAAACGGTCACCGTGGCGCTGCTGCAGCGCCTTCAACCGCTCGACGATCGCATCGGCACCCACCGCACGGATGTGCTGGATCGGACCGCCACGGAACGGTGCAAAGCCGGTACCGAAGATCACGCCCGCATCCAGCAGGTCCGCATCGGCCACCACGCCTTCGTGCAGGCACGCCACGGCTTCGTTCAACAGCGGCAGGATCAGGCGGTCTTCCAGATCGGCCGGGGCCTGGTAATCGCTGGCCACGTCCGGCTTCTTCGGCTTGCCGTTTTCCCAGGTGTAGATGCCCTGGCCATCCTTCTTGCCACGCTTGTCCGGCTCCACCGTCTGCAAGGCCGCCGGAATCTGCAGGCCGAGGAACGGCGCCAGTTCACGGCCCACGCCCGCCGCCACGTCCAGGCCCACGGTGTCGATCAGTTCGATCGGGCCCATCGGCATGCCGAACTTCACGGCGGCCTTGTCGATCACCGGGCCTGGAATGCCTTCGGCGTACGCGGTGGCTGCTTCCAGCATGTACGGGAACAGCACGCGGTTGACCAGGAAGCCCGGGCTGCCGGCCACCGGTACCGGAAACTTGCCCAGCGCCTTGCAGAACGCGGCGAGGCGTCGCTCGGTCTCCGGCGCCATGCCGTCGTGATGGATGATCTCCACCAGCGGCATCTGCGCCACCGGGTTGAAGTAGTGCAGGCCGGCGAACTGCGCCGGGCGCTGGATGTGGTCGCGCAGCTCCACCAGCGGGATCGACGAGGTGTTGGTGGTCAGCAGCGCGTCCAGCTTCATCTTCGGTTCCAGCGTCTGGTACAGCGCGCGCTTGGCTTCCGGATTCTCGATGATCGCTTCGATCACCAGGTCGGCTTCGGCCACCCCGTTGCCTTCCAGGTCGGCACGCAGGCGTGCGGCCACGGCGGGGCGCTTGCTCTCGTCGCGCACCTTCTTGGCGAACAGCGCCTGCGCGCGTTCCATGGCAGGTTCGATGAAGCGCTGCTCGCGGTCCTGCAGCGTCACCTCGAAGCCCTTGTAAGCGGCCCATGCGGCGATGTCGCCACCCATCACGCCGGCGCCGACCACGTGCACATGGCGGATGCCGGAATCACCGCCGCCCAGACCCTTCAGGCGCTCGGTCAGGAAGAAAATGCGGATCAGGTTGCGCGCGGTCGGCGTGCTGGCCAACTTCACCACCGCACGGCGTTCGGCGTCCAGGCGGGCCTGGATCGGCTTGCCGCCGCTGCGCTGCCAGGTGCTGATCAGCGCATACGGCGCCGGATACTGGTCCTTCTTCGCCTTGCGCGCGACCTGCTTGACCATCTGCGGCGCCAGCAGGGTGCGGGCCAGCCAGGTGTTGGTCGCCCACGCCGTGGCGCGCTGCTTGAACGGGCGGGTGGTGCCGGACAGGGCCAGCGCCACGGCGGTATCGAGCATCACTGCCGGTGCCACCACCTTGTCGACCAGGCCGATGCCACGCGCGGCCGAGGCCGACAGGGTGCGGCCGGTCAGCATCATGTCCATCGCCGCCGGGGCGCCCACCAGCTGCGGCAGGCGCGCGCTTCCGCCCCAGCCGGGGAAGATGCCGAGCTGGGTTTCCGGCAGCCCGATGCGGGTGCTGCTGTCATTGGAAGCCACGCGGTAGCGGCAGGCCAGTGCCAGCTCGGTGCCGCCGCCCAGGCAGTGGCCGTGGATGGCCGCCACGGTCGGGCAGGGCAGCTCGGCCAACTTCTGGTAGGTGGCCTGGCCGCGGCGGATGGCATCGTTGACGGTGCCGCGACGATCGAATTCCTGGAACTCCTTCAGATCCGCGCCGGCAATGAACCCGGCCTTCTTCAACGACTGGATCACCACGCCCTTGGGTGGGTCCAGTGCGATGCGTTCCAGCAGGTCCCCCAGTTCCAGCAGCACGTCCTGCGACATCGCATTGACGCTGCTGTCCTGACGATCCAGGGAGAGAACCACCACGCCGTCGTCGCGGATCTCGGGGTGCCAGTGGCTGAAGCGGAGACCATCGAAGCCTGAGAGCATGGACGTTCCATCCGGTTGTGTATGGAGAAGCGGCTATGATCCAGAGGTTGTTTCCCCCGCGTCAAATCCCAATAGCAGGGGAGTGGCGACCCCGGATCCATGGCCGTGGACCGGGACGCTAACGGAACGGTGGTTAAAAGCTGGTGCGGCGCCAGGTGATCGGCGACTGAACTTTTCCCGGGATTGGCAGTCTCATTGCCCGACGTCGGTTGGGCTGACAGGAGTGCGGCCCCTCATGGCCGATGTTGATACACCTCAGGAGCTGGACCTGGAGCTGGTCCGGCGCGTGCAGCACGGCGAGAGCGCCGCGTTCGATGTCCTGGTGCGCAAGTACCAGCATCGCGTGGTGGCCCTGGTCGGTCGCTACATCGCCGACTGGAGCGAATGTCAGGACGTCGCCCAGGACACTTTCATCCGTGCCTACCGCGCGATCGGAAGTTTCCGTGGCGATGCCCAGTTCTCAACCTGGTTGCATCGAATCGCCGTGAATACCGCCAAAAACTACCTGGCTTCACACAATCGACGGCCACCGACCGATGACATCGACATCGGCGATGCCGAACAGTTCGACAGCGGTACGCGCCTGCGCGACACCGACACGCCCGAACGCGAGTTGATGCGCCAGGAGCTGGAACAGACGGTGATGAAGGCCGTCAACGCGCTGCCGGAAGAGCTCCGGTCGGCGATCACCCTGCGCGAGGTGGAAGGCCTGAGCTACGAGGAAATCGCGCAGAAAATGGGGTGCCCGATCGGCACCGTGCGTTCACGGATCTTCCGGGCGCGCGAGGCGATCGACACCGAACTCCGGCCGCTGTTGGACATCGGCAGCGCCACCCGTGAGAAGAGCCGCGTATGACCAGTAATCCGTTCAACGAATCGCAGAACCATCAATCGCCCGCCGGGCAGCGCCTGGACCAGCGCCATCGCGAGCAGCTGTCGGCCCTGGTCGATGGCGAGCTGGGCGCTGATGAAGCGCGCTTCCTGCTGCGCCGGATGGAGCATGACCCCGAACTGGCCGGCTGCCAGGAGCGCTGGCAGCTGCTGGGCGATGTGATGCGCGGGCAGGCGTCGGCACTGGCGCCTGCCGGGTTCAGTGCCGCCGTGGCTGCCGCCATCGCCGCCGAGCCTTCGCCGCAGGCCGAGCCGCGCCGTCAAGTGCGTCGCAGTGGCTGGCGGGCTTGGGGCGGTGGTGCCGCACTGGCCGCTTCGGTGGCGGCGGTGGCGCTGTTCATGGGCGGTGAGAAGCTGAAGGAAGCCACCCCGGGCGAGCCGCTGGCACCGCAGGTGATCGCCAGCCAGGCAGAGCTTCCGGCCGCACCGACCGATCCTGCCCCGATGACCGAGGCCTCTGCAGACACTGCGGCGATGGCCGTGGCGGCGGCTCCCGCCCTGGCGATGGCCGCTGCCAGTCGCCGCCAGGACAGCCGCCGCGCCAGTGCCACCCGCAGCCAGCAGGCCGCGCGTGCCGCCCAGCGCGAGGACGTGCCACAGCGCGCGGTGGCTGCTGCGCAGGCGCCGCTGATCCCGACCGTACCGGCCAGTGCCGGCCGCGACATGCCGTTTGGTGAGGTCAGTGGGCTGCAGGCCCGGCCGTGGCCGCGTTCCAGCCTGGCGCCTGCCGCCGGCGGCGCGCTCAATGCCAGTTTCCCGGCCCATACCGGTGGCGCCGCGTTCTACCCGTTCGAGCCGCGCCTGCAGGACGACCTGCCGGTGCCGCCGCGCCCGCGCGACTGAGCCGGGCGCCTTCACGCCCCGCCATCGGCGGGGCCCGTATTCCTCTTTCCATCCGATCCGGAGGTTGCCGTCCGATGACTCCCCGACTCCGCACGCAGGCCATGGGCCTGCTGGCCCTGACCCTGCCGCTGATGGCCTGCGCGCAGGCCCCGGCTCCGGCCGCCCCGACCCAGGCTGCGCCGGCCGCCGCGCCGAGGGTACCGGCGCAGCCGCTGGTCAGCGGCCTGCCCGATTTCACCAACCTTGTTGAACAGGTCGGGCCGGGTGTGGTCAACGTCGACACGACCATCGTCCGCAACAACCGTCAGGCTTCGCGGGGCCCGATGGGCGGTGACGACGACATGCCGGAGTTCTTCCGCCGCTTCTTTGGCCCGGACTTCCCGATGCCGGGGCAGGGACCAGGTGGGCAGGACGGCGGCCCCAGCATCAAGGGCCGTGGCATGGGCTCGGGCTTCATCATTTCGCCCGATGGCTACGTGCTGACCAACTACCACGTGGTGGCCGATGCCAGTGACGTGAAGGTCAAGCTGGGCGATAGCCGTGAGTTCAACGCCAAGGTGGTGGGCAGCGACCAGCAGTACGACGTGGCGCTGCTGAAGATCGATGGCAAGAACCTGCCGACCGTGCGCGTGGGCGATTCCAACACGCTGAAGCCGGGTCAGTGGGTTGTCGCGATCGGCTCGCCGTTCGGCCTCGACCATTCCGTCACCGCCGGCATCGTCAGCGCACTGGGCCGCAGCACCGGCGGTGCCGACCAGCGCTACGTGCCTTTCATCCAGACCGACGTGGCGATCAACCAGGGCAATTCCGGTGGTCCGTTGCTGAACACCCGCGGTGAGGTGGTCGGCATCAATTCGCAGATCTTCTCCGCCTCCGGCGGCTACATGGGCATCAGCTTCGCGATCCCGATCGACCTGGCGATGAGCGCGGTCGAGCAGATCAAGAAGAGTGGCAAGGTCACCCGCGGCCAGCTCGGCGCGGTGGTCGAACCGATCGATGCGCTGAAGGCGCAGGGCCTGGGCCTGCCGGACAGCCGTGGTGCGCTGGTCAACCAGATCGTGCCGGGCAGTGCCGCGGAGAAGGCCGGTGTGCAGATCGGCGACGTGGTGCGTTCGGTCAATGGCAGTCCGGTCAACAGCTGGTCCGACCTGCCGCCGCTGATCGGCGCGATGGCGCCGGGCAGCCGGGTCACCCTGGGCGTGATCCGCGACGGCAAGCAGCGCGATCTCAGCGCCACCCTTACGGCGCTGAACGAAGACGGGCAGGGCAATGTTCGTGCGGCCGCTGCCGCCAAGCCCGATGCGGCACCGCAGGCCGGCGCCAATGCCCTGCTGGGTCTGGACGTGAGCGACCTGACCGCGCCGCAGCGCAAGCAGCTCGGCCTGGATGGCAACGAAGGCGTGCGCATCACCGGGGTCAAGGGCCAGGCAGCGCGTGATGCCGGCCTGTCTCCGGGCATGGTGATCCTGCAGGTCGGCCGCACCCCGGTTGGCAGCATGGAGGCCCTGAACCGGGCGCTGTCCAGCTACAAGAAGGACGATGTGGTGATGCTGCTGGTGCGCACAGGCAACGGCAACAGCGCCTTCGTGGCGGTGAAGGCCGGCCAGTAAGGCTCGCCCGGGGCCGCCCACGCGGCCCTTGTTCGTCCCCCGAAGCCCCGCCCTGGCGGGGCTTCGGCCGTTCCGGGCCCGCCCCGATGAGACCGCTTTCGCGGCGGGGCGCCGGGCATGCGATAATCGACCGTTACCCTGACGACGCCGCGCGCCGCCGCCACCTATGTCTTCTGATTCGATGCGGAACATCCGCAACTTCTCCATCATCGCCCATGTCGACCACGGCAAGTCCACGCTGGCCGACCGCATCATCCAGCTTTGTGGTGGCCTGCAGGCCCGCGAGATGGAAGCGCAGGTGCTCGACTCCAACCCGATCGAACGCGAGCGTGGCATCACGATCAAGGCGCAGTCGGTGTCGCTGCCGTACCTGGCCAAGGACGGGCAGACCTACCACCTGAACTTCATCGACACCCCCGGCCACGTCGACTTCTCCTATGAAGTCAGCCGTTCGCTGGCCGCCTGCGAAGGCGCGCTGCTGGTGGTCGATGCGGCCCAGGGCGTGGAAGCGCAGTCGGTGGCCAACTGCTACACCGCGGTGGAGCAGGGCCTGGAAGTGGTGCCGGTGATCAACAAGATCGACCTGCCGACCGCCGACATCGAGCGTGCCAAGGCCGAGATCGAGGCCGTGATCGGCATCGACGCCTCCGATGCCGTGCCGGTCAGCGCCAAGACCGGCCTGAACGTGCAGGACGTGCTGGAAGCGATCGTGCATCGCATCCCGCCGCCGACGCCGCGCGACACCGAGAAGCTGCAGGCGCTGATCATCGACTCGTGGTTCGACAACTACCTGGGCGTAGTCTCGCTGGTGCGCGTGATGCAGGGCGAGATCAAGGCCGGTGACAAGCTGCAGGTGATGTCCACCGGCCGCAACCACCAGGTCGACAACGTCGGCGTGTTCACGCCGAAGCGGAAAGTGCTGCCGGCGCTGCGTGCCGGTGAAGTGGGTTGGGTCACCGCCAGCATCAAGGACGTGCACGGTGCGCCGGTCGGCGACACCCTGACCCTGGCCGGCGACCCCGCACCGAAGCCGCTGCCCGGCTTCCAGGAAATGCAGCCGCGCGTGTTCGCCGGCCTGTTCCCGGTCGACGCCGAGGACTACCCGGACCTTCGCGAAGCGCTGGACAAGCTGCGCCTGAACGATGCCGCGCTGCGCTTCGAGCCGGAAAGTTCCGAGGCGATGGGCTTCGGCTTCCGCTGCGGCTTCCTGGGCATGCTGCACATGGAAATCGTGCAGGAGCGCCTGGAGCGCGAATACAACCTGGACCTGATCAGCACCGCGCCGACGGTGGTGTATGAAGTCCTGAAGACCGATGGCTCGATCATCAACATGGACAACCCGGCCAAGCTGCCGCCGGTGAACCAGGTCGAGGAGATCCGCGAGCCGATCATCCGTGCCAACGTGCTCACCCCCGAGGAGTACATCGGCAACATCATCAAGCTGTGCGAAGAAAAGCGCGGCAGCCAGATCGGCATCAACTACCTGGGCAGCCAGGTGCAGATCAGCTATGAGCTGCCGATGGCCGAGGTGGTGCTGGACTTCTTTGACAAGCTGAAGTCGGTCAGCCGTGGCTATGCCTCGCTGGACTACCACTTCGTGCGCTTCGACGCCGGCCCGTTCGTGCGCGTGGATGTGTTGATCAACGGCGACAAGGTCGATGCGCTGTCGCTGATCGTGCACCGCAGCCATGCCGACCGCCGTGGCCGCGAGCTGTGCGAGAAGATGAAGGACCTGATCCCGCGCCAGATGTTCGACGTCGCCATCCAGGCCGCCGTCGGCTCGCAGATCATCGCCCGTACCACGGTCAAGGCCATGCGCAAGAACGTGCTGGCCAAGTGCTATGGTGGCGACGTTTCGCGCAAGAAGAAGCTTCTGGAAAAGCAGAAGGAAGGCAAGAAGCGCATGAAGCAGGTCGGTCGTGTGGAGATCCCGCAGGAAGCGTTTTTGGCCGTGCTGCAGATGGACAACAAGTAATCCCGCACCGGCCCTGCGGGGCCGGTCGTCCGGTGACGTTGCAAAGGACCCTGAATGAAACTGTTTGAGATCCTCCTGGTCGTGCTGACCCTGGCCTCGGGCCTGATCCTGCTTGCGGACAAGCTGTACCTCGCCAAGCGTCGCGCCCAGCGCGCCGGCCTGCTCGACTCCGAGCCGGTGCTGGTGGATTACTCGCGTGCGTTCTTCCCGGTGCTGGCGATCGTGCTGATCGTGCGCAGCTTCATTGCCGAACCGTACAAGATCCCGTCCAGCTCGATGATGCCGAACCTGCTGATCGGCGATTTCATCCTGGTCAACAAGTTCTCTTACGGCCTGCGCCTCCCGATCAGCAACACCAAGATCGTGCCGTTCGGCGAGCCTTCGCGTGGCGACGTGGTGGTGTTCCACTTCCCCGGCCACAGCGACAACGACCCGGCCAAGGGCGAGAACTTCATCAAGCGCGTGATCGGCGTGCCGGGTGACACCGTGGTCTTCGAAGGCGACGGCGTGACCCTCAATGGCGAGCCGCTGAAGTACGACAACAAGGGCATCTACGCCGGCCACAAGGGCCAGGGCGAAGGCGCCAACCTCCTGGTCGAGCACCTGCCGGGCCGCACCCACACGGTGCTGGAGACCGACTACCCGCGTGGCCAGGGCCAGTGGACCGTGCCGGCCGGCAAGTACCTGGTGATGGGCGACAACCGCGACAACAGTGACGACGGCCGTTTCTGGGGCCTGTTGCCGGAAGAGAACCTGCGCGGCAAGGCCTTCCTGATCTGGCTGAACTGCCAGGGCTGGTTCTGCAAGGATGGCTTCGAGCCGTCGCGGATCGGCTCGAGCATCAACTGACCGGGCATCAACCGAGTACCTTCACATCCAGCGCGTATCTGGGGAGAACGCAATGAAGACGATGAACACGCAGCGTGGCATGACCCTGACCTCGTTCCTGACGGTCCTGATCGTGGTGGGTTTCTTCCTCTACATCGGCATGAAGCTGTTCCCGATGTACCAGGAGTACTACGCCGTGCGCTCGGCGATGAAGAGCCTGGCCAACGAGCCGGGCGTGGGCAGCATGGAGCCGTCGCGCATCCAGGACCTGTTCTTCAAGCGCCTGTACATCAACTACTCGGACAATGTGAAGCCGGCCAACGTGAAGTTCGACCGTCGCGACAATGGCTGGACCCTCAAGGTCAACTACGAAGTGCGTCGCCAGCTGATCGGCAACCTCGATGTGGTTGGCAAATTCGATTCTTCCCAGGACCTGACACGAAGCGGTGCCCAGTAAATTCATCCAACGCGGCGACCTCATCGGTCATCCCTTCGGCGATCCGGCCCTGCTCAAGCAGGCGCTGACCCATCGCAGTGCCGGTGCGCCGCACAACGAGCGTCTGGAGTTCCTCGGTGACAGCATCGTCAACATGATGGCGGCCGAGGCGCTGTACCGACGCTGGCCCAAGGCCGACGAAGGGGCGATGACCCGTGCCCGTGCCGAGCTGGTGCGTGAAGGCGCGCTGGCGGTGATCGCGCGCACCCTGCAGCTGGGCGAGCGGCTGACCCTGGGCCCGGGCGAAATGAAGTCCGGCGGCCATCGCCGCGACTCGATCCTGGCCGACGCGGTGGAAGCCGTGGTGGCTGCGATCTACCTGGATGCCGGCTTCGAGGCCTGCCGGGCGGTGGTACTGCCCTGGTTCAGCGCTTCGATCGAGGCGCTGCCGGCCTCCGGCCGCCCCGAGAAGGACCCCAAGACCCGCCTGCAGGAATGGCTGCAGGCCCGACAAAAGGCGTTGCCGCAGTATGAACTGGTGTCAGAATCCGGTGACGACCACGCCAAGCACTTCCGGGTACGCTGCAACGTAGCCGACCCGGCCGCCAGCACCGAGGGCGAAGGCGCCTCGCGGCGGCTTGCCGAACAACAGGCGGCTGCGGCCGTCCTAGAACAACTGGATTCCAAGTGAGCGAACAAACTCCCCATCATTGCGGCAGCGTGGCCGTCATCGGCCGCCCGAACGTGGGCAAGTCGACCTTGACCAATGCCCTGGTCGGCGCCAAGGTCAGCATCGTTTCCAACCGCCCGCAGACCACGCGCCATCGCCTGCTGGGTATCGCCACCTATCCGGAAGGCCAGCTCGTGCTGGTCGACACCCCCGGCCTGCACAAGGTGCAGAAGCGGGCGATGAACCGGGTGATGAACCGTGCCGCGCGCGGCTCGCTGGAGGGTGTCGATGCCGGCCTGCTGGTGATCGAGGCCGGTCGCTGGGATGAAGAAGACAGCTTGGCCTTCAATGTGCTGCGCGATGCCGGCATTCCGGTGGTGCTGGTGGTCAACAAGATCGACCGTCTGAAGGAAAAAGGCGCGCTGCTGCCGTTCCTGCAGCAGGTGACCGAGGGCCGTGATTTCGCTGCCGTGCATCCGATCTCGGCGCAGAAGCGCAACGGCCTGGAAGCACTGGTGCGCGACGTACTGAAGCTGCTGCCGGAAGCGCCGCCGATGTTTGGCGAGGACGAGATCACCGACCGCAGCCAGCGTTTCCTGGCCGGCGAACTGGTACGTGAGCAGCTGATGCGCCAGCTCGGCGAAGAGCTGCCGTACGCCACCACCGTTGAGATCGAACGCTTCACCGAGGACGGCAACCTGTTGCGCATCGGTGCGGTGATCTGGGTCGAGCGCGAAGGCCAGAAGGCGATCGTAATCGGCAAGGGCGGCGCCCGCCTCAAGGAGATCGGTGCCAAGTCCCGCCTGCAGATGGAGCGTCTGTTCGGGGCCAAGGTGTTCCTTGAGACCTGGGTGCGCGTGCGCGAAGGCTGGTCCGATGACGAGGCCGCGCTGAAGGCCTTCGGTTACGAGTAAGTCATTGCGGTCGCTTCGATGATGATCGAGGACGACACCGGCTTCGTGCTGCATGCACGGGCCTACCGCGAGACCAGCCTGCTGGTTGAGCTGTTGAGCGCGCAGCATGGCCGCATCGGCCTGCTCGCGCGTGGTGTTTCAACCGCGAAGGGGCAGGTGCTGCGTGCCGCCCTGCAGCCGCTGCAGTGGATCCGTTTCAGTGCCCAGCAGCGCGGTGAACTGGCCCAGCTGCGTGGCGCCGAGGCGCTGGATGCCGCACCGCGGCTGGTCGGCCAGGCGATGCTGGCCGGCTTCTACCTGAGTGAACTGACCCTGCGCTTGGCCCCTCGCCAGGACCCGTTGCCTGAGTTGTATCTGGCCTATGGCGAAGCGCGCGCGCGGTTGGCGGTGGGTGCCGGCCTGGCCTGGACCCTGCGTCGCTTCGAGCGCGAACTGCTGGCCGCACTGGGCCTGGGCTTCGAACTGGACAGTTCGAGCGACGGCCAGCCGATCGACCCGGCGGCACGTTACGAACTGGACCCGCAGGAAGGGCCGCAACGACTGCTCAGCGAGCGCGGCGGCGAGCGCCGCGCCGCCGCCACCGGCTCGGCATTGCTGGCGTTGGCGGCCGACGAGGAGCCCGATGCGGCCGACCTGGCCAGCCTGCGCCTGCCGATGCGGCGGGTGCTGGCCCATCATCTGGGGGCCAAGGGCCTGAAGTCCTGGGAACTGCTGGAGCAGCTGGCTCCCCGGCGGTAGGGGGTGTTCGGCAGGGCTTGCAGCCCTGCACCTGCCGAAACCGAAGCCGAAGCCGAAGCAACAGCAAAAGCTGGCTATCCGTGGGTAGGCGGGGTGGGTCCGGTTGAGGGGGACGCTGCAAGTACGTCCATGTAAGCTCGGTCGCCGCATCCATGCGGCTCACGCCCCCTCAACCGGACCCACCCCGCCTTCGACAGTTCTCCGCGAGTTGTCGGAATGGCACGGGGTCGGATCCGTTTTCCCTCGGAAAACGGATCTGACCCCAGATTGATTTCGACATCTGACAGAAATTCATCCACGCATGGCGTGGATCTACCAGCCGTCACCGGAAATCTGTCGGGGGTGGGGCGGGGGGGGGGGGGGGGGGGGGGGGGCCCGCCCCGTTGGCGCCATGGATGGCGCCATCGAGCCCCCAGGGATGGGTTTACGGCGTGTCCTGCCCACCCACACCGGCCCGCCCAACAAGCAGAAGGCCAGAGCCGCTCTGGCTCTGGCCTTTGGTGTTGCTCTGGCTTGAAGCCTCTGCAGGTGCAGGGCGCAGCCCTGCCGACCAACCCTCAATGCAGGAGCGCTGCCACCGCGGCGCGGAACCCGTCCTGGGCCTGCCCGGACTCCGGCGCATGATGCAGCTGCCGCACCGCGCGGCCCAGCCGTGCCGCGCCGACGAAGCCACAACTGGCCTGCAACCGGTGCAGCTGGCTGCGCAGCTGGCGCTCGTCGTGCTGGTCCACGGCCTGCTCGACCGCGTCGCGCACGCCCGGCAACTCGGCCAGGAACAGCTCACGCAGTGCGATCAGGTGCTTGCGCTCGCCATTGAGCGCAGCCAGTGCCGCAGTCTCGTCCCAGTCCTGCACCTGCAGCTCGACCGCTGCCGGGGCCTGAGCAACGAAGATCCCCGCCGGGCTGTTCACCAGCGCGCGCCGCACCGCCTTCAGCAGCTGGTCGCGGCCCAACGGCTTGACCAGCGTGTCGCTGAAGCCGGCTTCACGCAGGCGTGCATGGATGGAGGTATCGCCGTCGGCGGTATGCGCCAAAGCTGGAGTATCGGGGTGCGAACGGCGCAGTTCACGCAGCAGTTGCGCGCCGTTGCCGTCAGGCAGGTTGACGTCGATCAGCCACAGGTCATGCGCGCCGGGCTCGGCGCTGGCCAGCGCACTGGCCAATGAATCTGCGGTGTCCACGTCCGCCGGTAACGTTTCCAACGCCGCTTTGAAAAAACCGCGGCTGATGATGTCGTCCTCGACAAGCAGGAAGCGGGGCCGGCTGGCCCGCGGGGTCATCTGCATCAGGGCTGCCTCCATGTCAGCTGCTGCAATCATCAAGCACGGCGGCGGCGGGCGCAAGCGGGTCCGGACCCTGCCAGTCAGGATCTGCGACAATGTGCCCCCATTTTTGCCCGCAGCCTGTTGCCACGTGGCCCGATCCCGCTCCCGCATCGACCGTACCCCGTTCCAGACCGAGATCCTCGACCTCAGCCATGATGGTCGCGGCGTCGCCCGCCGTGAAGGCGAGGGTGGCAAGGTCACCTTCGTCAGCGGCGCCCTGCCGGGGGAGGTGGTGATGGCCGAACAGACCGCCCGCAGCCGCCATTTCGACGAGGCACGCACCGTGGAGGTGCTGCAGGCCTCGCCGCAGCGCGTGACCCCGAAGTGCCCGCACTTCGGTACCTGCGCCGGCTGCGTGCTGCAGCATCTGGACGAAGACCAGCAGATCGTCGCCAAGCAGCGCGTGCTGATGGACAACCTGGAACGCATCGGTCATGTGAAGCCGGGCGCCGTGCTGCCGCCGCTGGTGGGTGACAGCTGGGGCTACCGTCGCAAAGGCCGGTTCTCGGTGCGCCGGGTCGAAAAGAAGGACAAGACCCTGGTCGGCTTCCGTGAACAGGATCCGCGCTTCGTCGCCGACCTCAGCCAGTGCCTGACCGTGATCCCCGAGATCGGCACCAAGGTCGAGGCGCTGTCCACCTTCATCGAGTCGCTCGATGGCAAGCGTGACATCCCGCAGATCGAGTTCATCGCCGGCGATCAGGCCGTGGTGCTGACCGTGCGCCACCTGCAGCCGCTCAGCGAGGCCGACCGCGCCGCCTGGGCTGCCTTTGGCCAGCAGCATGGTTTCGTGATCTACCTGCAGTCCGGCGGCGTGGACACCGTGCAGCCGCTGGACGGGCAGGGCGTGCCGCTGTCGTTCCGGCTGGCGCCGTGGGATGTGGAACTGGCGTTCCGCCCGCTGGACTTCATCCAGGTCAACGCCAAGCTCAACGAGAAGATGATCGCCCACGCCCTGGACCTGCTGGAACCAGGTGAGGACGAGCGCGTGCTGGACCTGTTCTGCGGCCTGGGCAACTTCACCCTGCCGCTGGCCCGCCGCGTGCGCGAAGTGGTCGGCGTGGAAGGCGATGCCGGCCTGGTCGCGCGTGCACGTGAGAACGCCGAGCGCAATGGCCTGGCCAACGCGCAGTTCTTCAGTGCCGACCTGACCCAGGACCAGCGCAGCACCGCGTGGATGCGCCAGGGCTTCGACAAGCTGCTGCTGGACCCGCCGCGCTCGGGCGCGATCGAAGTGCTGCAGCAGCTGCCGCTGAAGCAGTTCAAGCGCATCGTCTATGTCAGCTGCCATCCGGGCTCGCTGGCGCGCGATGCCGGCTATCTGGTCAACGAGCAGGGCTTCACCCTGGTCAGTGCCGGCGCCATGGACATGTTCCCGCACACCGCACATGTGGAAAGCATCGCGGTGTTCGAGAAGCGCTGACCGGCTGTCATGCCCATCGCGCATAATGGCGCGATGGGCATCGAAATCGAACGCAAATTCCTGGTCAGCAGTGACGGCTGGCGCACCGCCGCGCACCGGGTGATCCCGATGGCGCAGGGCTACATCAACGACATGGGCGCGCTCGATCGCGGCACCCAGAACGCATCGGTGCGGGTGCGCATCGAAGGCGATCACGCCGCGCTGAACCTGAAGTCGCGCACCATCGGCCACACCCGCCAGGAGTTCGACTACCCGATCCCGGTGGACGATGCGCGTGCATTGCTCGCGCTGTGTGTCGGCGGCCTGATCGACAAGCGCCGGTATCTGGTCGAACACGCCGGCCTGACCTGGGAAGTGGATGAGTTCCTGGGCGACAACGCCGGCCTGGTGGTGGCCGAGGTCGAGCTGGACAGCGCTGACCAGGTCATCGACCTGCCGGACTGGGTGGGCGCGGAAGTGACCGACGAAGCCCGCTACTACAATGTCGCGCTCGCCAGCCACCCCTATTCACAGTGGTGAACCCTGAAAAGGGGACGGAGGGGGTTAAGTCGTCTTTACCCCGCCTGTGCGGAAAGCGACTTAATCCCCTCCGTCCCCTTTTTTCGGCGGGAGCGGGCCCCATGTCGGTGGTATGAGAATCGACATCTACTCCGATGTGGTCTGTCCCTGGTGCTGGATCGGCAAGCATCGTTTCCAGCAGGGCGTACAGTTGCTGGGCGCCGACGCGCCTGAGCTCGACGTCCATTGGCAGCCGTTCCAGCTGGATCCGGACGCGGACGCCACACCGGTACCGCTGCGCGAGGCCTACGTGCGCAAGTTCGGCGGCGCTGAACGTACCGAGCAGATCCTCAGCCAGACCCAGACCACCGCGCGCGCCGAAGGCCTGCCGATGGACTTCAGCCAGGGCCAGGTGCGGGTGACCACGCTGCCGGCGCACCGGGTGCTGTGGCTGGCCGGGCAGCACGACGTGCAGGACGCAGTGGGCGAGGCGCTGTTCCGCGCCCACTTCGAGCAGGGCCAGAACCTGGCCGACCCGCAGGTGCTGATCAAGGCCGGCGTCGCTGGCGGTCTCAATGCGGGTGAAGTCGCGCAGATGCTGGCCTCCGATCGCGGTCTGGCCGAGGTCGAAGCCGCGCTGGCGCAGGCCCATGCGCTGGGCATTTCCTCGGTGCCGACCTTCGTCATCGATGGAAAATGGGCCATTTCCGGCGCGCAGCCACCGGAGGCGTTCGCCAACGCCCTGCGCCAGATTGCCGCCGAACAAGGCGCCCCGGCCACCCCGGCTGGCGACGACGAGGCCTGCGGCCCGGACGGCTGCAAGGTCTGAGCAGATCGGGGTCAGGGCCCCTGCGGGGATCCGGCCCCGGGGTCGGATCCCCGCAGGGGCTCTGACCCCACACTCCCCTTTTTCTGACCACTGCGCCTGTCGGCCGGTTCTGCGACAATGCGGCACTGCGCCATGCGGGCGCGCGTTGTGGAGATCGACCATGCTGCTGATCGGCGTTGCCGGCACCGAACTGACCGCCCAGGAACGTGACTGGCTGCAGCACGATGCCGTGGCCGGGGTCGTGCTGTTCAAGCGCAACTTCGCCTCGCGCCAGCAGGTGACCGATCTGAGCGCGGCCATCCGCGCCGACGCGCCGCGCCCGCAGCTGATCTGCGTGGACCAGGAAGGTGGCCGCGTACAGCGCTTCCGTGAGGGCTACAGCGATCTGCCGCCACTGCAGGACATTGGTGCGCTGTATGCCACCGACCCGCAGCAGGCCTTGGCATCGGCCGAACGGCACGCCTGGCTGATGGCCAGCGAAGTGCGTGCCAGCGGCGTGGACCTGAGCTTCGCGCCGGTGGTCGACCTTGGCCGTGGCAACCGTGCCATCGGCAACCGCGCCTTCAGTGAAGACCCGCAGGTGGTGGCCGCGTTCACCGCCGCCTACGTGCATGGCATGCATTCGGTCGGCATGGCCGCCACGCTCAAGCATTTCCCCGGCCACGGCACCGTGCTGGAAGACACCCACGTCGATACCGCGATCGACCCGCGCGCACTGGACGAGCTGCGCGCGCAGGACCTGGTGCCGTTCCAGGCCGGCATCGCCGCCGGTGCCGACGCGGTGATGATGGCACACGTGATCTACCCGCAGGTGGCGCCGGAACCGGCCGGTTACTCGCCGCGCTGGATCCAGGACATCCTGCGCGGCGAGCTCGGCTTCCGTGGCGTGGTGTTCTCCGACGACATCGGCATGGCCGCCTCGCACAGTGCCGGCGGCGTACCGGCGCGCGTGCACGCCCATCTGGACGCCGGTTGCGACGTGGTGCTGGTCTGCCACCCGGAGCTGGTTGATGAAGCCCTGCACGCGGTGCAGGGGCGCTCCCTCAATACCGCTGCGCTGCTGGGCCTGGTCGGCCGCGGCGCGCTTGGCTGGGATGGCCTGCTGGCCGATGCCCGCCATGGCGACACCCAAACCCGTCTGCTTGAAACCCTTGGAAGAACCGTCTGATGCCCAACCTCACCATTTCCCAGGCCCTGGCCCAGGCTGACCTGCTGGTCGACCGTCCCACCATCGACAAGGCCATCGCCGGCATCGCCGACGCCATCGCGCGCGATTACAAGGGCGAGGTGCCGCTGTTCCTGTCGATCATGCACGGTGCGCTGCCGTTCGCCGGCCAGCTGGCGCTGGAACTGGGCGCACGCGGGCAGGACGTGCAGTTCGATTACCTGCACGCCACCCGCTACCGTGGCGAAACCACCGGCGGCGACCTGGTCTGGAAGCACAAGCCGGCCACCTCGCTGTTCGGTCGCCGCGTGCTGCTGGTCGACGACATCCTGGACGAGGGCTACACCCTGCAGGGCGTGCGCACCTGGTGCCTGGAGCAGGGCGCAACCGACGTGCGCATCGCCGCGATGACGGTGAAGAAGCACGACCGCGCGCTGCCGGACGTGACCGCCGACTATGCCGGCATCGAACTGCCGGACCGCTACGTGTTCGGCTTCGGCATGGACGTCAACGAAACCCTGCGCTGCGTACCGGCCATCTACGCAATGAAGGAATAACGGCGCAGCCGCCCGCGGCGCGTCCTTTCCACCGCCGGCATCCTCGGGTGCCGGCGTTCGTCTTTTCATGGAGTGCTTCGAATGCAACAGATCGCCCTGGCCGTGATCGGCGGTACCGGTGTCTACAACCTGGCCAAGCTCGACGACGTGCAGACCCACGAGGTTGATACGCGCTTCGGCCGCCCGTCCGGCCCGGTACGCGTGGGCACGCTGCTGGGCCATCGCGTCGCGTTCCTGGCGCGGCATGGTGAAGGTCACTCGCTGCCGCCGCACAAGATCAACTACCGCGCCAACCTGGCCGCGCTGCAGCAGCTGGGCGCGCAGCGCGTGCTGGCGTTGAACACGGTCGGCGGCATCACCGAGCACTTTGGTCCGCGCGTGCTGGCCTGCCCGGACCAGATCATCGACTACACCTGGGGCCGCATCAGCACCATCTGTGAAGAAGAAGGCACCGACGTGGTCCACGTCGATTTCGGCCACCCCTACACGCCGATGCTGCGCAGCAAGATCCTGGCCGCAGCCAAAGTGACCGGTGTCACGGTCCACGACGGTGGCTGCTACGGCGCAACCCAGGGCCCGCGCCTGGAAACCATCGCTGAAATCGCCCGCATGCGTCGTGACGGCTGCGACCTGGTGGGCATGACCGGCATGCCCGAAGCCGCGCTGGCACGGGAGCTGGGCCTGGATTACGCCTGCCTGGCGATCATCGCCAACTGGGCCGCCGGTTGCGGTGATGGCGAGGAGATTACGATGGCCGAAGTGCTGGCCAACGTGCAGGCGGCCAGCAACGGACTTCCGGAACTGGTGGGCGAATTGGCGCGGGGGTGATTGTCTTCCCCGAGCAAGCTTTGCATACTCAGCTTGTGCGCGGGTTCAGCGTACACCACCCATTCATTGCATAAGGTCTCGCATCACCATGCCGAACGGTACCGTCAAGTGGTTCAACGACGCCAAGGGATTTGGCTTCATCTCGCCGGAGGATGGCAGCGCCGACGTGTTCGCGCACTTCTCCGCCATCAACTCCAAGGGCTTCCGCAGCCTGCAGGAAGGCCAGCGTGTCACCTATGACGTGACCCAGGGCCCGAAGGGTGCCCAGGCTTCGAACATCACGCCGGCCGAGTGATCCACTCGACAGTGCGTTGAAAACCCCGCTCCGGCGGGGTTTTTTTTGCGTGGCATGCCCGCGGCCCGTTCGCGATTCCACCCGCCTCGGGCACAATGCAGCCATGACGGAACGACTGCGTATCGCCGTGATCGGCTACGGCACCGCTGGACAGGCAGTGGCCATCCTGCTCACCCGTGATGGCCACGAGGTGGAGATCTTCGAACGCGTGCCCGCGCCGGGGCCGGTGGGCGCCGGCTTCCTGCTGCAGCCCAGCGGCCTGCAGGTGCTGTGGCAGATGGGGCTGCTGGATGCGGTACGCGCGCATGCCGCGCCGGTGCACCGCCTGTATGGCGACACGCCGTGCGAGCGCGCGGTGATGGACATGCGCTACGGCGGCCTGGATGCGCGCCTGCACGGATTCGGCATGCAGCGTGGGGCGCTGTTCTCGCTGCTGGATGATGCCCGTGGTGGGCTTGGCCTGCTGCATGCCGGTACCGCCATCACCGAGGTGGATGCTGTGCACGGGCGCCTGCGCGACAGTGAAGGGCGCGCGCACGGCCCGTTCGATCTGGTGGTGGCCGCCGATGGCGCCGCTTCTACGCTGCGCGGCACGATCGCCGGTGGTGCCGGACTGGATCGCGTGTACCCCTGGGGGGCGCTGTGGTGCCTGTTGCCGGCCGAAGACTGGCCACATGTGCAGGAGCTGCGGCAGCGCTACGTGGCCGCGCGCAAGATGATCGGCCTGCTGCCGGTCGGTACGCGCCCGGGCGATGACACGCCGCGCCTGAGCTTCTTCTGGAGCTTGCCACGTGCCGACTTCGAGCGCTGGCAGGCCGATGGCATGACGCCTTGGCTGGATGAGCTGCATGCACTGTGGCCGCAGGCCAGTGCGCGCTTTGCCCACCTGCGCGATGCCGGCCAGCTGGCACGTGCGGTCTATCGCGATGCAGTGATGACGCGCTGGCACCAGGGCCGCATGGTGCTGGCAGGTGATGCCGCGCACGCGATGAGCCCGCAGCTGGGGCAGGGCGTGAACATGGCGCTGCTCGATGCGTTGGCATTGCGCGATGCCGTTCGCACGCATGGCGGTGGTGCCGAAGCGTTGCAGGTGTACCAAGCGCAACGCAGGGCGCACGTTGCGGTGTACCAGCGTTGGAGCCGTTGGCTGACGCCGCTGTTCCAGTCAGACCGCGATGCCTGGGCGAAGGCGCGCGATGTGCTGCTGGGCCCGATGGGGCGCCTGCCCGGAGGCCGTGGCCACATGCTGCGCGTGCTCAGTGGCACACAGCAGGGCTGGTTCGGTTCGCTCGCGCTGGATCCTGACTTCATCGAGGCAATGGCCATGGTGGCGACGCCTCGCATCCGCACGAGCACCGCAAGTGCGTGAGGCGTGCCGTCACGTGAATTAACGGTTGCCTCACCGCAGATATGCGAGAAGTAGGTTGCACGCGACTGCGCGTCGCCCGTTTTCCTTTCCGTGATCAACATCGCGCGTGGCCCGGGCGGCGCTGCCGTTGTGGCCTGTTGCGGCCCGGACGTGCCGCCTGATGTTGAAGAGGAGGATGCCATGTTGTTCGCGGTCCAGGAGCTGGAATCGGAAATCTGCAAGCTGCGCGGTCTGCTGCAGATGCTGCACGAGGACCAGCCCGACGTACTGGAAGACGTGTTCGAGTTCCATGTCGGCAGCCTGATCAGCCATGCGTCACCGGAACACCACGCGCGCATCCGCACCTGCGCGCAGGAGATGCTGGCGACGGTCCAGGCCTTGCCGCGGCGGCGCGAGGATGACACGCCTGATTTCCAGTTGATGCCGCAGCTGGGCATCCGCCCAGCCTGAGTCAGGCGACCGGCAGTTCCACCAGGCTGCTTTCCACGCAGGCGATCATCTGTTCGCCGCGAGCGGGCACAGGCACGATTCCGGCAGTGAATGCGGAGAATGCCGGCAGGATCGTCGTCCGGTCACGCAACCAGAATGCGGGGAAGCGCCTTCGCAGGGGCGCCAGAGCGATCTGCGGGTGCAGATGTCCTGCGATCACGTGCAACGCTGCATCGGGCGCCGGCTCATGGCGAAGCAGGAACGGTGGCAGCTGTACGTCATCGTGGATCTGAACCTGCAGATGTGCATGCGGTAGCTGCCGGTCGTGGTTGCCGCGAATGACGTGCACGTCCAGCGATGCGTTGCGTTCGCGCCATCCCAGCCACTGCTGGTACCACGCGGCGCGATGCGCCGGTCCATGCAGGATGTCGCCCAGGATCCACAATTCGCGGCAGGCATGCAGGTCCAGAAGCCGCTGCAGGCGTTGCAGGTCTTCGCCGGTGCCGCCGCTGGGCAGCGCGATGCCGGCACGGCGGAACACATCGGCCTTGCCCAGGTGCAGGTCTGCGATCAGCAGTGCCTGCCGCGCGGGCCAGTACAGCGCACGCGCGCCAAGCAGAACCACGGACTCTCCGGCAAGCCGCAGCGGCAGTTCATCGGCCATGGCGGCGCTCCAGCTGCTGCGCCGCGCGTTGTACGCGTGTACGCCAGTCTTCGTTGCTGAACTGGCCGCGCAGGCGTTCGGCCCACAGCGGAAAGCCCAGTGGCGTGAGTGATGAAGGGCGCTGCACCGACAACCGTTGCGTGCCGATGCGCTCCAGTACCTGCTGCAGCCCCGGCAGGTCGAGGCTGTCGTACAGCACTTCACGTTCCGCCAGCGCCAGCAGCAGGTGATCCGGATCGTGTTCGCGCAGCACGTCGTACAGCAGGCCGGCGGACGCCTGCAGCTGGCGCAGTGACCGTGGCATGCCACCGGGAAGGCTGGGTACCAGCAGGCCCGCCACGCGCGCAATGCCGCGGAACTGGCGTCGCGCCAGTTCGCCCAGGTTCACCGCCGTGCGCAGGTCATCCAGCAACCGGTCGTTGCTGAACAACGCGCGCCATTGCGCCGTATCCAGATCGATGGTCTGCGCCGGCGCCAGCACCAGGCCGTGATCGTTCACCGCATAGCCGATGCTGTTGCGTTGCTGGCGGGTGCAGCGCAGCGCCAACAGTGCCGCCAACGCTTCGTGCACGTGGCGGCCGGCAAAGGGATAGACGAACAGGTACTGACCGTCGCGGCGCCTCACGTCTTCCAGCAGCAGATGATCCGCACCGGGCCGTGCCGACAGGCGTGCCTGCAATGCCAGCAGTGGCGCCAGCCAGCGCGATTCCGCGCTGTCATCGCAACCGGACAGTACCGCTTCCAGTTCGCGGCCGAGCGCCTTCGACAGCGGCAGCTGGCCCCCTTGCCAGCGCGGCACCGCACCGTCACCGCGTCCGCGCGCCAGCCGCACGAACGCAGTCATGTCGCGCAGCTGCACCAGTTCAAGCAGGCGTCCTGCGAACTGGAAGCGGTCGCCGCGACGCAGGCGGCTGGCGAACTGCTCCTCCACCGCGCCCAGGCCGCCCCCACGCAGGAACTGCACGCGCACGCTGCCATCGCTGCTGATGGTCCCGATCGACAACCGGTGCCGCAGCGCCTGCCGACGGTCGTGCATGCGGTAGCAGCCATCGGCGTCACGCACGACTTTGTGGAAATCGGGGTACTGGGCCAGGGCCTGGCCGCCTTGCACGATGAACGTCAGCACGGCCTGCCATGAGGCATCGCTGAGCGACGCGAAGGCATGCGTACGCCGCACCTGCGCCAGCAGCGCGTCACCGTCGAAGCCGCCGGCCAGTGCGTGGCTGACCGCATGTTGGGCCAGTACATCCAGCGACAGCGTCGGCGGCCTGCGTGCTTCGACCACGCCTTCGGCCAGTGCGCGGCGCACTGCGGCGTACTCGGCCAGCTCCAGCGCATGGCTGGGGATGCACAGGATGGCGCCGCGGGCGCCGGGGCGGTGGCGTGCACGCCCGGCACGCTGGCGCAGCCGTGCAACGCCCTTCGGGCTACCCAGCTGCAGCACCTGGTCGACCTCCGGGAAGTCGACGCCCAGGTCGAGGCTGGACGTGGCGACGACGCAACGCAGCCTGCCTGCGCGCAGGCCATCCTCCACCTGTTGGCGCAGTGCCGGGTCCAGCGAGCCGTGATGCAGTGCCAGCGTATCGGCGTCTTCTGGCCAGACCGCCGCCAATGCCTGGTGCCACAACTCGGCCTGGGCACGGGTATTGGTGAACAGCAGGCTGCTGCGCGCCTGCATCAGCGCATCCAGCACGCGCGACAGCTGTGCCAGCCCCAGGTGCCCGGCCCACGGGAAACGTTCGCCGGGTTCCGGCAGCAGGCTGCGCACGGTGATCGCGCGCGGGCGAACGCCCTGCACGATCGGTGCGTCCGGCTGGTCAGGCAGCAGCACGTCGCGGGCCTGGGGCAGATTGCCCAGGGTGGCCGACAGCCCCCATAGCTGCAACGAAGTTGCGGTATCGCGCAGCACCGCCAGGTTCAACTGCAGCAGCACCCCACGCTTGTTGCCCAACAGTTCGTGCCATTCGTCCACCACTACGCAGCGCAACTGGCGCATGCGCGGCAGCGTATCGGGATAGCTCAGCAGCAGCGCCAGCGATTCCGGCGTGGTCACCAGCACGTCGACGCGCCCCTCGCGTGCCTGTCGTCGCTCGCGGCTGCTGGCATCGCCGCTGCGCAGGCCGACCCGCCAGCCCAGTCCCAGTCCGTCGACCACCGCCTGCAGTGCGCGCGCGGTGTCGCTGGCCAGTGCGCGCAGCGGCGTCACCCAGAGCACCTGCAGTGGCCGCACTGCACTGGCGCGGCGAGGGGACGGCAGCGGATCGATCATCGCCTGCAGCAGCGGCCCACCGAACATCGCCAGTGTCTTGCCGCTGCCCGTAGGCGTATGCAGCAAGCCGGATTCGCCAGCGAGATAGTGACGCCACATCGCGCGCTGGAACGGCAGCGAACGCCAGCCGCGAGCGGCGAACCAGTCCTCCAGCCTGCGCAGCGCCTGGTTGCGGGTCATCGCGCCAGGGCCTGCAGGGCGGCGAGCTGGTCGGCCTCGCTGGCCGGCTTGTCGTGGCGCCAGCGCAGGATGCGTGGAAAGCGCACGGCGATGCCTGACTTGTGCCGTGAGCTGCGGTTGACCGCCTCGAAGCCCAGCTCGAACACCTGCTCGGCACGCACGCTGCGCACCGGGCCGAAGCGCTCGCGGGTATTGGCGCGGATCCAGCGGTCGAGCGCGAGGATCTCCTTGTCATCCAGGCCCGAGTAGGCCTTGGCGACCGGCACCAGCGTGTCGCCGTCCCAGACCCCGAAGGTGTAGTCGGTGTACAGCGTGCTGCGCCGCCCATGGCCGGCCTGTGCGTACAGCAGCACCGCATCGAGGGTGAGCGGATCGACCTTCCATTTCCACCAGTCACCGCGGCGGCGTCCGGACTGGTAGGGGGACGTGCGCCTTTTCAGCATCAACCCCTCCACGCCGCGTTCGCGTGCGACATCGCGCATCGCGGCGGCCTGCAGCCAGTCGTCCGCTGCGACGTCGGGGGAAATCTGGATCCGCGCATCATCCAGCGCACCGATGACCTCGGCGAGGTGGGCGCGCCGTTGCTGCAGCGGCAGCCCGCGCAGATCCTCGCCCTCGCGTTCCAGCAGGTCGTACGCCAGTACGCGCACCGGCGTATTGCGCAACGTCGCCGCGCCCGGCTTGCGGCGCTGGATGCGGGTCTGCAGCGCGGTGAACGCGCGCGGCAGGTTGCCGGCTTCGTCCCATGCCAGCAGCTCACCGTCCAGCACGCAGCCCTCCGGCAGCGCCAGCGCTGCGTGCTCGATCTCGGGGAAGCGGCCATCCAGTCGTTCCTCGCCGCGGGACCACAGCGCCACCTCGCCACGACGGCGCAGCAGCTGCAGGCGGATGCCGTCCCATTTCCACTCCAGCAGCCAGTCGTCGATGGGCCCGAGGCGCTCGGCAGGGTCGCCTTCGAGCGGCGAGGCGAGGAAGAACGGGTAGGGCTGCTGCCGGTCCGATGGCAGCTCGTCCGGCGACAGCAGCTCGGACAGCACACCCGGCGAGGGCACCCACTCGCCGAGCATGCGCTGGGCAATGCGTGCGATGTCCAGACCAGACCATTCGGCCAGCGCCTGCTGTACCAGACGTTGCGAAACACCCACCCGCAGGGCGCCTGTCAGCAGCTTGTTGAACACCAGTCGTTCGCTGGCCGGCAATTGTCGCCACCCCGCGAGCACGGCGGCCCGGCGTTCCTCCTCCGGCCGGTTGGCGACGGCCAGCAGGTGCTGTTCGATCCAGTCGGCCAGCGGGCGGTCGGGGGCAACCTGCGCCGGGTCATCCAGCAGCAGGGTCAACGTTTCGGCCAGGTCGCCCACCTGCGCATAGCTGTCCTCCACCAACCATGGCGGCAGGCCCGATTCCTCGCTCACCCACGCGCGCAGTTCGCCGCTGGCGGCGATCTTCCGGCGTGCGCCGCCCACCTTGCCGCCGCTGAGCAGGTACAGCGCCCACGCCGCGTCATGCGCGCGCGCCTGGCGGAAGTAGTCGACCAGCGCCGCACGCTTGTCCAGCGTGGCGGTGCTGCGGTCCAGGCGCTGGTAGAGCGCGGCGAAGCTCTTCATTCCTCGCTCCCGAAATCGGTGCGGAAGGCTTCAGCCGCCACGCCGCGCTCGCGCAGGAACGGAATCAACGCATCGGTATTGCCATGGGTGGCGATGACCCGCCGCGCGCCGGTCTGTTCGATGGTCTGCAGCAGCGCGGGCCAATCAGCGTGATCGGAAATGACGAAGCCACGGTCGACGTTGCGTCGCCGCCGATTGCCGCGCAGCTGCATCCAGCCCGAGGCAAAGCCGAGCTGATGGCGGCCGAAGCGGCGCATCCACGGCGTGCCGGCCGCCGAAGGAGGGGCGAGGATCAATTGGCCTGCGGCATCGGGTTGGCGCCCCTGCTCGGCGACGGTGAGCGTCTCCAGCATCGGAATGCTGGCCTGCCGGTAGACGGCCACGCCATTGGCGATCGCGCCATGCAGCCAGGCCGGGCGGTCGTCCAGTGGCAACAGCTCGGCCAGCACCCGCTGCGCCTTGCCGAGTGCATAGCACAGCAGGATCGCCGCTTCGCCACGTTGTTCGCATTCGCGGCGCCACGCCACGATTTCCGCAGCCACCGCAGGCGTGTCCGGCCAGCGGTAGATCGGCAGGGCGAACGTTGCTTCGGTGATGAACGTATCGCAGGGCACCACTTCGAAGGGCGTGCAGGTCGGGTCCGGTTGGCGCTTGTAGTCACCGGACGCCACCCAGACCTGTTCGCCATCGTCGATGCGCACCTGCGACGAGCCGAGCACATGGCCGGCAGGATGCAGCGATACCTGCACCTGGCCCAGGCGGAAGGGCACGCCTTCGGCATGCGCCTGCACCGGCACATCACCCAGGCGCCAGCGCAGGATGGGCAGGCTGCGTGCGCTGCAGTGGTACTCGCCCATGCCCGGGCGCGCGTGATCGCCGTGGCCATGGGTGATGACCGCGCGCGGGACCGGGCGCCACGGATCGATATGGAAATCGCCAGCTGCGCAGTACAGCCCTTCCGGGCGCAGCACCACCAGATCATCATTGCCTGCCATGCGGCCACTGTGGCGTGCGTCTCGTGCACGCGGTGAGAACCGGCCTGAACACGGGCTTGGCGGGGCATGCGGCACAATCGGACCGCACACTTCTTGCCGCCAGGATGGACCGGATGAGTGGACCCAGCTTCAGCAGCAGCGCGCCGTTTGAAACCCATGTGGTGCTGAACCAACCGCCCCCGTTCGCGGGCCGCCAGCTGTGGACCGACGATGTGGCGTTGATGGAGGCGGTGCAGCGCGAGGGTGCGGGTGCCTTCGCGCCACGCCTGGCGGTGTACGGGGCCTTGGCCGGCGACGAGTTGTACCGGCTTGGCTTCGACGCCAACCGTGATCGCCCGCGGCTGCGCACGCACGATGCGCAGGGCCATCGCATCGACACGGTGGAGTTCCACCCTGCGTACCACCAGCTGATGGCCGCCGCGAAGCAGCATGGCGTGGCGGGATTGTCCTGGCACGAGCCGCAGCCCGGCGCGCACGTGGCGCGTGCGGTACTGAGCTATCTGCACCACCAGGCCGAAGCCGGCACCAGTTGCCCCTTGACCATGACTCATGCGGCAGTGGCGGTGCTGCAGTCGCAGCCGCACCTGGCCGAATGGGCGCGCAAGGCCGCCACGCCGGTCTACGACCCGCGTGATGTTCCCGTGGCGGACAAGGCCGGCATCACGCTGGGCATGGGCATGACCGAGAAGCAGGGCGGTTCGGATGTACGTGCGAACAGCACGCGCGCCGAGCCGATCGATGGCGAACGCTATCGCCTGGTCGGCCACAAGTGGTTCTTCTCCGCGCCGATGTGCGATGGCTTCCTGGTGCTGGCGCAGGCGCCGGGCGGGCTGACCTGCCTGTTGATGCCGCGCCGGTTGGCCGACGGCGACCGCAACGCATTCCGGCTGATGCGGCTGAAGGACAAGCTGGGCGACTGGGCCAATGCGTCCAGCGAGGTCGAGTTCTGTGGCGCGCAGGCATGGCGTGTGGGCGAAGAAGGGCGTGGCGTGACGACCATCATCGGCATGGTGATGATGACCCGCCTGGACTGCATGCTGGGTGCGGCCGCGGAAATGCGCATGGCGCTGGTGCAGGCGCTGCATCATGCACGCCATCGGCGTACCTTCGGCAAGTTGCTGGTGGAGCATGCGCTGATGGCCAACGTGCTGGCCGATCTGGCGCTGGAGTCGGAAGCGGCAACCGTGTTGGCGATGCGCATCGCGCGGGCGGTGGATCGCGCCGGCGAGGATGCCAGCGAAGCCGCGTTGGCGCGGCTGGGGACTGCACTGGGCAAGTACTGGTTGTGCAAGCGCGCGCCGTCCTTCGTCAACGAAGCGCAGGAATGCCTGGGCGGTGCGGGTTACGTTGAGGAGTCGATGCTGCCGAGGCTGTACCGCCAGGCGCCGTTGAATTCGATCTGGGAAGGCAGCGGTAACATCCAGTGCCTGGACGTCCTGCGCGCGATGTCACGCGAGCCGGAAGCAATGGCGGCATTGCGCAGCGAGCTGGCCGCGGTGGCTGATCTCGATGCGCGTTATGCAGCTGCATTTCAGCGTTGGGCAGCGGCGCCAGCGCCTGAGGAATCGCAGGCGCGGCTGTTCTGCGAGCGCACTGCGCTGCTGCTGCAGGCGGCGCTGCTGCTGCGTGCGCGCAGTCCAATGGCGGAGGCGTTCGTGCGCAGCCGGTTGGACGGGGAGCACGGGCTGGCATTCGGGACGCTGCCGGCGGGATTGGATCTGTCGGTGATGCTGGCGCGCGCGCTGCCGTAGGGAGCGGCCAACGGCGGAGCCCCTCGTGGTGGGCGCTGATATCGGCGGTGGCCGCGCGAGTGGGTCGCGCAGGGGCCGCCGTGAATACGTCCTTGGGGGCTTGGCCGCGGCATCCATGCCGCGGACACCCCTGCGCAACCCACCCGCGTGGCCTTGGACGGTTTCCGTGCCGTGCACCACGGAATCAACAGAAAAAGCGGAGAGCGAAAAGCGAAAAGCCGCGGCAGTGCCGCGGCTTTTCCTGTGGCGCCGAGCCGATGCATGCTCGGCTGGCTGGTAGCGCCGGGTCATACCCGGCGAACGCGGAGGCCTCAGTGCTTGGCTTCTTCCTTGGCGGCGTTGGCCTTGGCGTCATTGGCGACATCACGGGCCTTGTCGGCGACCTTCTGCGCGGCGTTGGCGGTGGCGTCGCTGGCATGCGCAGCGGCGTCGGTCGCGGCGTCCTTGGCTTTGTCGGCGGCGTTGGCAGTGGCGTCTGCGGCCTTGTCCAGCGCCTGCTGGGTATCGGCGGCGGCCTGCTCGGAAGCGGCGGCAGTCTTGTCGGCGGCTTCGCGGGTGGCGGCAGCAGCCTTGTCGACGGCGTCGCGGGCGGCAGCGCCGGCGCTGTCAGCGGCCTGCTGCGCGTCCTGCTTGGCCTGTTCAGCTTCCGGGCCCTTGCAGGCGGCCAGGGCCAGCAGCAGGGAGGCGGCCAGCAGGGTGGTGGTGATCGGACGAATCTTCATGGCGGTCTCCGGCACTGCAATGGATGGGGACGCCAGCCTATTCATGCCGTTGTGAAGACCGGGTCGCGATGCAGGGGCTTGATCGCCGGCGTCCACGCAAAGAAAAAGCCGCTGGCGAACCAGCGGCTTTTCCAGAACAGCGTGAAGAAAGAAGTTATTACTTCTTGGCTTCTTCAGCAGCGTCCTTGGCCTTCTCAGCGGTGCCTTCAGCAGCCTTGGCAGCGTCAGCGGCAGCGCCGGCAGCAGCGTCGGTGGCAGCACCGGCGGTCTGGGCAGCGGCGTCGGTGGCAGCGTCAGCAGCGGTGGCGGCGGTGTCAGCGGCCTGCTGGGCAGCGTCGGCGGTCTGGGCGCCAGCAGCGGCGGCCTGGTCGGCAGCAGCCTGGGCTTCGGTGGCGGCTTCGTTGGCCGAAGCAGCGGCGTCCTGGGCAGCTTCCTGCTTCGAGCAGGCGGCCAGGGCCAGAGCCAGGGACATCGCGACCAGCAGCTTGTTGATGCTCATTGTGTAAATCCTCGTCGTTAGAATTAGGCAACGCGCATGCTGCGCGCCGACAACATGATGACAAGCCAATATTGGGTGTCAAGCGATCCCGCATTCATTTTTGCGAAATCATCGTTAAATCTTTTTAAATCAATTCGATGGCGATTGCCGTTGCTTCGCCGCCGCCGATGCAGAGGGTGGCAATGCCGCGCTTGCCACCACGCGTGCGCAGAGCGTTGACCAAGGTCACCACAAGACGTGCGCCGGAGGCACCGATGGGATGACCCAGTGCGCAGGCGCCGCCATTCACGTTGAGCTTGTCGTGCGGGATGCCCAGTTCGCGCATCGGGGCCATCGCCACCACAGCGAAGGCTTCGTTGATTTCGAACAGATCGACCTGGTCCAGCGTCCAGCCGGTCTTGTCCAGCAGCTTGTGCAGCGCGCCGATCGGGGCGGTGGTGAACCACTCCGGTTCCTGCGAGTGAGTGGCGTGGCCGACGATGCGGGCCAGCGGCGTGATGCCTCGCGCGGCAGCGTCCTCTTCGGTCAGCAGCACCACCGCGGCGGCGCCGTCGGAGATGCTGGAGGAACTGGCGGCGGTCACGCTGCCATCCTTCTTGAAGGCCGGACGCAGGGTCGGGATCTTGGCGATGTCGGAGCGCCCTGGCTGCTCGTCGGTAGCGACCTCGACCTCACCCTTGCGGGTGGCGACCTTCACCGCGACGATTTCATCGGCAAACGCACCATTGGCCTGGGCATCCTGCGCACGCTTGACCGACTCGATCGCATAGGCGTCCTGCTCTTCGCGGCTGAACTGGTACTTGTCCACCGCGCACTCGGCGAATTCGCCCATTGCCTTGCCGTCGTAGGCGTTGACCAGGCCATCGTGGGCCATGTGGTCGACCGCCTGGAAGTTGCCGAAACGGTTGCCGGTACGGGAGTTCGGCAGCATGTGCGGGGCGTTGGACATCGATTCCATGCCGCCGGCGACCACGATGCTGGCCGAGCCGGCCTTGATCAGATCATGGCCGAGCATGATGGTCTTCATGCCCGAGCCGCACACCTTGTTCAGCGTGGTGGCACCGGCCGACAGCGGAATGCCGGCGGCGATCGCCGCCTGGCGGGCGGGCGCCTGGCCGAGGTTGGCCGGCAGCACGCAGCCCATCAGGACTTCAGAAACGTCGCTGGCCGGGACACCCGATTGTTCCAGGGCGGCGGCGATGGCGGCCGCGCCGAGGGTCGGGGTCGGCACGCCGTTGAACTGGCCGAGGAAGGAGCCGATGGCGGTGCGCTTGGCGGCGGCGATGACGATGTTGGACATGGCAATCTCGTTGATGCGTAAGCAATGTTCGGAAAGGAGACCGGAGGCCGTTGGATGCGCCCCGGTTTCCCGGCAGACTGCGTGGGGGTCGGCCCAAGTATAGAGGGTCGGGGAGGGCTGCCAGTGTGCGGCGCCGAACGCCTGCCGGGATGAAGGCAGGCCAACGTTCACGGGAAGGAATCGATGGAACGCAAGATGATGGTGAGGTCTGTGCTTGCAACCGCGCTGGCGATGGCGCTGACGGCCTGTGGTGGAGGCGGCGGAGGCGGCAGCAACGTGCGTGTCGACCCGCCCCCGACCACGCCGACACCTCCGACCACGCCTCCCCCGACGACACCACCGCCGGCCAAGCCGCAGGAGCCGGCCTTTGATGCGCATCTTTCAGTCACCAACGCGCGTGCCGCACAGGCCGCCGGCCTGACCGGGCGGGGCGTGCGCATCGGCATCGTCGATTCGGGCGTGCAGCGCAATGCGGTGGCCTTGAATGGTCGCGTGCTGGCCAACTTCAATTACATCGATCCGGCCAGGAACAACCTGGGGGTTGATGACGTGGTCGGGCATGGCACCGCCGTGGCCAGCCTCGCTGCTGGTGCAGCAGTGGGAAGCTGGCCGGGCGGTATCGCGCCAGGGGCTCAGATCGTCTCGGCACGGATCATTTCCGACAAGCCGCCGACCGATGACGGCAGTGGCCAGGGCAATGCCTTCAGTGGGCCGCTGGGTGTGGCCCAGGTCCACCAGGACCTGATCAGCTACAACGTGAAGGTGATGAACAACTCGTGGGGTGGCCTGTACTGGACCGACCTGCCCACCACCGCGCAGGTGGCCGCCGAGTACCGGCCGTTCGTGATCAACCACGGCGGCCTGGTGGTGTTCGCCGCCGGCAATGACGGCCGCAGCGAGCCGAGCAGCCTGGCCGCGCTGCCCAGCCAGAAGGGTGTGGCAGGCACGCTTCCGGCAGCCGACCTGGAGCGCGGCTGGCTGGTGGCCACGGCGGTGGATCCGTATACGCCGGGCGCGCTGGCCAGCTATTCGAATGCCTGCGGCCAGGCGGCCCGCTACTGCCTGGCGGCGCCGGGCAGCGCGGTCTACCCGGATGCCAACGGTGGCAGCTACTACTGGAACTACGGTACGTCGTTCGCCGCGCCGCTGGTCTCCGGTGCGGCGGCGCTGGTCTGGCAGCGCTTCCCCTACTTCAACAACGATCTGGTGCGGCAGACCCTGCTGGGTACCGCCAAGGACATCGGCGCGCCCGGTGTGGATCCGGTGTTCGGCTATGGCCTGCTCGATATCGGTCGCGCGATCAATGGTCCCGGCCGCTTCGACTGGGGTGATGTGGCCACCAGTGTGGATGCGGGTTCGACCGGTTCGACGTGGAGCAACGACATCACCGGCAGCGGTGGCCTGGTCAAGCAGGGGGACGGCAAGCTGGTGCTGACCGGCAACAACGGTTACACCGGTGCCACCCGTGTCGAGCGCGGCATCCTGACGCTGCAGAACGGTGGCGTGATCCGTTCCAACGTGACGATCCTCGCCCAGCCCGACCCGGATTCCACCGGTCTGCAGTTCAACGGTGGCACGCCGCGGGTGATTGGCAACGTGGTCAACGGCGGCAGCGTGTTCCTCACCACCGGCAACACCACCGGCACCATCGAGGGCAACTACACCCAGCAGCCCGGCGCGCAGCTGATGATCGCGCTCGGTGCCAACGCGTTGCAGGTCACCGGCAACGCCACGATCAATGGTGGTGTGCGTGTGCATGGCTTCGTCTCCGGTTATGTGCCGCAGAACGGAACGCGCCAGGATCTCATCCACGCCGCGGGGGGCCTGAACGGCACCTTCAATACCCAAGCCACTTCCACCGGCCTGCAGGGGCTGACCCTGGTGTCACCCACGTATGGCTACGACAGCAACAACGCGTGGTTGAACGTGATCCAGGTCAGCGTCACCGCCGCGGCCAGCGGCCTGAGCGCATCTGCGCAGGGGGCCGCGCAGCGCCTGGAAGGCGCATTCGCAGTGCTCGACGGCAACACCGGCCTGCAGGGATCGCCCTTCGGTGCCGCGGCCGGTGCGCTGCAATGGGCCGGAGGGGGCCAGCAGGGCCTGGCCGACAGCCTGCAGAGCCTGTCCGGCCAGGCGCATGCGCGCGCCGAGGCCGCCACCTTCGACAGCATCGACATGTCGCGGCGTGCGATTGCCGAGCGCTTCGACCGCGTACAGTCCACCCCGCGCCTGCGGGGTACCTGGCAGAGCGCGTTGGGCGAGGCCGGGCAGGGCAGCTTTGCCGGCAACAGCGCAGACAGCCGTGGCTGGATGGCCGGACAGGATCTGCCGCTGGGCGGCAACGGCCTGATGGGCGTTGCCTTCGGCGAGACCCGCAGCAATGGTGGCAGCAGTTTCGGCGGTGATCGTGGGCGTGACCGCCAGGCGCAGGCACAGTTGTACGCTGGCTGGAGCCAGGGGCGAGGCTATGCGCTGGCCCAGTTCGGCAGTGGCCAGTTCACCCGCGCGCTGGATCGCCAGCTGCTGCTGGGTGCGGGCGTCTACGGTGTCTCGGCGCGTTACGGCGGGCGTTTCAGCAGCGCCAGCGTGGAAGGCGGATATCGGCTGGGCCGCGCAGGCGCTTCGTTGACGCCCTACCTCGGTGCAAGCACCACGCGTGTCGATACCGATGCGTTCAATGAGCTGGGCGGTTTCGGCTTCGGCCTGCGTGGTGATGCCACCCGGGTGCAGCGCAGCCAGATGCTGGCCGGCATCCGCGGCGAGCGTGGATGGGGGCGGTGGACCCTGCGCGGACACGCCGAGTGGCAGCAGCGGCTGGACGGCGGTGGCGCCGATTGGCAAGCCAGTTTTGTCGGCGTGGATGCATGGGCGCCGCTGGCAGGCTGGAATGCGCCGCGTAGCAGTGCGCTGATCGGCCTGGCGCTGGAATCGTGGTGGGGCCGCAATGGCCGCTTGAGCCTGGGCTTTGACCAGCGTATTGGTGGCGAGGGCGCGCGGCAGGCTGCGTTGCGCTACAGCACCGGGTTCTGAGGAATCGGTCGCGCCGGGAAGACTCCCGGCGCGACGTCTGCAGCCTCAGCCGCCGCGCAGGTTGCCCAGGCGTGGGGTGCTGCGGCCCAGCGGCATCTTCAGCTTGCCGATCGACAGGATGCGGCTTTCCGCAATGCGGTCGGCTGCGCGCTGCGGCGCGATGTTCTCGCGCTGCGACAGTTCGAAGATGCGGGTGAGGTTGTGGTAGATGCTGCGGATCAGGCGCATCGCACGTTCGCGGTTGTAGCCGTCGATTTCCAGCGACACGTTCATCACGCCGCCTGCGTTGACCGCGTAGTCCGGCGCGTAGAGGATGCCGCGCGCATGCAGTTCGTCGCCGATCTCCAGGCTCGACAGCTGGTTGTTGGCGGTGCCGCAGATGATCTTCGCCTTGATCCGCGGCAGGGTATCGGCGTTGATGGCGCCTTCCAGCGCGCACGGTGCGAACACGTCGGCGTTCACTTCGTGGATCTCGTCCGGCTTGACCGCCTCGGCACCGAAATCGCTGACTGCACGATCAACCAGCGCACTGTCCAGGTCGGTGACATACAGCTTGGCGCCGCGGTCACGCAGCAGTTTCACCAGTTCCATGCCGATGTGGCCCAGGCCCTGCACCGCGATGCTGGTCTTGCCCACTTCCTCATGGCCGAACTTGAAGCGCATCGACGCCATCAGTGCCTGCAGCGCACCGTAGGCCGTGAACGGCGCCGGATCGCCGGAGCCACCATGGACCTGGTGCACGCCGGTCACGAACTGGCTCTCCAGGTAGATGTTCTCCATGTCGTTGACGTCGGTGCCAACGTCCTCGGCGGTGATGTAGCGGCCGCTCAGCGAATCGACGTAGCGGCCGAAGGCGCGGAACAGCACTTCGGTTTTGTCCGTCTTCGGGTCGCCGATGATCACCGCCTTGCCGCCGCCCACGTTGAGGCCGGCCAGGGCATTCTTGTAGGTCATCGTCCGGCTCAGCCGCAGCACATCGGCCAGCGCCTCGTCGGTGCTGGCGTAAGGGCGCATGCGCACGCCGCCCAGGGCCGGGCCCAGAGTGGTGTTGTGGATGGCGATGATCGCCTTCAGGCCGGCATCGTGGTTGTGGCAGAACACCACTTGTTCGTGGCCGGTGGTGGCGAGGGTTTCGAATAGCATGGCGTCTCCGATGGCGCGAACGGCGGGGAACTGCAACGAACGGCCAGTGAACGGTAGGGTCCCAAAACAAAAAAAGCGACGTCGTCAGTGCAGGGGGACGGGTCGCGCGGCGCCATTCTAGTCCATTCCCCCGGCCGCTGCCGTCGACTTCGGCGGCCTTCCGGTTAAAGAAGATGAAAGTGCGGCCGATGCTGCGACGACGGCGGGTGGCCGGATTCGCGTGAAGAGGCAGGCGGTCAGTGACGGCAAGGGCACCACAACGACAGGGCGGGCGGCGATGACGCCGGCCTGGTGGCGATCGCTGCGCGCCTGGCTGGCGCGGTCGACCGGGGCGGCTCCGCTGCGCCTGGCGGCCGTATCGCGACAGGCCGTCGCTGCTGCCGCAGCCAGCCTGCAGGGCGAGGCCCTGCAGGCCGGTGAGATCGCCGCGCACCTGCAGCGCGGCCTGCACGCACTGGCCCTGTACCCACGGCTGGCCGGCGAGCCTGCCCCCGTCCAGGATCCGGCACTGGGCGAAGCGGTGGCGCGCGCGCTGCAGGACCGCGACTGGGCGACCCGGCAGTTGCCCCGGCGCCCGCAGCTGCTGCCGCAGCTGATCCAGACCGTCAACGACGATGCGGCTTCGGCGCGGGTGATGGCAGCCATCATCGGCCAGGACCCGGTGCTGACTGGCAACCTGCTGCGCATCGCCAACAGCCCGGCCTACAAGGTGCATGAGCGGCCGGTGGAAAGCCTGCAGCGGGCGGTGACCCTGGTCGGTACCGAAGGCGTGCGCCAGATCATCAGCGCGGTGCTGGTGCAGCCGGTGATGCAGGTGCAGTGCGACGTGTTCCCGCAGTTCAGCACGATCGTCTGGGAACACGCATTGCTGGCGTCGCGTGCAGCGGCCGATCACGCGCGCACGGTCACTTTCGGTGACGCCTTCGCCGCGCAGTGGCTGGGGCTGGTGCAGGGGCTGGGCTCTGCGCTGGTGATGCGCCAGCTGCTGCAGGAAGCGCAGGCGCGCGGTGAAACCGTAGAGCCGGCGCTGGCCCTGCAGCTGCTGCAGCAGTGGTCGTTGCCGCTGGCACAACGCGTGGCTGCAGCCTGGGAGCTGCCCGAGCCGGTGCACCAGGCACTGGCGCCGGAGGCCGATGGCCCACTGGCCGACAGCCTGCGTCTGGCCAGCGCCGCAGCGGCGGCCAGCCTGCTGTGCCGGCATGGACATGCCAGCCAGAGCCGCATGCTGGCCCTGCTCGAACAACTGCCGTCGGCGCCGCCGCATGCGCTGCGCTGGATCTGGCGGCGCCTGCACGGTCGCAGCGTGGAAACGCTGGACGAAGCCGGACAGGATCAGGGCGGTCCGGCACCGTGAGGATTACAGCTGCGATTCCACCGGCAGCCAGCTGATCACCCGTGCGGTCCAGCGCTTGCCGAGGCTGGCACCGGGCTCGGTCTCCACCCAGTGCGGGGGCGGCTGCCGTTCCAGCCAGCGCAGCGCGTCGTTCTGTCCCAGGGCAAGCCACCAGCTGTACTCGGGGCTGGCCAGGCGCAGGTACTCGTCGCGCAGCTGCGCGCCCAGCACCGGGTCATCGAACAGCACGCCCATTTCGGTGTTCAGATAGGCCGAGCGCGGATCGAGATTGAACGAGCCGACGAAGCCACGGCGGTTGTCGACCACGAACGCCTTGGTGTGCAGGCTGGCGCCACTGCTGCCGAACAGGCTGGTATCGGGCCGGCCATGCGCCTTCAGTTCGTACAGCTTCACGCCGGCCTGCAGTAGCGGCACGCGGTAGCCCATGTAGCCGCCGTGCACGGCAGCCACGTCGTTGGCAGCCAGCGAATTGGTGACCACGCCAACCTGCGCGCCCCGTGCGGCCAGCGTCGAAAGCGCCTCGACGCCATCGTGGCCGGGCACGAAATAGGGTGAGATCAACAGTGCACTGCGGCGGGTGCTGCGCAGTTCCTCGCTGAGCGTGCTGACCAGCCAGCCGCGGCGATCATCGTCGCGGTGCTTCATCGGTGGATCGGATGCGATCTGCACGTCCGCGCTCCAGTGCAACGGTTCCGGACTGGGCCGTTGCCGCTGGCGTGATTCGGCCACGCGCTGCAGGTACGGCTGCGCCTTGGCATGCATCGCATCCAGGTCCGACTGCCGCACCAGCTGCCGCAGCTGTGCATCGGTGTAGGACGCCAGCGCGGAAATCGGGATGGCCGCGCCGCTGTTCCAGTAGTCGTCGAAGATCCGGTTGGCCTGCTGCACGGCCGGCCCGGCCACGACCAGGTCCAGATCCTGGAAGTTCACGTCGTCGCGCGCGCTGAAGTACTCCTCGCCGATGTTGCGGCCACCGACGATCGCAATGCGGCCATCGGCGATCCAGCTCTTGTTGTGCATGCGGTGGTTCACGCTGAAGGCGCGTTGCACCAGCTCCAGGGTGCGCGCGATGCCGCTGCGGTTGCGGAACGGGTTGTACAGACGCAGCTCGATGTTCGGATGCGCATCGAGCGCCATCATCAAGGCGTCCTTGTCCTTGGCGTTCATGTCGTCGAGCAGGATGCGCACGCGCACGCCGCGCTCTGCGGCGTCGTACAGCGCCTTGGCCATCAGGTGGCCGACCAGGTCGTCGTGCCAGATGTAGTACTGCAGGTCCAGGCTGCGGCCAGCCTGTGCGGTGATCATCGCGCGTGCGGCGAAGGCATCCATGCCATCACTGAGGAAAGCCACGCCGGACTGGCCGGGATGGGCCTCCTGCAATGGCACGATCTGCTGGTCGATGCGGGTCTGCGCCGGCTGCAGTGGCAGCACCAGCGAGGGTGTGCCCCGTGCCTGCGGGGTGAGATGGTCGGCCAGCAGCAGGCCGGACAGGACCAGCAGCAACAGCGCGGCGAGAATGATTGCAGCGATGCGCAGCAGGCGTCGCCAGAAGGGCTTGGACAGGCTCATGCCCCGATGGTAGATCCACGTCATGCGTGGAAGAAGATCTGCAGGATCAATCCGGGTCAGAGCCCTTGCCTGCGGCAAGGGATCCGACCCCGGCGGGCGTCACGGATGGGGGCGGACCCCTTTCCACGGGAAAGGGCTCTGACCCCGGAGCCTCAGAAGCGCTCGTCGCTGCCCAGGTAGCGCCACTGGCCCGGCGGCAGCGGCCCCAGCGCCACGCGGCCAATGCGCAGCCGACGCACCCCGGTTACCTGCAGCCCGGCGGTTGTCACCGCCGCACGCAGGCCCTTGGCGGTGAGCCCCTTGCCGGCGAACCGCAGCCGCTGTTCGCTCTGCCAGCTGACCTTGCCGCCGCCGGCCTCCTGCTGCAAACGCGCCATCAGCCATGGCCCACGCTCCGGGCCGCCCTCGGCCACTTCGATCAGGTATTCCTGCTCAGTGCGGCCCAGATTGCGCTGCAGATGCGCCAGCGTGGCCGGATCCTGGCTGACCACGACCAGGCCGCTATCAGCCGCAGGCAGTGATGCGGCCAGCTGCAGGCCGTGGAAATGCCGCTGCAGTGGACGGATATCGCTGGCGTCGAGTTCGCTGCGGCTGTCACTGCTGACCAGCGTGCACAGGGTTTCGGCGGCGACACCGGCCGGCTTGTTCAACAGCATGCTTACCCGTTCGGCCTTTTCATCGCTGGCCTGCTCCGCCACTACGATCACCGCGCTGTCATCGACCGGGCGCTGCGGTTGTTCCACCACCTCGCCGTTGACCGACACCCAGCCACCTTCAATGTAGCGCCGTGCTTCGCCGCGCGGGATGCCGAGCAGGGCGGACAGGTGTTTGTCGAGACGGATCGGTTCCATGGCGGGCAGGTCGGGCAGGGGGCGCGCAGTGTAGCTGCTGCGGCCGGTCAGCGCTGGCCGCGGTTGGCCAGCTCGGTCAGGTACAGGCGGGTATCGAATTCCAGCTGCAGGTAATCCGGTTCCATGTGCTGGCACAGCTGGTAGAAGGCCTTGTTGTGGTCGGCTTCCTTCAGGTGGGCCAGTTCGTGCACCACGATCATGCGCAGGAAGGCCGCCGGTGCCTGGCGGAACACGGTGGCGATGCGGATCTCGCGGCTGGCCTTGAGGCGGCCACCGTGCACGCGGGAAATGGCGGTATGGGTGCCCAGGGCGTGCTTGATCACTTCCAGCGTGTTGTCGTAGCAGACCTTGTTGAGCGGCACCGACTTGCGCAGGTAGCGGTCCTTCAGCTCCTGGGTGTAGTCGTACAGCTGGCGGTCGCTGCGCACCTCGTGCGGGTCGGGGTAGCGCTGCTGCAGCCAAGGGCCGAGCTTGCCCTGCGCCAGCAGGTCGCTGACCTGGGCGACCAGGGGTTCAGGATAGCCGGTGAGGTACTTCAGGACTGCCATGCAGGGGCGGCGGGGCGTCGGTAGAATGGGGCATCCAAGATTACACGCGGTACGCATCGACCATGGCAAAGCCCAACGCGCTGCAGGAACAATTGCTCAAGGCCGGCCTGGCCAAGAAGTCGCAGGCCAGCGCTGCCGCGAGCGCGCAGGCCAAGGCCCGCCAGGGCAAGGCCGAATCGACCTCGGGCGAGGTCCAGCGCGAGGCTGAACGCGCCCGCGCCGAGAAGGTCGAGCGCGACCGCGCGCTGGCCGCCGAGCGTAACGCCCAGGCCCGCCAGGCTGAACAGAAGGCCCAGGCCCGGCAGATCATCAGTGCCCACGCCGTGCCCCACAAGGGCGACGATGAGTACCGGTTCAGTGACGGCGCCGCGATCCGCACCCTGCTGATCGACCCCAAGCTGCGCAAGGCGCTGTCGGTCGGTGTGCTCGTCATCGTTGCCCACGGCGACGGCTACGCCCTGCTGCCGCGCGCTGCGGCAGAGAAGGTGCGTGAACGCGCGCCGGAAGCGATCATCGTCGATCACGGCCAGCCGGGCTCGACCGCCGAGATCTCCACCGGCAATGCCGAGGACGATGCCTACTACGCGCAGTTCCAGGTGCCGGACGACCTGGTCTGGTAAGCAAAAAAGGGGACGGAGGGGATTAAGTCGCAATCGGCTTGATCGAACCCATTCGCGTTCTGTTTGGCATCCTGAAGAGCAGCCGAGCATGGCTCGGCTCTACACGAAGGCCTGTCTTTTTGCCGGGGTGTATCGTCTCCATATCAGGCGACACACCTGCGGAGGATGGCCATGGCCACCGGTTGGGCGGGAGACGGCGCGGTCCAGGACCAGATTGACGCCACCGTCGACGATGCGATCGCCCGCGCACGGCGCCAGCTGCGCGAGGGCCCCGGTCTGGAACACTGTGAGGAATGCGACGCGCCGATTCCGTTGGCGCGGCGCCGGGCTGTACCCGGTGTTCGGCTCTGCGTGGCGTGCCAGCAGGCGCACGACGACGAAGAGCAGGCGCACAGTGGCTACAACCGGCGCGGCAGCAAGGACAGCCAGCTGAGGTAAAGGGGGTTTTTATTGCAGGGCTGCGCCCTGCACCTGCCGAAGCCAGAGCTAGAGCCAGAGCAACGTCAAAAGCCTGCAT
This sequence comes from Stenotrophomonas sp. SMYL89, assembly GCF_036319985.1. NCBI lineage: Bacteria > Pseudomonadati > Pseudomonadota > Gammaproteobacteria > Lysobacterales > Lysobacteraceae > Stenotrophomonas > Stenotrophomonas sp. SMYL89. The sequence continues at coordinate 352 of NZ_JAWIRW010000028.1, read as the reverse complement.
TCCGTGGGATGGCGGGGCGGTGTGGGTGGTCAGGACACGCCGTAAACCCATCCATGGGGGCTCGATGGCGCCATCCATGGCGCCAACGGTCCTGCCCACCCAAACCGCCCCGCCTCTGACAGATTCCGTGCGCTGTTGGCGGGTGCCGACCGTTAGTCGGCACATCTGTCAGATATCGAATGAATTCATTCGTGCCGACCAACGGTCGGCACACACCAAAGCAGAACGCCGTTCCGACAGTTCGCGGAAAACTGTCGAAGGCGGGGTGGGTCCGGTTGAGGGGGCGTGAGCCGCATGGATGCGGCGACCGAGCTTACATGGACGTACTTGCAGCGTCCCCCTCAACCGGACC
>NZ_JAWIRW010000027.1:0-40250 GCF_036319985.1 Stenotrophomonas sp. SMYL89 | reverse complement strand
CAGATCGCAGAGAACTGTCGAAGGCGGGGTGGGTCCGGTTGCGGGGGCGTGAGCCGCATGGATGCGGCGACCGAGCCTCCATGGACGGATTTACGGCGCCCCCCGCAACCGGACCCACCCCGCCATCCCACGGAATGTTCGCTGTTGCTGTTGCTGTTGCTGTTGCCGGCCAGCGGCCGGCACTACCGCGGGGAGCGGGGTGCAACCCCGCACGCACACCCAACCTCCTCACTTCACTGAATCGAAAACCGGTTTCGGCACGGCACTTGCACTGGCTCCAGCAGACAACCCCATCCCTGTTTCTGGAACCGTTGCAGATGTCCCACTCCGTCACTTCGATCCTTTCGCAGATCCGCTCCTATCAGACCCAGATGGGACAGCCGGCGCTCAACCCGCTGGGCGAAACCCCGCGCAGCAATGCCCTGCCGGGCACGGTGCTGGAAGCACCGCAGGCCCAGCCGGCCAGCTTCACCGAAACCCTGCGTGGTGCGATTGCCGGCGTCAACGACGCGCAACAGAAATCCGGCGCCCTGGCCAAGGCCTTCGAAATGGGCGACCCCAGCGCCGACCTGGCCAAGGTGATGGTCGCCTCGCAGCAGTCCCAGATCGCCTTCCGCGCCACCGTGGAAGTCCGCAACCGTCTCGTCCAGGCTTACCAGGACGTGATGAACATGCCGCTGTAAGGAACATTGACGCATGGCACTGACGCTCTCCAAGGACAGCCTGAACGCCGAGAAGGCCGGGCAATGGTTCGACCGCCTGCAGAGTCTGCAGATCACCCGTCGGCTGGGCCTGATGGCGATGATCGCGGTGGCGGTGGCGGCAGGCCTGTCCGTGTTCTTCTGGTCACAGAAGCCGGGCATGGTCCCGCTGTATACCGGCCTGGACCAGAAGGCGACCGCTGAAGCGACCGACCTGCTGCGCGCCGCGCAGATTCCGTTCGCGCTCGATCCCGCCACCGGCGGCATCACCGTGCCGGAGAAGAACCTGCACGACGCCCGCCTGAAGCTGGCCGGCTCCGGCCTGACCGACAGCGGCAAGCTCGGTTTCGAGCTGATGGAACGCGACCCCGGCTTCGGTGTCAGCCAGTTCGTGGAAAGCGCGCGCTACCAGCACGCGCTGGAAACCGAGCTGTCGCGCACCATCAACACGCTGCGCCCAGTGCGCGACTCGCGCGTGCACCTGGCCATCCCCAAGCCCAGCGCCTTCACCCGTCAGCGCGATGTCGCCAGCGCTTCGGTGACCCTGGAACTGCGCGGAGGCCAGCAGCTGGAACGCAGCCAGGTGGACGCCATCGTGCACATGGTCGCGGCCAGCATCCCGGATCTTGCCCCGGAACGGGTGACCGTGGTCGACCAGAGCGGGCGCATGCTCAGCATCACCGACCCCAACAGCGAGGCAGCCGTCAACGCTGCACAGTTCGAACAGGTGCGCCGCCAGGAAACCTCGTTCAACCAACGCATCCGCGAGCTGCTGGAACCGATGACCGGCCCGGGCCGCGTCAATCCGGAAGTGAGCGTGGACATGGACTTCTCGGTGACCGAGGAAGCCCGCGAGCTCTATAACGGCGAGCCGCAGAAGCTGCGCAGCGAGCAGATGAGCGAGAACACCACCAGCACGCCGGGTCCGCAGGGTGTGCCGGGGGCGACCAGCAACAGCCCGCCGGGCCAGCAGGCCGCGCCGGCCACGGCGCAGACCCCGACCGAAAGCAGCAAGAACGCGACCCGCAACTACGAGCTGGACCGCACCCTGCAGCACACCCGCCAGCCCGCGGGCCGCATCAAGCGCGTGTCGGTGGCAGTGCTGGTGGACAACGTGCCGCGCGCCGGCGCCAACGGCAAGATGAGCCCGCAGCCGCTGTCGGCCGCCGAGCTGACCCGCGTCGAGGCCTTGGTGAAGCAGGCGGTCGGCTTCAACGCCGAGCGTGGCGACACCGTGTCGGTGATGAACGCCCCGTTCGTGCGCGAGATCACGCCCGAGGAAGGCCCGGCCTGGTGGGAGCTGCCTTGGGTGCACGACGCCGGCCGCATGCTGCTCGGCGCGGTGGTGGTGCTGGCACTGCTGTTCGGCGTGCTGCGCCCGGCGCTGCGCGCGATCACCGGCCAGAACAAGAAGAACGACGAGCACGCACTGGAACCGCATACCGCGGACGTGCAGCTGGTTGATGACGATGGCACCCCGCTGCCGGCGCTGGGCGCCGACCGGGCCAGCCTGGCCGGGCCAGACGCACTGGCCCTGCCGGTGGATTCATATGAGGAACGACTGCGGATGGCGCGTGAAGCCGTGAAGACCGACTCCAAGCGCGTGGCCCAGGTGGTCAAGGGCTGGGTGGCCAATGACTGAGCCGCAATTGACCGGCGTGCAGCGCGCGGCCGTGCTGCTGCTTTCGCTGGGTGAGCTGGACGCGGCCGAGGTGCTGCGCCACATGGAACCCAAGGAAGTGCAGAAGATCGGCATCGCCATGGCCACCATGACCGACATCACCCGCGAGCAGGTGGAACGGGTGATGGACCAGTTCGGCCAGGAGCTGGGCTCGAAGACCTCACTGGGCGTGGGTTCGGATGACTACATCCGCAACATGCTGGTGCAGGCGCTGGGCAGCGAGAAGGCCGGCAACCTGATCGACCGCATCCTGCTCGGCCGCAACACCACCGGCCTGGACGCGCTGAAGTGGATGGACCCGCGCGCGGTGGCCGACCTGGTGCGCAACGAGCACCCGCAGATCATCGCCATCGTGATGGCGCACCTGGAAACAGACCAGGCCGCCGACGCACTGAAGCTGCTGCCCGACCGTACCCGCGTCGACGTACTGCTGCGCATCGCCACCCTCGACGGCATTCCGCCGAACGCGCTCAATGAACTCAACGAGATCATGGAGCGCCAGTTCGCCGGCAACCAGAACCTGAAGTCGTCCAACATCGGCGGCGTGCAGTGCGCGGCCAACATCCTGAACTTCATGGACAGCGGCCAGGACCAAGCGATCCTGGGCGAAATCGCACGCATCGATGCGCCACTGAGCAACCGCATCCAGGACCTGATGTTCGTGTTCGACGATCTGGTCGATCTGGACGATCGCGAAATGCAGCTGGTCCTGCGCGAAGTGAGCGGCGAGCGCCTGGGCCTGGCCCTGCGCGGTGCCGACATCAAGGTGCGCGACAAGATCACCCGCAACATGTCGCAGCGCGCGGCCGAAATCCTGCTGGAGGACATGGAAGCCCGTGGCCCGGTGCGCCTGTCCGACGTGGAAGGCGCGCAGCGCGAGATCCTGGCCATCGTCAAGCGCATGGCCGATGAAGGCACCGTCACCATCGGCGGCAGCGCGGAGGCGATGCTGTGAGCAACGTCGTGCGCTGGCTTGCCCCGGACCTGCTGGCCCAGCCCGAACCGGCGCTGGCGCAGGAAGATGTGTTCGAACTCACCGAGCCGGACCCGGAACACGAACCCGAGCCACCGCTGCAGCTGCCGACCCTGGAGGAGATCCAGGCGATCCAGGACAGCGCCGAGAAGGAAGGCTTCCAGCACGGCCATGCCGACGGCTACAGCCAGGGCCAGGCCGAGGTGCGGCGCCTCGCCGCGCAGATCGAAGGCATCCTGGACAACTTCAGCCGGCCGCTGGTGCGGCTGGAGAATGAAGTGGTCGGTGCGCTCGGCGAGCTGGCCGTGCGCATCGCCGGTGCCCTGGTCGGGCGTGCCTACGAGGCCGACCCTGCGCTGTTGGCGCAGCTGGTCGGCGAGGCCATCGACGCGGTCGGAGGCAGCACCCGCGAAGTCGAGGTGCGCCTGCACCCCGACGACATCGCCGCCCTCGCCCCCCTGCTGAACCTGTCGCCGCAGCAGCGCCTGGTGCCCGATACCAGCCTGAGCCGCGGCGACCTGCGCGTGCATGCCGAAGCGGTGCGCATCGACGGCACCCTGGAAGCCCGCCTGCGTGGCGCGCTGGATGCGGTGATCCGCCAGACCGGAGCAGGCGCATGACGCCCGAATCGCAGCCCACGCCACCGCCCGCCGACTGGGCCATGGCCCGCAACCTGCGCCTGGCCCGTCGTCTCGACGGCCTGCGCGTGGATACCGCGCATGGTCGCGGCCTGATCCGCGAGGGCGTGCTGCGTCGCGCGGTCGGGCTGACGCTCGAAGCGGTTGGCTGCGAGGCACCGCTGGGCGCCAGTTGCAAGGTGGAAGTGGTCGACGGTGGCTGGGTCGATGCCGAAGTGGTCGGCTTTGCCGGCGAGCGCACCTACCTGATGCCCAGCGCTGAACTGCACGGCCTGCTGCCCAACGCCCGCGTGGTGCCGTCGGCGCGCCGCGGTGGCGTGGAAGTCGGCGAAGGCCTGCTCGGCCGGGTCATCGACAGTGATGGCGTGCCGCTGGACGGCAAGGGGCCGATCCGCGCCGAAGGCCACGTCGGCATGGCCGGTGTCTCGATCAATCCGTTGGCACGTGAACCGATCACCCAGCCGCTGGACGTGGGCGTGCGCGCGATCAACGCGCTGCTGCCGATCGGCCGCGGCCAGCGTGTCGGCCTGTTCGCCGGCTCCGGCGTCGGCAAATCCACGCTGCTCGGCATGATGACCCGCTACACCGCTGCCGATGTGATCGTGGTCGGGCTGATCGGTGAACGTGGCCGCGAAGTCCGTGATTTCGTCGAAACCACGCTGGGTGAGGAAGGCCTGCGCCGCGCCGTGGTGGTGGCCAGCCCGGCCGACCGCCCGCCGCTGGCACGCCTGCACGGCGCCTACCGTGCCACCGCCATTGCCGAATGGTTCCGCGACCAGGGACTGAATGTGCTGCTGCTGATGGACTCGCTGACCCGCTTCGCCCAGGCACAGCGCGAGATCGGCCTGTCGGTCGGCGAGCCGCCGACCACCCGCGGCTACCCGCCGTCGGTGTTCGCCAAGCTGCCGGCGCTGGTCGAACGCGCCGGCAACGGCGCCAAGGGGCGTGGTTCGATCACGGCGTTCTACACGGTGCTGACCGAGGGCGACGATCCGCAGGACCCGATCGCCGATGCCGCCCGCGCGATCCTCGATGGTCACATCCTGCTCTCGCGGCGCGTGGCCGACAGCGGCCTGTATCCGGCCATCGACGTCGAATCGTCAGTCAGCCGAGTGGTCACGGAAATCGCCGACGAGCCGTGGCGCCTGCGCATCCGCAAGCTGAAGCGGCTGGTCTCGGCCTACTCGGCCAACCGCGACCTGATCGCCATCGGTGCGTACCAGCGCGGCAACGACGCGGCCACCGACGAAGCCCTGGAACGCTGGCCGGAAATCATGGAGTTCCTCGGCCAGGACGTTGCCAAGGCCGCAGATCTCCCGCACAGCCAGGCGGCACTGCAGCGCCTGGTGGAACAAGAGAGTTAAGCCATGAACCAGTCCAAGCGCATCGATCCCCTGCTCAAGCGGGCCCAGGAACACGAGGACGCGGTCGCCCGAGACCTCGCTGAACGCCAGCGCGTTCTCGATACCCATCTATCGCGACTGGACGAACTGCGACGTTATGCCGAGGAGTACGCAAACGCGCAGATGGCAGCGACCAGCCCGGCGCAGCTGCTGAACCGTCGCGCTTTCCTGGACCGCCTGGACAGTGCGGTCGAGCAGCAGCAAGCCACGGTCAACGGCAACCGCGAAAAAGTGGAAGCCGAGCGTGCCCGCCTGATCCTGGCCAGCCGGGACAAGGCCGTGCTGGAACAGCTCGCCGCCAGCTACCGCGCGCAGGAAAAAGTGGTGACCGATCGCCGCGACCAGCGCGAGATGGACGACATCGGTGCGCGCCGCGCGCGCCTTGTACAGGCCGAAGACCAGGATGGCACCGAGCAGGGAGGCCGCTCGTGATGCCCTCCCCGCTCGCCAGCAGCGCCAACGCGCAGACACAGAATTCCGGCGGCGCTGCAGCGCGCGCACCGCGCAGCGAGCGCGGCAAGGAATTCGGCCAGCTGCTGCAGGGTGGCGCGCCCTCTGCAGCCGCCCCTGCCAGCAGCGCCACCACGCCGACGCCATCCACGCCGAGCCAGCCATCGACCCCCGACAGCAATGGCCAGGCTCCCGGCGAACGCAACGCAGAAGGCGAAGCGGCAAGCGCTGAAACGTCGCCGCTGCCGCCCGTTGCCGCCACCCCGGCTGGACCCGGCACCGACAAGGACACGCCCGCCGCGACCGAGGATGCCCCGTGGCCACCGCTCGGCCTGGCCGGCCTGGTGCTGGCGATGCCGACGCCCGTGAATCCGGCCGCCGCTCTGCCGACCACCGCTGCACCGTCGCTGGCCAGCGACGGTAGCGCGCTGCCCGCTGCCACCGCCGCGAACCCGGCGCTGCCCGCAACCGCCCCAGCAGCGGCTACCGCAGCCGCAGCGACGGCCGACGGCAAACCTGCGGCGACCAGCGCTGACGATGCCAGCGCGCTGCCACTGCCGGAGATGATCCCGCCCGGCAAGCGCAGCGAGCGCGGCGAAGGCAGTGACGTGGCTGCCCTCGGCGACCGCAACAGTGCACCACTGCTGCACGCACCGGCAGCGGCCGCCGTGCAGGACCTGAAAGCGGCGCTCGCCACCGGCAACGCGATCTTCAATGGCGAACCCACGCCCAAGCCCGTGCTGGGTGACGACGGCTTCGACCAGGCCATCGGCGCGCGCCTGGGCTGGCTGGCCGACCAGAAGATCGGTCACGCCCACATCCGCCTGAGTCCGGACGACATGGGCCCGGTGGATGTTCGCCTGCAGTTGAACGGCGACAAGGTGCATGCCAGCTTCAGCAGCCCGCACGTGGACGTGCGGCAGGCGCTGGAAAGCAGCCTGCCGCGCCTGCGCGAGCTGCTGGGCGAACAGGGCTTCCAACTGGCCCACGCCGATGTCGGCCACCAGGCGCCTGGAGGTGACGGCAGTGCGTCGGGGCAATCCGGCGCCGGCGGCATGGCCGGTGACGGAGAACCGTCGCCGGGTGACACCAGCGTGTCGTCCGCGCAGTTGATCCGCCAGCGCGGATTGCTGGACGCCTACGCCTGACAGACGTGCCAACCAAGGTTGGCACCTACCAGAGTGGGGCGGTCGGTGCCCACCAGGGCACAGGGGCACCGGGGCAATGGAGCCGGCCAGGATCGGCACTTCGCCGTATCGCGTTGGTGGCTGCGGAGCTTGCTCCGCACGGCCGCACCGGCACCCCGACGGAATTCCGTCGCACCCCACTGCCCCATCTTCGGCACACCCCTTGCATATCCCGGTGAAGCAACCCTCAGGAGCTTCACCCCGTGGCCGCAGCCGCTGACAAAACCAAGAAGACCGCCGAGAAGGACAAGGCCGCCAAGCCGCGCAGTCCGATCCTGATCACCGCATTGGTGGCCGTGCTGGCCGCCGCCGCCGCTGGTGGCGGCGTCTGGTTCTTCACCCAGTCCAAGCCGGAAGAGAAGACCGCGCAGGCCCCGAAGAAGTCGGCCACCCCGGCGCCGGCGCAGTACTTCGCGCTCGACCCGGCCTTCGTGGTCAACCTCAACGGCCCCATCGACGGCCCGCGCTACCTGCAGCTGGAAGTGCAGCTGATGACGCGTGACCCGGCCGCGCTGGAGGCGATCAAGACCCACGCGCCGGCCATCCGTGCACGCCTGCTGATGCTGTTCTCGCAGGTCAGCCCCGACCAGATCGCCGATGTCGCCGGCAAGCAGAAGCTGCAGGCTGCGTCGCTGGCCGAAGTGCAGAAAGTGCTCAAGGCCGAGACCGGCAGCAATGGTGCCGACGACCTGCTGTTCACCAGTTTCGTGACCCAGTAAGGGCCCACCAATGAATGATCTGTTGTCCCAGGACGAGATCGATGCCCTGCTCCACGGCGTGGACAGTGGCGCGGTCGAGACCGATCCGGAACCGCCGTCAGGCGAAGCGCGCTCATACGACTTCGCCAGCCAGGACCGCATCATCCGCGGTCGCATGCCAACCCTGGAAATGGTCCACGAGCGTTTCGCACGCCTGTGGCGGATCGGCCTGTTCAACCTGATCCGCCGCTCGGCCGAGCTGTCGGTGCGCGGCATCGAGCTGATCAAGTTCAACGACTACATGCACTCGCTGTATGTGCCGACCAACCTGAACCTGATCCGTTTCAAGCCGCTGCGTGGCACCGGCCTGATCGTGTTCGAACCGACCCTGGTGTTCGCCATCGTCGACAACTTCTTCGGTGGCGACGGGCGCTACCCGACCCGCATCGAAGGCCGCGAGTTCACCGCCACCGAAATGCGGGTGATCCACCTGCTGCTGAAGCAGACCTTCGCCGACCTGCGCGAGGCCTGGGCACCGGTGATGGATGTCGACTTCGAGTACATCAACTCGGAAATCAACCCGCACTTCGCCAACATCGTGACGCCGCGCGAGTACGTGGTGGTGTGCCGCCTGCACGTCGAGCTCGATGGTGGTGGCGGCGATATCCACGTGACCCTGCCGTACTCGATGCTGGAGCCGATCCGCGAACTGCTCGACGCCGGCATCCAGAGTGACCGCAACGACCGCGACGAGAGCTGGGGCCAGACCCTGCGCGAACAGCTCAACATCGCCGAGGTGACCCTGTCCAGCGTGCTGGCCAGCAAGCGCATGACGCTGCGTGACCTGACCCAGCTGAAGGTCGGCGACATCCTGCCGATCGAGCTCAGCCCGCAGGTGCCGTTGTGCGTGGAGAACATCCCGGTGTTCACCGGCGAGTTCGGCATCGCCAACGGCATGAATGCCGTGAAGATCACCGCTACCCATCCGCCGGGCACCCGCCCGCGCGTACCCGTCATCCAGGAAGACCCGCAATGAACGATATCGACGCCCTCGAACCCACCCCGGCCCAGTTCAGCAGCCTGCAGGCCGACGAGGCGAACGGCCCGGACCTGAACCTGGACGTGATCCTCGATGTGCCGGTGACGCTGTCGCTGGAAGTCGGTCGCGCGCGCCTGCCGATCCGCAACCTGCTGCAGCTCAACCAGGGCTCGGTGGTGGAACTGGAACGCGGCGCCGGCGAATCGCTGGATGTGTTCGTCAACGGCACGCTGATCGCCCACGGCGAAGTGGTGGTGATCAATGACCGCTTCGGCGTGCGCCTGACCGACGTGGTCAGCCCGAGCGAGCGTATCCGGAGACTGCGTTGAGCCTGCTGGCCTCCACCCTGCTGGCGGTCGGCAAGGCCGCCGCCCCGGTTGGCCCGCAGATTGGCCAGCATGCGGCCGCCGCACCCAGCCTGTTCGGTGCGGTGCTGGCGCTGCTGGCGGTGCTGGCCCTGGTCATCGGCCTGGGCTGGCTGCTCAAGCGCATGCCCGGCAGCGGCTTCCGCCCTGCCGAAGGCATGAAGCTGGTAGCCAGCCTCAGTGTCGGCGCCAAGGAACGCGTGGTGGTGGTCGAGGTCAACGGCCAGCAGCTGCTGCTGGGCGTCACCGCCGGTGGCATCAATACCCTGCATACCCTGCCCGAACCGTTGCCGCCACCGGCGCCGGTACGCGTGCCGGACTTCAAGAACCTGCCGAATTTCGCCCAGCTGCTGCAGCAGCGGCTGCGCAAGGACCCCTGACATGCGTGTCACCCGTACCCGTCTTGCCATCCTGATGCCGTGGCTGCTGTTGCTTGCCCTGTGCCTGTTGCCGGCACTGGCGTTCGCCGCGCCCGGCGCACCGACCACGCCGCTGCCGGACATCAACGTCGGCAAGATCGGCGGTGCGCCGGTCAGCCTGCCGCTGCAGACCCTGCTGCTGATGACGGCGATCACCCTGATCCCGTCGATGCTGCTGGTGCTGACCTCGTTCACCCGCATCATCATCGTGCTGGGCCTGCTGCGCCAGGCGCTGGGCACGGGCCAGACGCCGTCCAACCAGGTGCTGCTGGGCCTGGCCCTGTTCCTGACCGCGATGGTCATGCTGCCGACCTGGGACAAGGCCTGGAGCACCGGCATGGCGCCTTACCTCAACGGCGACATCGACTTCCAGACCGCCTGGACGCTGACCACCACGCCGCTGCGCGCCTTCATGCTGGCGCAGATCCGCGAGACCGACCTGATGACCTTCGCCGGCATCGCCGGGCACGGCACCTACGCCAGCCCCGACGCGATCCCGTTCCCGGTGCTGGTCGCCTCGTTCGTCACCAGCGAGCTGAAGACCGCCTTCGAGATCGGCTTCCTGATCTTCATCCCGTTCGTGATCATCGATCTGGTGGTGGCCAGCGTGCTGATGTCGATGGGCATGATGATGCTGTCGCCGATGCTGGTGTCGGCGCCGTTCAAGATCCTGCTGTTCGTGCTGGTCGATGGCTGGGTGCTGACAGTCGGCACACTGGCGGCGAGCTTCAATCCGGCTTGATATCCCCCGCAAAGAGCAGTCGAGCATGGCTCGACTCTACATAAGCAGATGGAACCCGAATGTCTCCCGAACTTGCCCTGACCGAACTGCGTGGCGGCCTGATCACCGTGTTGTGGGTGGCCGGCCCGCTGCTGCTCACCGTACTGGTGGTGGGCGTGGTGGTCGGCGTCGTGCAGGCCGCGACCCAGCTCAACGAACCGACCATCGCCTTCGTCGCCAAGGCGGCGGCGCTGACCGCGGTGCTGTTCGCGCTGGGCAGCCTGCTGATCGGCCACCTGGTTGAATTCACCACGCTGTTGTTCCAGCGCATCCCGCACCTGATCGGCTAGGACACACGCTTCGATGGACGCCGCCACCCAGATGGCTGCCGACGGCCTGCAGGCCTTCGGCATGATCGGCACCGTACTATGGACCATGCTGCGCATCGGTGCGGTGGCCATGGCCATGCCCATGGTCGGCACCCGCGCGGTGCCGGCGCGGATCCGCGTGATCCTGGCCGGCACCCTTGCCATCGCGTTGGCACCACTGCTGCCGCCGGTACCGGACTGGACCGGCTTCGACGCCGCCACCGTGCTGACCATCGCCCGGGAACTGGCCATCGGCGTGTCCATCGGCTTCCTGCTGCGCCTGGTGTTCGAGGCCGGTGCGCTGGCCGGCGAACTGATCGCCCAGGGCACCGGCCTGGCCTTCGCGCAGATGAGCGACCCACTGCGCGGCGGCACCTCCGGCGTGATCGGGCAGTGGTTCTACCTGATGTTCGGCCTGCTGTTCTTCACCGCCAATGGCCACCTGGCGCTGATCTCGCTGGTGGTGGACAGTTACCGGGCACTGCCGATCGGCGCCCCGCTGCCCGACCCGCACGCGTTCTTCAGCATTGCCCCGACCTTCCTGCTGACCGTACTGCGCGGCGCACTGACCCTGGCCATCCCGCTGACGGTGGCGATGCTGGCGGTCAATCTGGCGTTCGGCGTACTGGCCCGCGCCGCCCCGGCGCTGAACCCGATCCAGTTGGGCCTGCCGGTCTCGCTGCTGCTGGGCCTGTTCCTGCTGGCCCTGCTGGCCGGTGAAATGGGGCCGCCGGTGCAGCGCTTGTTCGATGCCGCCTTCCAGGCTGCGGACGCGGTTACACACTGACCTGATCATCACGTTTTACTGGTTGCCATGCATTCGTTTCTGTAGAGCCGAGCCCATGCTCGGCTGCCATTGGCCGAAGCGCTAGCCGAGCATGGGCTCGGCTCTACAGGGGCGCAATTTCACGTCTTGCCGCTTGAAGTCCCCCCGGGTCCACGCGTTAGAGTGAATGCGCGGCGCCCAGGGGGACGCCGCGTCTGGTCGACGCACTGCGTCGGCCTGCCTCATGCATGCCCCACCGTGGTTTCCGTCGACAGGCAGGTCCGGGAGACTGACGAATGCTGGTAGGCACGTACAATCCTTGGCTGGTGGCGATCTCGTTGCTGGTCGCCGTGATGGCTTCCTACACCGCGCTGGCGATGGCCGGGCGCACCGTCACCGCACCAGGCAAGGGCGCGGCGTGGTGGTGGCGCCTGGGGGGCGGCTTCGCCATGGGCCTGGGCATCTGGTCGATGCACTTCATCGGCATGCTCGCCTTCGACCTGCCCATTCCACTGGGCTACGACCTGCCCATCACCCTGCTCTCGCTGGCGTTGGCAATCGCCTCGTCTGTGTTCGCGCTGTGGCTGGTGTCACTGCGCACCCTGCCGCATCCCCGCCTGGCCGGCGGGGCATTGCTGATGGGTACCGGCATCGCCTGCATGCACTACGTCGGCATGGCGGCCATGCGCATGCAACCCGGCATCGACTATGACCCGGGCTGGCTGCTGTTCTCGCTGATGGTGGCGGTCGCCGCCTCGTGGACTGCGCTGTATGTGGCATTCCGCCTGCGCGCGCAGCGCACCCGTGTCGGCGACCGCCTCGCGGCCGCCGGCCTGCTCGGGCTGGCCATCGTCGGCATGCACTACACCGGCATGGCCGCCGCACGCTTTCCGGAAGGCAGCATCTGCGGCGCGGCGGTCGGCGATGGCCTGCAGAGCGAATGGCTGGCCATGCTGGTGGTGCTGCTGACCGTCGCAATCCTGGCCGTGGTGCTGGTGGTGTCGTGGCTGGACCAGCGGGTCGAGGCCCAGCTGCTGCGCCTGCGCAACTCGATGTTGAGCACCTCCCTGACCGACGCGCAGCAGGAGCTGACCCAGGCTGCACTGCATGATCCGCTCACCCGCCTGCCGAACCGCCTGCTGCTGCAGCGGCGCATCGTGCAGGCGCTGGCCGAGGCCGAACAGGGCGGCAGCCGTTTCGCAGTGATGTTCATGGATCTTGACGGCTTCAAGCAGGTCAACGATGCCTATGGCCACCAGGCCGGCGACGCGCTGCTGGTGGCGGTGGCCGAGCGCACCCGCCAGCTGCTGCGCCCCCATGACATGCTGGCCCGCCTCGGCGGCGATGAGTTCGTGCTGGTGGTACGCATCGAGCACGACGAGGATCTGCCTACCCTCGCCCGGCGCATCCTGCAGGCGGTCGGCAGCGGACCGCTGCTGCCGGACAACGAACTTCAGGTAACCGCCAGCATCGGCGTGGCGATCTGCCCCGACCATGCTGCCAGCGAGCGGCAGCTGATGGCGTTTGCCGACGCGGCGATGTACCAGGCCAAGGAGTCCGGACGCAACGCCTTCGTGCTGTTCGCGGACTGGATGAACGACAGTGCCGAGCAGCAGTTCCGGCTGCTGGCCGACCTGCGCCGGGCGATCGGCAGCGACCAGTTGTTCCTGAACTTCCAGCCCAAGATCCGCGTCGCGACGCAGAAGGTGGCCGGCGCCGAGGCGTTGATCCGCTGGCGGCATCCGGAACATGGCCTGATCCCGCCCGATCGATTCATCCGCCTGGCCGAGCGCAGCGGCGCGATCAACGACATCGGGCGCTGGGCGCTGGACCAGGCCTGCCAGCAGCTGCGGCGATGGCACGATGCCGGTCATGAAGGCTGGTCGATGTCGGTGAACCTGTCGCCGGTGCAGTTCAGCTCGCCGCACCTGCTGCAGGACGTGCGCACGGTGATCGAGCGCCACAACATCGCGCCACGGCACCTGGTGCTGGAAATCACCGAAAGCACGGTGATGCGCGATACCGACACCAGCCTGCGCCTGTTGCAGGCACTGTCGGCACTGGGCGTAGGCATTTCCATCGACGATTTCGGCACCGGCTATTCCAGCCTGCTGTACCTGAAGCGGCTGCCGGCCACCGAGATCAAGATCGACCACGCCTTCGTGCGCGACCTGGAGCACAGCGCCGAGGACGTGGTGATCGTCTCGGCGATCGTGGCGCTGGGCCATGCGCTGGACATGGACATCGTCGCCGAAGGCGTGGAAACCGCCGCCCAGCGCGCCTACCTGGAGCGTCTGGGCTGCGACTACCTGCAGGGCTACCTGCTGGGCCGGCCGGTCGATGCAGCGCGCTTCATGCAGCTGCACGACCTGCCACGGCCGCGGGTGGAACTGGCGCAGAGCCCGCCGCCGCAACACCCGCCCGGATAACGCCTCGCGGCGCGGCCGCCCGCCATCACGGAACGACTCCTTCGACACCCTCCTGTAGAGCCGAGCCTGCGCTCGGCTGCGCTTCGCGCTTGAGCCAACCGCAGCCGAGCATGGGCTCGGCCCTACAAATGCCCCGCGCCTCCTGTAGAGCCGAGCCTGCGCTCGGCTCCCGTATGATGGGCCGCGCGACCGTCATGCAAGGAAGAGCCCGTGGCACTCCGCACCACCCTGGCAGGTCTGCTGCTGGCCCTGAGCTGCGCCCGCGCATTGGCCAGCGATCTGTCATGGTCGCTGCCCGCGGATGCATCTCCCGCGCAGACCGACGCAGCCCTGCGAACACTGGGCACCGAGCTGCTGAAGTCTGCCTCCCTGACCGACGCACAGCGCAGCCACGCGCTGCTTGCGCTGGACCGGACCAGCGAAGCGCGGCGATCGATCCAGCAGGCACGCGCATCGCTTGCAAGCGACGGTGATACCGCGGCGGTGCAGCGCTGGGTGCCGATGCTGCTGCTCGCCACCGCCGGCGAGCAGGACGCAGCGGGGTATGCGCGTGCCTTCCACAGCACCTTCGCTGCCCTCGACGACGTTGCCGCGGTGCAGGCCGATGCCGCGCTCTCGGTCGAGCCAGCCCCGGTGCGCGCGCAGCTGGAGCAGGCCATCGCCGCGCAGGCGGGGGCCGCGACCGTCACCGAGGCCGTCGCCCTGGAACTGCTGCGCCTGCGGGCGGTACTGCGTGCACAGACCCTTGCCGCCGCACTGGCCCCTGCGCTGGTCGCCGCGGAAGAGCAGCGTCGCTTCGTCATCGACGATGCCCTGCGCATCCCCGCCGGCGATGGCGTCGTGCTGTCGGCGCAGCTGGCACGGCCACGCGCCGCCAGGGCTCCGCTGCCTGCAGCAATGCTGTTCACCATCTACACCGATCCACCCAAGAACCGGCAGAAGATGCTGCTGGCCGCCGCACATGGCTACGCCGGCATCGTGGTCGATGCCCGTGGCAAGGGTCGGGGCATCGGCACCATCGCTCCCTATGAGCATGACGGCGGGGACGCCAACGCAGCCATCGACTGGATCAGCCACCAGCCGTGGAACGATGGCCGGGTGGCCATGTATGGCGGCAGCTATGAGGGCTTCACTGCCTGGGCGGCGGCGCGCCATCACCATCCCGCACTGAAGACCATCGTGCCCTACGTTGCCGCCATCCCCGGCCAGGGCCTGCCGATGGAAAACAACGTGTTCCTGAGTGCCAACTACGGTTGGGCGTTCTATGTGGCCAATGGCCCGATGCTGGACAACGACACCTACAACCAGAACGAGCGCTGGTCGCAGCTGCCGCGCCGCTGGTATGCCTCCGGCCGCCCCTACCGGCAGATCGACCAGGTCGATGGCACGCCGAACCCCTGGCTGCAGCGCTGGCTCGACCACCCGGCGTACGACGCTTACTGGCAGTCAATGGTTCCCTATGGCGACCAGTTCGACGACATTCGCATCCCGGTACTGACCATCACCGGCTACTACGACGATGGCCAGATCTCGGCACTGCAGTACTTCAAGGACCACCTGCGGCACCGCCCCGATGCGGACCATGCCCTGCTGATCGGCCCCTACGACCATCGTGGTGCGCAGTCGGCGGTCAAACCGCTGCAGCTGCGTGATTACGCGATCGACCCCGCCGCGCAGTTCGATACCCCGGCAGTCACCTTCCAGTGGCTGGACCATGTGCTGCGCGGCGCGCCGCGTCCTGCGCTGGTGCCCGACCGCGTGAACTACCAGCTGATGGGCGCCAACCGCTGGGGCCATGCGGCAACGCTGGACGCCGCCGCGGGTGCCCACCGCCGCTACCACCTGTCGGCCGCACCCGCTTCGGCCGATGGCTACCACCGCCTGCAGGAACAGCCGCCAGCGCCAGGCCAGCTGGGGCAGACCGTGGACCTGGCCGACCGCAATGAAATGCGGCATGGCTACTACCCGTTCCCGATCATCGCAGCACAGGACGAAAGGGATACGGCGCTGTCCTTTGTCACCGATCCCTTTACAGGCCCGATGGATCTGGTGGGCAGCTTCTCCGGCGACCTGAAGGTCCGGATCAACAAGCGCGACTTCGATTTCACCGTCACCCTGTACGAACTGATGGCCGATGGACGCCGGATGCAGCTGTCCTACTACATGGGCCGGGCCAGCCACGTGCGTGACCCGACCACGCGCCAGCTGCTTCAGCCAGGCCAATGGACCCACCTGCCCTTCGACCGCACGCGCATGGTGGCGCGCCGACTGGCCGCCGGCAGCCGCCTGCTGGTGAAGGTGGATGTACTGAAGGACGCGATGCACCAGGTGAACCACGGTACCGGCCGCGATGTCAGCGACGAGAGCGTGGCCGATGCGGGTGAACCGCTGCGGGTGGACTGGCACAGCGACAGTGTTCTGACGATTCCGCTGCGGGCGGTAACGCCGGATGGATGATTGCGCCGGGCACGGTCCGGCGTTACCCGTGCCGCCGCCCGCCATCACGGAACGGTTCCTGCAACACCCTCCTGTAGAGCCGAGCCTGCGCTCGGCTGCGCTTCGCGCCTGGGCCCAACCTCAGCCGAGCGTGGGCTCGGCTCTACAGTAGATCCACGCCATGCGTGGATGCGCCACCCGCCATGCGTGGAACGGTTCTTGCACGCACCCCGGCATCCCCTGCCGTAGTGCCCCGTGATGTCCGAGAACGAATCCGCCGGCGAAAAGACCGAACAACCGACCGAGAAACGCCTGCGCGACGCCCGTGAACAGGGCAACCTGCCGCGCTCGCGCGAACTCGGCACGGCCGCCGTATTCGGCGCCGGCGTGCTGGCGGTGATGGCGATGAGTGGCTCGATCGGCCGTGGCGCCACGGCCTGGATGAAGCAGGCGCTGAGCCCGGAACAGAGCCTGCGGCAGAACCCGAAGGAGCTGTTCGGCCACTTCGGTGACCTGCTGCTGCAGTTCATGCTGGTGATCGCGCCGCTGGTGCTGGTCTGCCTGCTGGCCAGCTTCGTCGCCCCGCTGGTGATGGGAGGCCTGCGCTGGTCGCAGAAGGCGTTGCTGCCCGACATCAACCGCATGAACCCGATGAGCGGGCTCAAGCGCCTGTACGGCCCGGAGGCCATTGCCGAGTTCACCAAATCGTTGCTGCGCGTGGCCTTCGTCGGCGTCGCCGCCGGGCTGGTGGTCTGGACCGGCTTTGACACCCTGCGCGGGCTGATCCACCACCCGCTGGAGACGGCCATCACCGACGGGCTCGGCTTCACCCTGCGCCTGCTGCTGGCCACCGCCGGCGCCATGCTGGTGCTGGCCGCCATCGATGCGCCGTACCAGCGCTGGAACTGGATGCGCAAGCTGAAGATGACCCGTGAAGAGCTGCGCCGGGAAATGAAGGAAAGCGAAGGCAGCCCAGAGGTGAAGGGCCGCATCCGCCAGCTGCAGCAGCAGATGGCCAACCGCCGGATGATGGAAGCGGTGCCCACCGCCGACGTGGTGGTGGTCAACCCCACCCACTACGCGGTGGCCCTGAAGTACGAAGGCGGGGCCATGAACGCCCCCACCGTGGTCGCGCTGGGCGTGGACGAGACCGCCCTGCGCATCCGTGAGGTGGCCGACGGCAACAAGGTCGCGATCGTCTCCGCCCCGCCTTTGGCACGCGCCTTGTATCGGGAAGGCCAACTCGGAAAGGAAATCCCCGTGAGACTGTATTCGGCCGTCGCCCAGGTCCTGTCCTACGTCTACCAGCTGCGCGCCTGGCGCACTGGCCCGATGCCGGACGCCCCGCACATCCAGGTGGATGAATTCGGCAAGGGAGGCCGCCCGTGAGCGCCCAGCCCTCCGCCGGATTCAATACCCGCCGCGCCCTGGAAATGATCCGCCAGGGTCTTGGCGCACCGCTGATCGTGCTGGCCCTGCTGGCCATGGTCGTGGTGCCGCTGGCCGCGCCAGTGCTCGATGCACTGTTCACCTTCAACATCGCCATCTCGCTGATGGTGCTGCTGGCGGTGGTCTACGTGAAGCGCCCGCTGGACTTCACGATCTTCCCGATCGTGCTGCTGATCACCACCATGCTGAGGCTGGCGCTGAACGTGGCGTCCACCCGCGTGATCCTGCTCAACGGCCAGAACGGCCACGACGCCGCGGGCAAGGTCATCGCCGCCTTCGGCGAATTCGTGATCGGCGGCAACTACGCGGTCGGCATCGTGGTCTTCGCGATCCTCACCATCATCAACTTCGTGGTCATCACCAAGGGCGCAGGCCGCGTCTCCGAAGTGACCGCGCGCTTCATCCTGGACGCGATGCCCGGCAAGCAGATGGCGATCGACGCCGACCTCAACGCCGGTTTGCTGACGCGTGAAGAAGCCAAGCTGCGCCGTGAAGAGGTCCGCGAGGAAGCCGACTTCTACGGCGCGATGGACGGTGCCAGCAAGTTCATCCGCGGCGACGCCATCGCCGGCATCCTGATTCTGTTCATCAACATGCTCGGCGGCCTGGCCGTGGGCGTGCTGCAGCATGGCATGCCGTTCGGCGAAGCCGCTGCCACCTACACCCTGCTCTCCATCGGTGACGGCCTGGTGGCGCAGCTGCCGGCCCTGCTGGTGTCCAGCGCGGTGGCGATGCTGGTCACCCGCGCCTCGCGTTCGCAGGACATGGCCCAGGCCATGACCGGCCAGGTGTTCGGCCAGTACCGTGCGCTGGCGATCACTGCCGGCATCATCGGCGTGGTCGGCCTGGTGCCGGGCATGCCCAATGTCGCTTTCCTGACGCTGTCCGCGATCCTCGGCTTCATCGCGTGGAAGGTCTATCGCAAGGGCAAGGCTGCCACCACCGATCCGGGAGCTGCAGGCAACGACGCCGCTGCGCTCAACGCATTGGGCCGCCCGTCCGCGCCGGCACCGACCGCCGAACTGAGCTGGGACGAGCTGCGCCCGGTCGATCCGCTGGGCCTGGAGGTCGGCTACCGGCTGATCCCGCTGGTGGACAGCAACCAGGGCGGCGAATTGATGGCGCGCATCAAGGGTGTGCGCCGCAAGTTGACCCAGGACGTCGGCTTCCTGATTCCGTCGGTGCATATCCGCGACAATCTGGAGCTGCCGGCCAATGGTTACCGCGTGCTGGTGCACGGCGTGCCGGTGGCCACCGCCGAGATCCACCCGGACCGCGAACTGGCGCTGGACCCCGGCAGTGCACTCGGCGCGCTGGAAGGTATCGCCGGCAAGGACCCCGCGTTCGGCCTGGATGCCACCTGGATCCAGCCGCACCAGCGTGCCCAGGCCGAAACGCTGGGCTACACCGTGGTCGACCCGGCCACCGTGGTCGCTACCCACCTGTCGCACCTGATCCGCGAGCACGCGCCGGAACTGCTCGGCCACGAGGAAGTGCAGCACCTGCTGGCCAACCTGGCCAAGAGCGCGCCCAAGCTCGTCGAAGATCTGACGCCGAAGGCGCTGCCGCTGTCGGCGGTGGTGCGCGTGCTGCAGAACCTGCTGGTCGAGCGCATTCCGATCCGCCAGCTGCGCAAGATCGCCGAGGCACTGGTCGAACACGCGCCCAGCAGCCAGGACCCGGCGGTGCTGACCGCTGCCGTGCGCACCGCGCTGGGCCGCTTCATCGTGCAGGAGATCGCCGGAATGTCGGCGGAGCTGCCGGTGTTCACCCTCAACCCGCAATTGGAACGTGTCTTGCAGGAGTCCACGCAGGGCAACGGCGCCGCGCTGGAACCCGGACTCGCTGAGCGACTGCACCAGAGCCTGGCCGAATGTGTCAGCAAGCAGGAAGCCCGCAACGAGCCCGCGGTCGTGCTGGTACCTGGCCCGGTGCGCGCCGCGCTGGCCCGCCTGGTCCGCCACAGCGTTCCGTCGCTGTCGGTCCTGGCCTACAGCGAGGTGCCGGAGGACAAGCGCCTGAAGCTGGTCGGAACGATCAGCTGACGCCGCCCTCCGATGCGCCAGAAAACAGACACCACTTTCGAACCAACGCAACAGACAGATACCAAGGGGAACCCGCACCGTGCAGACCACCGACCACCCGAGTTCCCCGACCGCCACCCCGCCGTCTTCGTCCCGTGACCACAGCATGAAAATCAAACGATTCGTCGCCGCCGACATGCGCTCGGCCATGAACCTGGTGCGCAAGGAACATGGTCCTGACGCCGTGATCCTGTCCAACCGCCGGATCGAGGAAGGCATCGAGATCGTCGCCGCGGCCAACTACGACGAGAGCGCCGTGCAGCGCGCACTGGAAGCCTCGCGTCGTGACGTCGCCCCGCCGCCGGCACCGAAGCCGCGCACCGCCGCCGACGCGGTGATCGCCGCGGTGACCCGCCGCCGCAGCGCTACCCCGGCGCCGGAGCCGGTGGCCGCCACCACCTCGGCCGTGGCCGCCCTCGCCCGCGCCGCGGTCGGTGCCACCGGCCGCACCCTGGACAGCGCCGACGAGATCGTGCCGACCCGCGGCAGCACCGGCTTCGCCGCGACCCTGGCCCGCGCTGCCGTCAACGAACCGGCGCTGCCCGAACAGATCTTCGCCCCGTTCGCCGAGGCCATCGTTGCACCGGCACCGGCCGTCAGCGCGCCAGCCAACCGTGCCCGCTTCCAGATCGACCCGCCGCACGACATGCATCACGAAAGCGTGCCCCCCGCCGTGCAGCCGCCGCCGCTGCCGGGCGCGGCCGTCGCCGAACCGCAGCCGGCCATCGCCGCCAGCGAACCGGCGTTGGCCGATGCCAGCGCCGAAACCGCGCCGGAGCCCACCCTCGCCCCGGCCCCGGTGCTGACCGTGGTTGCCCAGGACGACGCCGAGATCCGCCAGCTGCGCCAGGAAGTGGCCGGCATGCGCCAGGTGATCGAGCGCGAGATGAACCGCTTCACCGACGAGCGCCTGCGCGGCTGCCCGGTGCGCGCCACCGCGCTGGACCTTATGGACGAGTACGGATTCGACGCCGGGCTGGCCCGCGACGTGGCCATGCAGATCCCGCTGGAGACCGAAGCCCACCGTGGACGCGGCCTGATGCTGGGGCTGATCTCGCGCAAGCTGCCGATCGCCCCGGTCGACCCGCTGGAAGAAGGCGGCGTGATCGCGCTGGTCGGCCCGACCGGCGCCGGCAAGACCACCACCATCGCCAAGCTGGCCTCGCGCTTCGCCGAGAAGCACGCCCCGCGTGACGTCGCCCTGGTGACCACCGACACCACCCGCATCGGCGCCCGCGAGCAGCTGTACGGCTACGGCCGCCAGCTCGGCATCGCGGTGCACGAGGCCAACAGCGGCACCGACCTGGACCAGCTGCTGGAACGCCTGAAGGACTACAAGCTGGTGCTGATCGACACCGCCGGGCTGGGCCCGCGCGACCGCGCACTGGCCGCCCAGCTGCAGTGGCTGCGCGCCGCCCGCCAGGTCCGCACCCTGCTGGTGCTGCCGGCCAACACCAGCTTCGGCGACATGGACGAGGTGGTCCGCCGCTTCGGCGCCGCCAACCTGCAGGGCCTGGTGCTGAGCAAGCTGGACGAGACCGGCCGCTTCGGCAACGCCCTGTCGGTGGCCGTGGACCATGCCCTGCCGATCACCTGGGTGACCGATGGCCAGGACGTTCCGGACGACCTGCACCGGGCCAGTGCAGCCAATCTTGTACTTCGCCTTGAAGATTTGCGCCGAGCGGCCGATATGCCCTGCAACCCGGAGTTGAACCATGCCGTCGCGTGAGTACGCCAAGCTGACCAAGACCTTCCCGCTGTCGGCCACCCGCAGCGAGCCGCTCGGCCCTGTGCGCACCCTTGCCGTCACTGGCGGCAAGGGCGGCGTGGGCAAGACCAATGTCTCGGCCAACCTGGCCGTGGCACTGGCCGGCATGGGCAAGCGCACGCTGCTGCTGGACGCCGACCTTGGCCTGGCCAACATCGACGTGATCCTGGGGCTGAACCCCACCTTCACGCTGGCCGACCTGGTCGCCGGCCGCTGCTCGCTGGACGATGTGATCGTCGAAGGCCCGAACGGCGTGCTGGTGGTCCCGGCCGCGTCCGGCCGCCGGCACATGGCCGAGCTGGCCCCGGCCGAGCACGTCGGCCTGGTCAACGTGTTCTCCGAACTGGAACGCGAACTGGACATCATGGTGGTCGACACCGCCGCCGGCATCACCGACGGCGTGCTGACCTTCTGCCAGGCCGCACAGGACACCGTGGTGGTGGTCTGCGATGAACCCGCGTCGATCACCGACGCCTACGCGCTGATCAAGGTGCTGTCGCGCGAACGCGGCGTGGACCGCATCCAGGTGGTGGCCAACATGGTGCGCGACCCCAACGAGGGCCGCGTGCTGTACGAGAAGCTGACCCGCGTCTGCGAGAAGTTCCTCGCCGATGTCTCGCTGAACTACCTGGGCTGCGTGCCGCAGGATGACTGGCTGCGCCTGTCGGTGCAGCGCCAGCAGCCGGTGGTGAAAGCCTATCCGTCCAGCCCGGCAGCACTGGCGATCACCGAGATCGCGCGTCGCACCGCACGCTGGCAGGCGCCAACCGAACCGCGTGGCGGCGTCGAGTTCTTCCTCGAGCGCATTCTCAAGCAGCGCGGGGTGGCCGCATGAAAGGCGCAGCCCAGTACCGGGAGGTCCAGCGCTCGGCGGCCAACGAGGTCATCGCCCAGCACTCGGACCTGGTGCGGCGCATAGCCCACCACCTGGCCGCGCGGCTGCCGGCCAGCGTTGAAGTGGACGACCTGATCCAGGCCGGCATGATGGGCCTGATCGAAGCCTCGCGCAGCTACGACGCCGACCAGGGCGCCTCGTTCGAGACCTATGCCTCGATCCGCATCCGCGGTTCGATGATCGACGAGATCCGCCGTGGCGACTGGGTGCCGCGCTCGGTGCACCGCCGTGCCCGCGATGCCGCCGCCACCATCCGCCGCCTGGAACAGAGCAGCGGCCGCGCCGCCAGCGCCACCGAAGTGGCCGCCGCGATGGAGATGCCGCTGCCCGAATACCTGCGGTTGATGGAAGACGCCGCACGCGGCCAGGTACTGAGCCTGGAATCGCGCATCGAGGACCAGGGCGAGCTGGACACCGTCGCCCAGGGCGGCCCGACCCCGCAGCAGGTGCTGGAGCGCGGCGAATTCGGCCGCGAGCTGGGCAAGGCCATCGGCCACCTGCCCGAGCGCGAACAGCTGGTGCTCTCGCTCTATTACGAGCAGGAACTGAACCTGAAGGAGATCGGCGCGGTGCTCGGCGTGAGCGAGTCGCGGGTCTGCCAGATCCACGGCCAGGCGGTGCTGCGCCTGCGTGGCCGGCTCAAGATTTTCGAGGCGGCGGACGCCGGCCTGGAAGAATGAACATGCCCGAGGCGGCTGCCCCCGGCCGCCCGGAATGAACAACAAAGGAACTCTGCTTTGAACAAGAACATGCGCATCCTGATCGTCGACGACTTCTCGACCATGCGTCGAATCGTCAAGAACCTGCTGGGCGATCTGGGCTTCACCAACACCGCCGAAGCCGAGGACGGGCATGCCGCGCTGTCGCTGCTGCAGAGCCAGCCGTTCGATTTCGTGGTCACCGACTGGAACATGCCGGTGATGACCGGCATCGAGCTGCTGAAGGCGATCCGCGCCGATGCCAAGCTGAAGACCCTGCCGGTGCTGATGGTCACCGCCGAGGCCAAGCGCGAGCAGATCATCGAAGCCGCCCAGAACGGCGTGAACGGCTACATCATCAAGCCGTTCACCGCGCAGACGCTGGAAGAGAAGCTCGGCAAGATCTTCGAACGCCTGGCGGCCAGCGCCTGATGGATACCACGGTCGACAAGAACGCCCTCGCCCTGCGCCTGCAGGAAGCCCTGGACGCACTGGAGTCCGGTGACGAAGCCGCCTGGCGGCAACGCATCGACGGACTGGTCGCGCTGCGTACGCAGCCGATGATGAGCGGCCTCTCGCGGCTGGCCCGCGAGCTGGGACAGGCACTGGGTGAACTGCCGACCGTGCCCAGCGAGGCCGGCGAGCTGGACGACGCCTGCGCACGCCTTGACCACGTGGTGGCGATGACCGAACAGGCCACGCACCGCACCCTGGACCTGGCCGAGGAATGCCGCAGCCTGACCGAACAGCTGCGCGCCGAAGGCCTGCAGCCGGGCCAGGACGCGCAGCTCGAGCGCATCCGCCACAACCTGACCGAGATCGCCCTGACCCAGAGCTACCAGGACCTGACCGGGCAGATCATCCGTCGCGTGGTCGGCATCGTCCGCCGCGTGCACGAGGGCTTTGGCGCACTCGGCCTGCCGCCGGAACAGCATCGCACCGATCCGGAACTGGCCGGGCCGGCACTGAAGGGACTGGACCGCCACGCGGTCTCGCAGAACGACGCCGACGACCTGTTGTCGGATCTGGGGCTGTAAGCATGAGCGCGGTATCCGACGACATCACTGCCGATTTCATCATCGAGGCCCAGGAAATCCTGGATCGCCTGGGCGAACAGCTGGTGTCGCTGGAGCAGGCACCGCAGGACACCGAGCAACTCAACGCGGTGTTCCGCGGCTACCACACGCTCAAGGGCGGCGCCGGCTTCCTTGGCGTCACCGCAATGGTCGAGCTGTGCCACGCCGCTGAAGAAGCACTTGGCATCGCGCGTGCCGGGCAGGCGGTACTGCAGGCCCACCACTTCGACGCCGCCCAGCAATCGCTGGACTACCTGCAGTCGATGCTGGACGCCGTGTCCTCCGGTACGGAGCCGGGCTATGCGCCGCCGGACCTGATCGCGCAGTTCGACATGAACGGTGGCACTGCCGCACCGGTCGCTGCGGCCGCGCCTGCGGCAGGTGGCAGCGATCTGATCACCGACGACGAATTCGAGGCCCTGCTCGACCAGCTGCACGGCGGCAACGCGCCGACCGCAGTCGCGCCGGCGAAGAAGGCCGACGACGGCCTGATCAGCGAAGACGAGTTCGAAGCCCTGCTGGACCAGCTGCACGGTGGCGCTGCGCCAGGCGCCAAGCCTGCTGCCGCCGTCGCGGCGGCACCCGCCGCAGCACCGCGCCCGGCACCCGCAGCCAAGCCGGCAGCCAAGCCGATGGCCGAGGCCGAGCACACCGTGCGCGTGGACACCAAACGCCTGGATGCGATCGTCAACCTGATCGGCGAACTGGTGCTGTCACGCAACCGCCTGAAGACCCTGCGTGCACGCCTGCGCGACGAGGAGCTGGACCGCGCCGTATCGACGCTGGACATCGCCACTGCCCGCCTGCAGTCGGCGGTGATGCGTACCCGCATGCAGCCGGTTGGCAAGGTGTTCTCGCGCTTCCCCAAGGTCGCCCGCGACGTCGCCCGCTCGCTGAAGAAGGAAGTGGACCTCGAGCTGGTCGGCGCCGAGACCGAGCTCGACCGCAACCTGGTCGAAGCGCTGGCCGACCCGCTGGTGCACCTGGTCCGCAACGCCATCGACCATGGTGTGGAAATGCCCGAGCTGCGTGAAGCGCAGGGCAAGCCACGGATGGGCCATGTGCGCCTGTCGGCGCAACAGGAAGGCGACTACGTCAGCATCGAGGTGCAGGACGATGGCGCCGGCATCGACCCGGAAAAGCTGCGTGCCAAGGCGCGCGAAAAGGGCCTGATCGATCCGGAAGCCGCCGCTCGCCTGAGCAGCGAGGAATGCCTGCACCTGGTGTTCCTGCCCGGCTTCTCGACCAAGCAGCAGGTCACCGACATTTCCGGCCGTGGCGTCGGCATGGACGTGGTGCAGTCGCGCATCCGCGAACTGAGCGGCCAGATCCAGATCCAGTCGGAACTGGGGCGTGGCAGCCGCTTCCTGATCCGCGTGCCGCTCACCCTGGCGATCCTGCCAACCCTGCTGGTGCAGGCCGGCGAGGACGTCTACGCGCTACCGCTGGCGCGCGTGATGGAAGTGCTGCACGCACCGCGCACGTCGCTGGGCTGGTTCGATGGCCGCGCCGTGCTCGACCGCCGCTCGCACACCCTGCCGCTGGTCGACCTGCGCCAGTGGCTGGATGTGACGCCCGCCGCGTCGACCCTGCTGACCATCGTGGTGCTGCAGGCCGGTGAAGCGCGCTTCGGACTGGTCGTGGACCAGGTGCGCGGGCGCGAGGAAGTGGTCATCAAGCCACTGCCGAAAGCCCTGCGCGGCCTGCGCGGTTATGCCGGTGCAACCTTGATCGGCGATGGTCGCATGGCACTGATCCTGGACGTGGACGGCATCCGCTGAACACCGCCGGGCGTGGCCCGGCGACCCGAAAACTGTGACTACCGTCTGTACGCGTTCTCCCGGTGTCTCAAGTCCCATTCATACAAGCCGATACCGGAACCATGGATAGACTCAGCCTCATTGGACTCTTTCTCGCCCTGGCCTCGCTGGTCGGTGGCAGCATCCTCAAGGGCGCCGGCCTGGCGTCGCTGTGGTCGCCTGCGGCGTTCGTGATCGTCATCGTCGGCACCGTTGCCGCGATCCTGCTGCACACCTCGCCGGCGGTGTTCAAGCATGCGTTCAAGATCGTGCGATGGGTCGTGCGCCCGCCGCACAGCGATCGTCGCGAACTGATCCAGCAGATCGTCGAGTGGAGCAACATCGCCCGTCGCCAAGGCCTGCTGGGCCTGGAATCGCAGGTGGAAGCGCAGCAGGATCCGTTCCTGCGCAAGGGCCTGCAGTTGCTGGTGGACGGCGTCGAGCCTGAATCGATGCGGCACATGCTGGAAATCGAACTGGGCAGCCAGGAACACCAGGACCAGGCCGGTGCCAAGGTATTCGAGGCGATGGGCATCTACGCGCCCACGCTGGGCATCATCGGCGCCGTGCTCGGCCTGATCGCGGTGATGAAGAACCTGGCCGACCCGAGCAAGCTGGGCCACGGCATCGCTGCCGCGTTCACCGCCACCATCTACGGCATCGCCTCGGCCAACCTGCTGTTCCTGCCGATCGCGGCCAAGCTCAAGAGTGTGATCTCGCACAACACGCGCGACCGCGAAATGGTCATCGAAGGCCTGATCTCGATCGCCCAGGGCGAGAACCCGCGCAACATCGAAACCAACCTCTCCGGCTTCCTGCACTGACATGGCCCGCCGCAAGCACCACGAAGAGCACGCCAACCATGAAGCATGGGCGATCCCCTATGCCGACCTGATGACGCTGCTGCTCGCCTTCTTCGTGGTCATGTACGCGATCTCTTCGGTCAACGAGGGCAAGTACCGGATCATGGCCGACGCGCTCACCGATGCCTTTGGTGGTGCGCCGCGCACGATCAACCCGGTGCAGGTCGGCAACAAGCAGGTGCAGGGCGGCGGCTGGGACAGCCCGTCGGTGATCAAGTCCGGCACCAAGATCGGCCCCTCCGCGCCGGCGCCGTCGCACGACCCGACCCTGCTGCCGTCGATGGCCTCGCAGATGCGCATGCCGGTCTCGGTGCACAACCAGGAACAGATCGCCCGTGCCGAGCGCCAGCTCAACAGCATCGCCGACCGCCTCACCGCCGCGCTGGCGCCGCTGATCGACCGCGGCATGATCAGCGTGCGCCGCACCGAGCTGTGGATCGAAGTGGAGATCAACAGCGACATCCTGTTCCCCACCGGCTCGGCCGCGCTGGACATGCATGCACGGCAGACGCTGGCCAGCCTGGCCGAGGTGCTGCGTGACGTGCCCAACAGCGTGCGCGTGGAAGGCCATACCGACAACGTGCCGATCGCCACCGCCACCTTCCCCTCCAACTGGGAGCTGTCGGCCGGACGCGCGGCCAGCGTCGTGCACCTGTTCGCCGACCAGGGCGTGCAGCCGTCGCGGCTGGCGATGGTCGGCTATGGCCAGTTCCGTCCGCGCGAAGAGAACGACAGCGCACAGGGGCGCAACCGCAACCGCCGGGTGATGGTCATCATCCTGGCCGACACCTCGCATGCGGTGGATCCACTTGGCCAGCGCCTCAATGCGGCCACCGGCGCCGCCGACAACAGCACCACCGAACAAGCCGCCGCAACTCCGGCTAACGCCCCCACGTCCCCCATCGCACCGGTGAAGTTGCCGCCGGTGCCGGCTGGCAGCCGTGTCGGCGCCGCCGTTCCCCCGGCAATGAAGGAGTAAACCGATGCGCATCTGGGCAGTCGCCAACCAGAAGGGCGGAGTCGGCAAGACCACCACCACCCTCGCCCTCGGCCGTGGCCTGGCCGCGCTTGGCCATCGCGTATTGCTGATCGACCTCGATCCGCATGCCTCGCTCAGCCGCGCCTTCGGCGTGCCGGTGGATCCGCCGCCGGCCGGCGTACTGGAACTGTTCGGCGCCCCGCCGGCAGATCTTTCCAGCCTGTGCCATGCCAGCAGCATCCACGGTCTGGACTATGTCTGCGCGCAGTCGGCGCTGGCCACGCTGGAGCGCCGCAGCGCCAACCAGCCCGGCCTCGGCCTGGCCCTGCAGAACGCGCTGGCGCGCCACCAGGGCCAGCACGACTACATCCTGCTGGACTGTGCCCCCACCCTCGGCCTGTTGATGATCAATGCGCTGGCCGCTGCGGACCGCCTGATCATTCCCACCCAGGCCGAGCCGCTGGCCCTGCACGGCCTGGATGGCATGGTCCGCACCGGCGAGATGGTCGAGCGCTCGCGCCGCCGCCCCCTGCCGATCTCGATCCTGCCGACCCTGTTCGACCGACGCACCCGCGCCGGCAACGAATCGCTGCGCACCATGCAGGATCGTCACGGCACCCGCGTGTGGGAAGACGCGATTCCGATCGATACCCGCATCAGCAATGCCGCAGGCCTGACCCTGCCCAGCGTCGGCGAGGACTACCCCGGCCGCGGCCTGGCCGCCTACCGCCGCGCCCTGAACTGGATCCTCGGCGAAGATGCCCGTGCCCTGGAGCAGGCGGCATGAACAGCACAGGCGTATTGGACGACTACCTGGACGAACTGCTGGGCGAAGCGATTGTGGCGACGCCGCCCTCCACCCTGTCATCCGACAACGCCGGCCCCTGCCCGACGAGCGCGGTAGCGCCCGAGCGTGAGCCGACCTGGGACGACCTGCCCGCCGAAGTCATCTACGAGACGGACGCCGTCGTCGCGCAGCCCGCTGCAGACAACGCAGCCCTGGAGGCCGCCTTCGACGCCGCCTCCACGCCCGCGACCGTGACCGACACGGAACGCGAGCCGACATGGGACGACCTGCCGGCCGAAGTGATCTACGAAACCGGAACGGTCGCCCCAACTGCTGAAGACACGGCCGCGCTGGAGGCCGCTTTCGAGGCCGCCACCAGCAGTAGCGCCGGGCCGCGCCCGGCGAGCGAAGCGGCCGTCGAACGCGAGCCGACATGGGACGACCTGCCCGATGAGGTCGTTCATGAGACCGCGCCCGCCCTCGCTCCGGTCACAACCAAGGCTGGCCCAGAGCCCACCTGGGACGACCTGCCCGACGAAGTGATCTACGAGACCGACGCGGCCGACAGCCATCACCTCGCCCACACTGACAGCCCAGGGCTGCAGGCCGCATTCGAAGCCGCCGCCGGGGGCGAGGATGTCCCCACGCCGCCGCCGGCCGTGGTCGCGCCCCCGGCACCGCGCCCTGTACCTGCACCTGCCCCGGCGGCGCGCGTTGCCGCCGTGCCGCCCCCGCGCGTTGCCGTGGATGCCCCGGCCAGCAGCCGTCCCGGCACCTGGCAGGAGCTGCAGGCACAGGCGCACCAGCCCGCCAGCAGCCCACACCCACAGAACCGCCGCGCCGGCGAGCGTACCTCGCGCTGGCTGCGCCTGCGCTGCGGGACCCAGGCGTATGCACTGGAACTGCTGAAAGTGCAGGAAGTGGTGTTGCCGGTACCGCTGCTGCCGTTGCGCGGTACTGCGCCGGCGATGCTCGGGATCATGAACCTGCGTGGCCAGGTGGTGCCGGTGATGGACCTCGGCCTGCACCTCGGTGCCGCGGCAGCGGAAGACGACGCCCAGACCCGCATCGTGGTGCTGGAAGAGGATGGCGAGACCATCGGCCTGCGTGTGTCGGCAGTGGAAGATGTCGCCAACCTCACCGATTCGCAGATCGAGCCACCCGATACCGCCCGGATCTGCCAGATCTCCAATGATCTGTTCCGCGGCGTCGCCCGGGTCAGCCAGCGGCCGATGATCCTGCTCGATGCCACGCGGCTGTTGAGTTGAGCCGACGCACCGCGTCGATTCCTCTAAAGAACCCCGCCGGGGTGCCGTTATGGATCACGGAACCGTTTGTCCGGAGCAACGATGAGCACTGTCGAACTGGGTGAGGATCTCGGCATCGAGAGCACCACCGAGCTCAAGAACCGCCTCGCCCCGCTGGTGGCGCAGGCAGGCGAGCTGATCCTGGATGCAAGCCAGGTCGCCCGCATCCACACGGCAGCCGTGCAGGTGCTGTGTGCCTTCGTGCAGGCCCGCCGCGAGGCAGGCCTGGGCACCGGCTTCCACGGTTGCACCGCAAACTTCCGTGACGCCGCGCGCCTGCTGGGCGTCACCCAGGCCCTGGGCCTGGACGTAACCCATGACAACCTGAAATCTGTGGAGAACGCTGCATGAGCGCACGTATCTTGGTGGTGGACGATTCGGCGTCGATGCGCCAGATGGTTTCCTTCGCCCTCACCTCGGCCGGTTTTGCCGTCGAAGAAGCCGAAGACGGCGCGGTCGCGCTCGGTCGCGCCAAGGGCCAACGCTTCAACGCGGTGGTCACCGACGTCAACATGCCGAACATGGACGGCATTGCGCTGATCCGCGAACTGCGCCAGCTGCCGGACTACAAGTTCACCCCGCTGCTGATGCTGACCACCGAGTCGGCCGCCGACAAGAAGTCCGAAGGCAAGGCCGCCGGCGCCACCGGCTGGCTGGTCAAGCCGTTCAATCCGGAACAGCTGGTCGCCACCGTGCAGAAAGTGCTGGGCTGATCGCCCGGCACTGCTCCCCCTCTTCGCTTCCGGACCACCACTGCCATGAGCATGGACCTGCAACGCTTCCACGCCACCTTCTTCGAGGAGAGCCGCGAAGGCCTCGACGCGATGGAGGCTGGCCTGCTGGCCCTGGAATCGGGGCAGCAGGACGCGGAGATCATCAATTCGGTGTTCCGCGCCGCCCACTCCATCAAGGGCGGCGCCGGCACCTTCGGCTTCGATGCCATCGCCGGCCTGACCCACGTGCTGGAAACGCTGCTCGATGAGCTGCGCGCCGGCAAGCGGGCACTGGAAGGCCACGCCGTCGACGCCATGCTGTCCTCGGTGGACGTGCTGCGCGCGCTGCTGCGCGAGGCCGAGCACGGCCAGACGGCCGACCCCGCCGCTGTCGCTGCGGTGAAGGCACGCCTGGAAGCCGTTCTCTCCGGCCAGGCCGCACCGAGCGCGCCGGCCGCTGCCGCCGCCAAGGTGGACGATACGCCGGAAGCCTGGCAGATCGGCTTCACCCCGGCACCGTCGCTGTTCATGAGCGGCAACGATCCGTTGCGCATCATCCGCGAACTGGAACACCTCGGTTCGCTGCAGGTGGCCGCGCGCATGGAACGCCTGCCCGGATTTGCCCAGCTCGACCCGCTCGAGGCCCACCTGGCGTGGGACCTGGGCCTGGTCGGCAAGGTGCCGCGCAGCAAGATCGAAGACACCTTCGCCTGGGTACTGGACGACTGCGAGCTGGACATCCGTCCGGCAGCGCCGCCGAGCCTGGCTACCCAGGCGCCCGTTGCAGCAACCCCTTCCACGCCTGCTGCCATCGCACCGGCAGCGCCTGCTGCGCCAGCCGCCAGCGGCGCTGCCAGCCAGGAAGCCGAGACCTCGATCCGCGTCAGCGTCGACAAGGTCGATGCGCTGATCAACCTGGTCGGCGAACTGGTCATCACCCAGGCCATGCTCAAGCAGGTCTCGCACGCGCTGGACCCGGTCCACGCCGAGAGCCTGTTTGCCGGGCTTGACCAGCTGGAACGCAACACCCGCGACCTGCAGGAAGCAGTGATCGGCGTGCGCATGCTGCCGGTCGATGCGGTGTTCCGCCGCTTCCCGCGCCTGGTCCGCGACCTGTCCAGCCGCCTCGGCAAGCAGGTGCGCCTGCGCACCGTCGGCGAAGGCACCGAGCTGGACAAGGGCCTGATCGAGAAGATCGCCGATCCGCTGGTGCACCTGGTGCGCAACTCGATCGACCACGGCCTGGAAATGCCCGATGTGCGCCGCGGCGCGGGCAAGGACGAGACCGGCACGATCACCCTGGCCGCTTCGCATCAAGGCGGTCATATCGTCATTGAAGTGAGCGACGACGGCCGCGGCCTGGATCGCGCCAAGATCCTGGCCAAGGCCACCGAACGCGGCCTGGCCGTGCCGGACAACCCGACCGATTCGCAGGTCTGGGACCTGATCTTCCAGCCCGGCTTCTCCACCGCCGATGCGGTCACCGACCTGTCCGGGCGCGGCGTCGGCATGGACGTGGTCCGCCGCAACATCCAGGCGCTGGGTGGCGAGGTGCAGATCGAAAGCAGCCTCGGCGCCGGTACCCGCACACTGATCCGCCTGCCGCTGACCCTGGCCATCCTCGATGGCATGACCGTGGCCGTGGCCGGCGAAACCCTGATCCTGCCACTGGCCTATGTGCTTGAGGCGTTGCAGCCGCAGGCCGAGGACATCCGCAGCATGGCCGGCGAAGGCCGCGTGCTGCGCGTGCGTGGCGAGTACCTGCCCATCCTCTCGCTGAGCGAGTACTACGGCTACGGCAACCGTGCACCGGGCAGCGAATCGCTGGTGGTCGTGGTCGAAGGCGATGGCCAGAAGATCGCACTGGAAGTGGACGAGCTGGTCGGCCAGCAGCAGGTGGTGGTGAAGAACATCGAGAACAACTACCGCCGCATCGGTGGGGTGTCCGGTGCCACCATCCTTGGTGACGGCCGCGTGGCACTGATCGTCGACATCGGTGGGCTGGTGCGTTCGCTGCGGATGCCGCAGGCCGCCTGATCCATCCTGCAAGCGTTCATGAAACCGCCGCCCTTCGGGGTGGCGGTTTTTGTTTGTGCACGTTCCGGCGATGGGGCGGCGATGGGGTCAGATCCCTTTCCTGCGGAAAGGGATCTGACCCCCGCCTGACGGCGCCGCCCATTCCGTGAACTTCGTCGCCATGATGGTTTCGCGCGCAACCACGCCACTCAAGCGAAGCCCCGCCGCTACGCCACTTTCGCGCCCTTATCCCTACGCATCCGAATGTGATCTGCGTCCATAAAGTCCGCGCAGGTTGCGCCGCTATTCCGCAATGACGGCCGTCACCGAACCCCCACCGGGCACTCCCGTTCGCTCTGCAACCACCCCCAAACCGGCGCACAGACGCCGGCACTCTGCCCACCTGGAGCACCCTGCATGAAGTGGTTCCAAGATCTGCCCATCGCCCGCAAGCTGGCCGTGGGGTTCACCCTCACCACCTTGATGACCCTGGTCCTCGGCGCCTTCGCACTGGTGCGTCTGAGCGAAGCCAACGCGCAGCTGCGCGAGATGGCTGGCAACGACATTCCGTCGGTGCAGCACCTGGGCGAGGCGCGCTCGCAACTGGGCGAGTTCCGCACCTACGAACTTGCACAGCTGAGCATGCTCGACCAGCCGGAGAAGGTCGCCGACTACAACAAGCGCATGGACGACACCGCCAAGGCCGTGCATGACGAGCTGGCCGCGTACTCGGCGCTGCCGGCGCTGGCCAAGGAGCGTGAACTGTATCGCGCGGCGAGCGCGCAGCTGGATCGCTACTTCGCCGCCAACAAGGCGATGCGCGACGCCGTGGCTGCCGGTGATGGCGCACGGGCCCAGCAGATCTCCGACGAGCAGTCGCGCCCCGCGCGTCGCGATCTGTTCGCTGCAATGAAGGCACTGGGCACCCACATCGCCGGCCAGATGGACGGCAAGATCGCCGGCGCCAATGCCACCCACCGCACCAGCATGATTGCCATCGTCGGCTGCATGGTGCTGCTGTCGCTGGTCGCAGCCGTGCTGGCCGTCGTCATCTCGCGTGCAGTGACCGGCCCACTCGGCAAGGCCGTGCATGCCATCCAGGCCGTCGCGCGCGGTGATCTCAGCGTCAGCACCCAGGCCACCAGCAAGGACGAAGCCGGCAAGATGCTGGCAGCCACCGCCGAGATGACCGCGATGCTGCGCCGCTTCAGCGAGCAGACCCAGCTGATGGCGCAGATGCATGCCGGCCCGGACATCAGCCACCGCATTCCCGAAGACTTCCCGGGCGTCTACGGCCAGCTGGCCAACGGCATCAACACGGTGATCTTCGAACACCTCGATGCGATCGTCGATGCCATTGAAGTACTCAACCAGTACGCCATCGGCAATCTGACCCCGGACGCACGCCGCCTGCCCGGCAGCCGCGCCATCCTGCATGAATCGATGGATGCAGCCAAGGCCAGCCTGCTGGCAATCAATACGCAGATCCAGCAGCTGGCTGCAGCAGCGGCCGCAGGCGACTTCAGCCAGCGCGGCGACGCCCAGCGTTTCCAGCACGACTTCAAGCTGATGATCGAACACCTCAACACCATGATGCAGGTGGCTGACGGTAACCTCGGCCAGCTCTCGCAGCTGCTGCAGTCCATTGCCGCAGGCGACCTGACCGCGCGCATGGATGGCCAGTTCAACGGCGTGTTCGCCCGCATGCGCGACGA
This sequence comes from Stenotrophomonas sp. SMYL89, assembly GCF_036319985.1. Classification (NCBI taxonomy): domain Bacteria; kingdom Pseudomonadati; phylum Pseudomonadota; class Gammaproteobacteria; order Lysobacterales; family Lysobacteraceae; genus Stenotrophomonas; species Stenotrophomonas sp. SMYL89. Next base: position 5,827 of record NZ_JAWIRW010000027.1, on the reverse strand, counting down.
CGCCAACACCACCGTTGCGCAGCTGACCCAGATCGTCGGCCAGATCCAGGCCAGCGCCTCCAGCATCACCCTGGCCGCCGGCGAGATCGCCTCCGGCAACAGCGACCTGTCGCGCCGCACCGAGCAGCAGGCCGCCAACCTGGAAGAAACCGCTGCCTCGATGGAGGAGCTGACCTCCACCGTGCGCCAGAACGCCGAACACGCGCGCCAGGCCAACCAGCTCGCCATCGGTGCGCATGGTGTCGCCTCGCAGGGTGGCGACGTGGTCGGCCAGGTGGTCACCACCATGTCGGCCATCGAAGCCTCGTCGAAGAAGATTGCCGAGATCATCTCGGTCATCGACGGCATCGCGTTCCAGACCAACATCCTGGCGTTGAACGCCGCGGTGGAAGCCGCCCGCGCCGGTGAACAGGGCCGTGGCTTTGCCGTGGTTGCCAGCGAGGTGCGCACCCTCGCCCAGCGCTCCGCTGCCGCCGCCAAGGAGATCAAGGGCCTGATCGACGATTCGGTCGGCAAGGTCGCCGAAGGCTCCAGCCTGGTCCATCAGGCCGGCAGCACCATGGGCGAGATCGTCGCCTCGGTGCAGCGCGTGACCGACATCATGGCCGAGATCTCCGCTGCCTCGCAGGAACAGTCGGCCGGCATCGAGCAGGTCAACCAGACCGTCGTGCAGATGGACGAGACCACCCAGCAGAACGCCGCACTGGTGGAGGAAGCCACCGCTGCGGCGCGCGCGATGGAAGACCAGGCCATGCAGCTGGGCGAAGCCGTAGCGCGCTTCCGGCTGGCATCGCAGGGCGTCGCTGCTGCACCGGCACGGCTGGCAAATGCGCCGCAGCCACGCCAGGTCGCGGCTGCCCTGCCCGCCACCAAGGCAGCACCGGCACGACCGTTGCGTGCATCGGCCGCCCAGCCGGCGCTGGCTGCCGAGGGTGACTGGCAGGAGTTCTGAGGACACCGGGGTCGGATCCCTCTTCCGCGGAAGGGGGCTCTGACCCCACGCAGGAAGAGAGCCACGGGGTCAGATCCCTTTCCCATGGGAAAGGGCTCTGGCCCCTTACGCATGGAAAGTGATGCAAATCTCACTTCATAATCCAATGCAGAGGCCGATATCCCCATCGAGCCTCGCGCCAACGCGTGCTGGCGCCCGCCCCTGATCACAGATTCCATGTCCGACGGCCACGACACTGAACTGCACGATGTCCACGCGGCCGACGCCGCGGACGAACGCTTCCTGGTCCGCAACCCCCGCCAGCTGCGCCACCTGCTGCGCTCGCTGATCGACCAGCGATCACTGATCAACGCGCATATCGACGGCCGGGACCGTTCGTTCCCGACCGCCCTGCTTGATCTCGACGAGGACGAAGACTACCTGCTGCTCGACGGCAGCCCGCAGGAGGCATCCAACCGTGCCGCCGAGCAGGCCGACCATCTGCTCTGCTTCGCCCAGCTGGAACGTGTCCTCGTGCGGTTCCGCCTGCACGCGCTGCAACGCGTGGACAACGATGGCCACGTCGCCTTCCGCGCCCCGCTGCCGGACGAACTGGTGCACCTGCAACGCCGCGAGCTGTACCGGCTCGAGACCCCGGTCACCGACTCGCCACAGCTGCTGCTGCCACCCGGTGAAGCCCGCGCCGAAGCGCTGTCGATGCGGGTGGTGGACATCAGCGGTGGTGGCCTGGCCGTAGTGGTACCCAACGACTGCGCCGTGTTCGGCCTGCAGAAGCGCTACACGGCTCAGCTGTCGCTGCCCGATGGCCCGGACCTGGACATCGAACTGGTGGTCTGCAACCTGCTGCCTCAGCGACAGCCCAACGGCATCGAGGTCAAGCGCGTAGGCATGCGCTTTGACAGCCTGCCGCGCGGTGGCGACAGCGCCATACAGCGCTACATCTTCCGCATCGACCGCCAGCGCAAGGCCCGCCGCAACGGCGAGCTCTGAGGCCCGTCCAATGGGTATGCCGGCCAGCGGCCGGCACCATCCACGCCGTGCGTGGATGCCCAACCCACCGCCCCGGTAGACCCACGCCATGCGTGGATGCCTCTCCCCCGGCACCTAAAGTCCCCCCATGCGGGGCCGATATCGAGCCTGACACCGGGACTTCCGGCAGAACCAGGACCCCTCGATGAACGACAAGACCAGCTCCGCCGCCAGCGCCGGCGGCGAATTCCTCAGCTTCACGCTCGGCGCCGAGCACTACGGCGTGGACATCCTCAAGGTGCAGGAAATCCGTGGCTACGATGCGGTCACCCGCGTGCCGGATGCCCCGGACTACATCAAGGGCGTGATCAACCTGCGCGGCACCATCGTGCCGGTCATCGACCTGCGCCTGAAGCTGCGCCTGGACAACGCCCGCTACGACGCCTTCACCGTGATGATCGTGCTCAACGTCGAAGACCGCGTGGTCGGCATCGTGGTCGACAGCGTGTCGGACGTGATCCCGCTGTCGGCCGAGCAGATCCGCCCGACCCCGGAGTTCGGCGCTGCGGTCGATACGCGCTTCATCTCCGGCATCGGCACACACGACGACCGCATGCTGATCCTGCTGGACATCGAGACCCTGCTCGACAGCGCCGACATGGGCCAGTCCACCCTCGCCGAAGACGTTGCCGCCTGACCCAGCGGACCTGCTTCACGTTCTGGTCACAAAACCCTTCAGTTCCCCCCGGCGGTGCCGATAGGGGGACAGAAGCCGGTCGCGCAGGAGCGCGCGGAACCGGAACGACCATCACCATCCCCGGAGATACACCTCGATGAAGTCCCTGCTTGCGTTCGTTTCGGCCGCTGTCCTGGCCACCACCGCTTCCTCCGCGTTCGCCCAGGCGGCCGACATGATCCCGCCGGAACTGGCCCCGCGTTCGGTCGGCAAGGACGGCATGGTCTGTGGCAAGGTCGAAAAGGCCCGCTACGCAGAAGGTTCCGAAGGCCAGCCGACCTTCCTGTACATGGGCGGCGCCTTCCCGCGCCACACCTTCTCGGCCCGCATCGCCGGCGAGAACCGCGGCAAGTTCTCCTTCCCGCTGGAAACCCTGGAAGGCAAGACCGTGTGCGTGATCGGCAAGATCCAGCGCGACGCCTCGCGCGCGGAAATCGAAGTCAGCTCGCCGGCGGGCCTGAAGCTGGCCAATATCAAGTAATCCGCTGTCCGTCGAACCACGCCGGAGCTCGTGCCGGCGTGGTTTCTGCTGCAACCGGGCCCGATGCCCGGACGCGTCTGCCTTAGGAGATCGCAACGCCCATGCCGTGGATCAACAACCTGAAACTGATGCCGAAGCTGCTGTTGACCTTCGGTGTCCTCCTGCTGGTGATGCTGCTGCAGGGCATCGTCGCCTATCGCGGACTGCATTCGCTGAACAACGTCACCACCGAGTTGGCCGGTTCGCGCATGGAAAGCATCCGCATGGCCGGCGAGATGCGCGGCATGCTGGGCGAGTACCGCAATGCCGCCTACCAGCAGCTGATCCGCGCCAGCGATGACGTCAAGTCCGACGCGCGCAAGCAGGCCGTCGACCTGCGCACCAGCATGGACACGTCGATCAAGGACTACCCGAAGCTGGTCGACAACGCGCAGCAGAAGAAGCTGTTCGATACCTTCGCCAAGGAATGGAAGGACGCCCTGGCCTCCTATGACAGCGTCACCGAGATGCTGGAACTGGACCTGCCGGACGATGCCATCGATACCTTCGTGGGCGAGACCCGCACCAAGCACCGCAAGGCTGCTTCGGCGCTGGAAGCGCTGATCGCCGAAGACAACCGCCTCGCCCGCGCCTCGCGCGAAGAGGCCGCGTCCACCTATTCCGCCTCGGCCGTGCTGACCGTGATTGCCCTGCTGGGCGGCGCCGCACTCGGCCTGGTGCTGGTCTGGCTGTTCGCCCGCGCCCTGGTCGGCAGCGTGCGTGGCGCCGTTTCGGTCGCCAACGACGTCGCCGGCGGCAAGCTCGATGGCCACATCGATGTCAGCCGCCAGGACGAAGTGGGCGAGCTGATGCAGGCCATGCAGCGCATGCAGCGCGACCTGCGCGAGCGCATCGAAACCGACCAGGCCGTTGCGCGCGAGAATCTGCGCATCCGCACCGCGCTGGACTACAGCTCCACCGGCGTCTACCTGACCGATACCAGCAACACCATCGTCTACAGCAACCGCGCCCTGCAGCAGACCCTGAGCCAGTACCAGGACGAAGTGCGCCGCGACCTGCCGGACTTCGACGCCCAGGCCTCGCTGATCGGCAAGCCGGTCACCGTGCTGGAACACCGTGGCGAGATGGACCAGACCCTGCTGGGCAACCTGAAGGCCCACGGCGTCGCCCGTCGCCCGATGCAGTACGGCGATGCCCAGTTCGCGCAGGTGGTATCGACCATCCGCAATGAAGGTGGTGACACCGTCGGCTACGTGGTGGAATGGCGCGACCGCACCCAGGAAGCGCTGGTCGAAGCCGAAGTAGCACGCGTCATCGCCCAGGCGGCTGCCGGCGACCTGTCCGGCCGCATCGATGCCAGCGACAAGGAAGGTTTCTTCCTGCAGCTGGCGCAGCAGATCAACGGCCTGCTGGACGCCAATGCCGGCAGCATCGAGCAGATCTCCGGCCTGCTTGCCGCGCTGTCGCAGGGTGACCTGACCGTGCGCATGCACGGCGACTACCAGGGTGTGTTCGCCCGCATGCGCGACGACGCCAACGCCACCGCCGCACAGCTGAGCGAGATCGTCACCCGCATCAAGCAGTCCAGCCGCGCGATCAGCTCGGCCGCCGGCGAAATCGCCTCGGGCAACAGCGACCTGTCGCGCCGTACCGAGCAGCAGGCCGCCAACCTGGAAGAGACCGCTGCTTCGATGGAGGAACTGACCTCCACCGTGCGCCAGAACGCTGAACATGCCCGCCAGGCCAACCAGCTCGCCATCGGCGCGCACGGTGTCGCCTCGCAGGGCGGCGACGTCGTCGGCCAGGTGGTTACCACCATGTCGGCCATCGAAGCCTCGTCGAAGAAGATTGCCGAGATCATCTCGGTCATCGACGGCATCGCCTTCCAGACCAACATCCTGGCGCTGAATGCCGCGGTGGAAGCCGCCCGTGCCGGTGAACAGGGCCGTGGCTTTGCCGTGGTCGCCAGCGAAGTGCGCACCCTCGCCCAGCGCTCGGCCGCCGCCGCCAAGGAGATCAAGGGCCTGATCGATGATTCGGTCGGCAAGGTCAACGACGGCTCGGCACTGGTACACAAGGCCGGCGCGACCATGGGCGAGATCGTCGCCTCGGTGCAGCGCGTGACCGACATCATGGCCGAGATCTCTGCGGCTTCGCAGGAGCAGTCGGCCGGCATCGAGCAGGTCAACCAGACCGTGGTGCAGATGGACGAAACCACCCAGCAGAACGCTGCGCTGGTGGAAGAAGCCACCGCTGCGGCCCGTGCGATGGAAGAACAGGCCGGCCACCTCAGCGAGGCCGTGTCGATCTTCGTGGTCGACGAAGCCGATACCGTGGTTGCACCGCCGCGCGTTGCTGCCCCGGCCCCGCGTGCTGCTGCACCGGCAGCACCGGCTCCGGCCGCTCCGCCCGCGCGCCGCACCGCGGGTGGTCGCCCGATGGCCACGGAACTGGCCGACGGGGACTGGCAGGAATTCTGATGCCTGCCTGACCTGAGGTACGAGAACGCCCTGGCCCTGTGCTGGGGCGTTTTTGTTTACGGGGTATCTGGATTCCAGCCAACGGCGAAGCCCCTCGGGGTGGTCGCGGAGAGCGGCGGATTTCCTACGTTTAGGCCGGGAGGGTGGGCTGCGCAGGGGACGCCGTGAACCCGTCCCTGGGGGCGTGGCCGCGGCATCCATGCCGCGGA
>NZ_JAWIRW010000026.1:0-41361 GCF_036319985.1 Stenotrophomonas sp. SMYL89 | reverse complement strand
CCCCCCCACCCGCCCCCACCCCGCCTTCGACGGTTCTCTGCGATCTGTCTGGATGGCATGTCTCCGCAACCTGTCTGGATGGAATGACCTGCTCCTGGTGGGTGTCGACCCTGGTCGACACGTAGATCCACGCCATGCGTGGATTAACGATCAGGGGGGATCGGTCTGGGTGTGCTCGAACAGTTCCCCCTGCACCACCGGCTCCTTTTCGCGGAAACCACCCAGGCCGACGCCGACCAGGCGGTAACGCGTCTCGGCCGGCAGATCCACCCTCGCGCGCAGCGACAGGGCGATGTCACGCAGCTCTTCCATCGATTCCGGCGGGCGCTCCGGGGTGAAGCTGCGGGTGAGGATGCGGAACTGCGCGGTCTTCAGTTTCAGTACCACGGTGTGGCCGATGCGCTCGGTCTTGCGCGTGGCGTTCCAGGTCTTCCCGGCCAGCTGCACGATCGCCTCGGTCAGGTCTTCCAGCAGCAGGTCTTCGGCGAAGGTGTCCTCCGAGGAAATCGACTGCACCTGCTGGTCCGGCTCCACCGGCCGCTCGTCGATGCCGCGTGCGCGGTTGTACAGGCTGCGCCCGAAGCTGCCGAATGCCTCTTCCAGGTCGATCAGCGCCCACTGCCGCAGGTCACCGCAGGTGACGATGCCACGCGCGGCCAGCTTGCCTTCCATGACCTTGCCGACGCCGGGCACCCGGTTCACCGGCAGCGGTGCCAGGAACGCATCCACGCGCTGCGGCGGAATCACGAACTGGCCATCAGGCTTGCGCCAGTCCGAGGCGATCTTCGCCAGGAACTTGTTCGGCGCGATCCCGGCTGAAGCAGTCAGGTTCGTTTCCTCGCGGATCTGCGCGCGGATGGTGCGGGCGATGTCGGTGGCCAGTTCGATGCCACTCTTCGGCTCGGTCACGTCCAGATAGGCCTCGTCCAGCGACAACGGCTCGACCAGGTCGGTATGGCGAAGGAAGATCGCGCGTACCTGCTGTGACACCGCCTTGTAACGCGTGAAGTCCGGCGGCACGAAGATCGCATCCGGGCACAGGCGCTCGGCACGCACGGCGGGCATCGCCGAACGCACACCGAACACGCGCGCCTCATACGAGGCCGCGCACACCACCGAACGTGCGCCGCGCCATGCCACAACCACCGGCTTGCCGCGCAGTGACGGATCGTCGCGCTGCTCCACCGACGCGTAGAACGCGTCCATGTCAACGTGGATGATCTTGCGCAGTCGGGTCATGTCAGGTGGAAAGGGCGGGGGCGGGCCGGGCGGGCCACACGCCGAAGTATGGTCGTTGCACATCAACAGGATGCGCGTATTCCCTTGAAAACACTACGGTTGCGTACGGTTGAAATGTTTGATCGGCGCAGTTTCCACGGGCATTCTCGGGCGCTTGTTTCCCTGTTCTTCGCTTCCAGGATTGTGCTTCATGACCCGTCTCCACGCGTTCAACCGCGAACAGCTGCTGGCCAGCGCACGCGGTGAACTGTTCGGCACCGCTGCCGGCCGTCTGCCCAACGACCCGATGCTGATGTTCGACCGCATCACCGAAATCCGCGAGGACGGCGGACCGCATGGCAAAGGCATGGTACGCGCCGAACTGGATATCCGCCCGGACCTGTGGTTCTTCGGCTGCCATTTCATCGGCGACCCGGTGATGCCCGGCTGCCTGGGCCTGGATGCCATGTGGCAGCTGACCGGCTTCTTCCTGACCTGGCTGGGCGCCCCCGGCAAGGGCCGCGCGCTGGGCTGTGGGGAGGTGAAGTTCACCGGCCAGGTGCTGCCGGACGCCAAGCTGGTGCGCTACGAGATCGACATCAGCCGCGTCATCAACCGCAAGCTGGTGATGGCCCAGTCCGATGCCCGCATGTACGTGGATGACCGCGAAATCTACAGCGCGCGCGACCTGCGCGTCGGCCTGTTCACTGAAACCGGGAGCTTCTGATGCGTCGCGTCGTCATCACCGGCATGGGCATCACGTCCTGCCTCGGCAATGATCTGGATACTGTTTCGGCCGCGCTGCGCGAAGGGCGCTCCGGCATCACTGCACTGGCCGACCATGCCGAGGCCGGCCTGCGCAGCCAGATCGGCGGCCGCGTCGATCTCGATCTGGACGCGCTGATCGACCGCAAGCAGAAGCGCTTCATGAGCGATGCGGCGGCCTTCGCCTATCTGGCCATGCGCGACGCCATCGCCGATGCCGGGCTCAGCGCCGAGCAGGTCAGCAGCCTGCGCACCGGCCTGATCGCCGGTTCCGGTGGCGGCTCCAGCGAATGGCAGATCGGCGCGGTCGATCTGCTGCGCGAGCGTGGCGTGCGCAAGGTCGGCCCGTACATGGTGCCGCGCACGATGTGCTCGACCGTCTCGGCCTGCCTGGCCACGGCCTACCAGATCAAGGGCGTCAGCTACTCGCTGTCGGCCGCCTGCGCGACGTCGGCACACTGCATCGGCGCCGCCGCGGACATGATCCGCCATGGCGCGCAGGACATCATGTTCGCCGGTGGCGGTGAAGACCTGCACTGGTCGATGAGCGTGATGTTCGACGCGATGGGCGCACTGTCGACCAGCTTCAACGAGACCCCGGCCAGCGCTTCGCGTCCGTACGACAAGGACCGCGACGGCTTCGTCATCGCCGGTGGTGGCGGCATGCTGGTGCTGGAAGACTACGACCACGCCGTAGCCCGCGGCGCGCACATCCATGCCGAGCTGATCGGCTATGGCGTCACCTCCGATGGTGCCGACATGGTGGCTCCGTCCGGTGAAGGCGCGGTGCGCTGCATGAAGATGGCGCTGCAGGGCGTCGATCGTCCGCTGGACTACCTCAACACCCACGGCACCTCGACGCCGCTGGGGGATGTCACCGAGCTCAACGCCATCCGCGAAGTGTTCGGCGACGCGGTACCGCCGCTGTCGTCGACCAAGGCGTTGTCCGGCCACTCGCTGGGTGCAGCGAGCGTGCATGAGGCGATCTACTGCCTGCTGATGATGCGCGACGGCTTCGTCGCCGGTTCGGCCAACATCGGCGAGCTGGACCCGAAGGTGGAGAGCTTCCCGATCCTGCGCGAAAGCCGCGAGCAGAAGCTGGATACGGTGATGTCCAACAGCTTCGGCTTCGGTGGCACCAACGCCGCGCTGGTGTTCGGGCGGGTGTGATGGGAACAGGTGTGCCGACCAACGGTCGGCACCCACCCTCAGAGGCGGTTGGCACCCACCGTTACTTCGGCAACAACGGCACCAGCAATGCGTGCGCGTCCACCAGCGATCCAACGATGCGGTGGCCCAGGGCACGCAACTCTTCATCCGGATGCACCAGGTCCGGCACCTGGATCACCGTCATGCCGGCCGCCAGTGCCGCACGCGTACCCGCCGGCGAATCCTCCAGCGCCAGGCACCGCTCCGGCGCCTGCCCCAGCCGCTGCGCGGCCAGCAGATAGATGTCCGGCGCCGGCTTCGGCCGCGCCACGTCGCCACTGGTGATCACCGCATCGAAGTACGGCAGCAGTCCGGCCGCCGCCAGCTTGCGGTTGGCCCGTGGCTGCCGCGTAGTGGTCGCCACCGCGCGCGGAACCGCATGCGCCTTCAGCAATTCCAGCAGCTCCAGGATGCCCGGCCGCAACGGCAGGCCGGTCTGCGTGCGTGCTTCATACAGCTCGTGGCAGCGCGCGGCCACCGCCTCGATCACGCTGTCCTCGATGCCCTGCGCACGTAGCAGCGCGTGCGTGTCGCGATCACCGAGGCCGACCATGCGCAGGAACACCGTTTCATCCAGGCCCAGTCCGAACTCGTCGGCGGCCTGGCTCCAGCAGGCCAGCGAGACCCGCTCGCTGTCGATCATCAAGCCGTCCATGTCGAAGATGACGGCGTCGGGGAGGAACGGCAGCGCAGCAATGTTGGTCATGGAGCGAACAGCGTATCCAGGTCGGTGGAAGTGAGCTGCCGCCATTGCCCCTCGTCCAGCCCCTGCAGGTCCAGCCCGCCGACGCGGCTGCGATGCAGGGCCTGCACGTGGTTGCCGGTGGCGGCGAACATGCGGCGTACCTGATGGTAGCGGCCTTCGTGCAGCACAAGGCGCGCGCGGCGCACATCCAGCACTTCCAGTTCAGCCGGCAGCAGGGGCGTCTTCTCGGACTCCAGCATCAGCGTGCCGCTGGCGAACAGCGCCGCTTCGTCGCCGCGCAGGTCGTCGCTCAGCTCCACTTCGTAGACCTTGGGCAGCTTCGACTTCGGCGAGATGATCCGATGCAGCAGGCCACCGTCGTCGGTCAGCAGCAGCAGGCCACTGGTCTCGCGGTCGAGGCGGCCGACCGTGGACAGCACCGGATCGCGGTCGCGGAAGCGCGGTGGCAGCAGGTCGTAGATCAGGCGGCCGGTGTCCTTGGTCGAGCAGGTATAGCCGGCCGGCTTGTGCAGCGCGATCGACAAGCCGGCCGGCGGGTCCAGCGGCTCGCCATCGACACGGATGGCCTCGTGTGGCACCTGGTCGTCGGCGTACAGCACCTCGCCGTCGGCGTCGGTGACGCGTCCCTCGCGGAACATCCACTGCACCTGCTTGCGGCTGCCGTAGCCCAGGTTGGCGATGTGCTTGACCAGCTTCACCGGCCCTTCCCCTTCACCGCTTCGACCAGCTTGAAGCCATCGCGCTCGGCAATCACGCGCACGGCACCGAAGCTGTCGTTGAGGGTGTGCTCGTACGGCAGGTGGCGATTTGCCACCACGTACAGGCGCCCGCCCGGGCGCAACGCCTGCGCGGCCACGGCGATGAAGCGCTGGCCGATGTCCGGGCGGTCGGCGCGCGACGGCGTGTGGAACGGCGGATTGCTGATGATGACGTCGTAGCCCGGCTCGATGCCGGCGGTGACGTCCTGCCACAGGAAGCGCAGCGGCAGCGGGCGCGGCGGCGGCGCCAGGTTCAGCTCGGCCAGCGCCAACGCACGTTGCTCGGCCTCGTACAGGTCCAGCGCGGTGATCTTCGGGCAACGCTCCAGCAGTTCGCGTGACAGGTAGCCGTAGCCCGCGCCGAGGTCGGCGGCACGCCCGGCCAGGTCGGCCGGCAGGTGCTCGGCCAGCAGCGCCGACGCGGGATCGATGCGGTCCCAGGCGAACACGCCCGGGCGGCTGAGGAAGCGGCCACCCACGATCGGGCGCACCGCGTCCAGCGCCGACCAGCGCTTGGCCAGGTCGGCGTCGTGCTGGACCTGCAGCGGGGCGGTCCAGTACACGCGGCAATGGTTCTTGGTCAGGCTGCCGCCGAGGCCGGCCAGCTGCTTGAGGTCGCCCTCGCCCGAGCGCGCGCCTTCGTTGTTGGATTGGCAGGCGACGATGCGGCCGCCGTCGGCGACCAGCGCCAGCGCGCGGGCGAACAGCGCGCGGGCTTCTTCGCGCTGGCGCGGCGGCAGCACCAGCACCAGCGGGTAGCGGCCCTTGCCTGCGGCATCGTCCAGCTGGCCGCTGACGGTCCAGCCGGCGGCCTGCTGCAGCGGCTGCGCGAACGGGGCAAAACTCTGCTCGCAGTGCAGCTCGCGGTTGCCGGCCACTTCTCGCAGCGGCCAGCCATCGCGGGCACGCAGGAAGGCCACCGGGCCCTCCGGCCAGCGCAGGGCACCTTGGGAGAACGGCAGGAACAGGGTCTGCAGGGGGGCGTCGTCGCTGGAGGCCATCGGCGCGGGTACTTCAAGCGTGAGGGCCGTCCATTGTACCGGCTTGGCCGGGCCGGCCCCGCCAGGCCGCTTTGCGAAACCCGAACGGGGCCTTGATCCGCCAGCAACATTGGAACGTTCAGGGTAGAGGCTCCCCCGGAAACCCAGGAGAACCTGCATGCGAGCCTTGTTCGTCGGTGGCGTGGTCGACAACAGTGAAATGGACCTGGAAGGCAGCCATCCGCCCGTGCACTACCCCGAGGACACCGGCGGCGGCCACTCACGCTACCGGCTGCACCAGGTCGGCCATGGCGCCGATGGCAGCGTGGCCTATGCAGTGTATGGTGCGCCGGACCTGGCCGACGACGAGGTGGCCCGGGTCGCGGAGGAACGCGCCTATGCGCGGCGGTTCGAGGCGACGCCGACGTTGTTCGAGCATTGATGCACCGGTGTAGCGCCCGAGCCCACGCTCGGGTGACGGCGCAGCCGAGCGTGGGCTCGGCTCTACATCCGATCAAGGCGCCCTGGGTGGCAGACGGTTGACGCTGGCGATCTCGTCCAGCCACACATGGTGCTGCTGCACCGGCGTGTCGTAGTCATCCAGGCGCAACTGGCCGTTGCTGCCTTCATCGCCGGCGTCATTGCGGTACTGCTGCACGGTCGGCTTCACCGCCACCGTGCCGAGCAGGCGCCGGCCGTCGTGCAGGGTCAGTTCCACCTGCGTTTCGCCCTCCAGCTGCGGCAGCAGGGCTTCGAGGCGCGCGATCTGCGCCGGATCGGTATGGATGCGGGGAGCAATACGGGACATCGGCGACCTCCTGATTGCAGGTTCGCCAATCGGCCGTGAATGTTCAGTGCAGCGCGCTGTCCGCGCGCGGCACCTGCACCTTGCGTACGGCAGCCACCAGCTGCGCCACCGAGTACGGCTTGGCGACGTGCTCCTGGAAGCCCGAGGCCAGCGCGCGGCGCCGATCATCGGCACGCGCCAGTGCGGTCACCGCCACCGCGGGCAGTGTTGCGGCATCCACGCCCATGTCCTCGCGCAGCGTGCGTACCAGCCCGTAGCCATCCATGCCCGGCATGCCGATGTCGGTCAGCATCACGTGGTACTGCAGATGGCCGGTGTCGGCCAGCAGTGCCAGTGCCTCGCCGGCCGAACTGGCCGCCGACACGCTGGCGCCCTGCTCTTCCAGCATGCGCCGCAGGTACTCCAGCACCTCCGGCTGGTCTTCCACCGCCAACACGTGCATGCCCCGCAGCGGATACGGCTCGACGATCACCGGCTCCAGGATCGGCCCGCTGATGACTTCGCGCAGCGGCCGGCGCTCGGCATCCGGCAGGTGCTGCGGCAGGCGCACGGTGAACGTGGCGCCGTGGCCATGGCCCTCGCTGGCGGCGGCAACGGTGCCGCCGTGCAGTTCAACCAGCTGCTGCACGATCGCCAGGCCCAGGCCGAGGCCGCCATGGCGGCGCGTGGTGGTGCCATCGGCCTGGCGGAAGCGGCTGAACAGGTGGTTGAGGAACTCCGGTGCGATGCCATCACCGGTATCGCTCACCGTAATCACCCAGTGGTTGCCGTCGGCCTGCAACTGCACGTCGATGCGGCCTTCGGCCGGGGTGAACTTGATCGCGTTCGACAGCAGGTTCCAGAACACCTGCTGCAGGCGAGTGGCATCGCCGAGCACGGGGCTTGGCTGCTCGGGCAGCTGCAGGTGCACGTCCAGCGCCTTGCCCTCGGCCACCAGTTCCTGCGCGCCGATGGCCTCGCCCAGCAGCGTGCGCAGATCCAGCATTTCCACTTCCAGCTGTACCTTGCCCAGCAGCATGCTGCTGAGGTCGAGCATGTCCGAGATCAGCCGCTTCTGCGCGCCGGCGCTGTTGGCGATCACGTTCAAGCCCTTGTACAGCGGGCTGGTGTTGTCCACCCGCTGCAGCAGCAGTTCGCTCCAACCGAGGATGGTGGTCAGCGGCGTGCGCAGCTCGTGCGACAGCGTGGCCAGGAATTCGTCCTTCAACCGCGCCATGTTCTCGGCGGCACTGCGCGCGGCGCGCTCGGACTGCAGCAGCTCCTCGCGTGCCAGTTCGATCTCGCGGCGTTCGGTCACGTCCGGACTGCTGCCGGCCAGGCCGATGAAGCGGCCCATGCGCGAGAAGCGCGGGCGCGCGTTCATCTCCAGCCAGCGCCATTGGCCGTCGGCGCGGCGCGCGCGTACCAGCGCATGCATCGAACGCTGCGCCTTCAATGCTTCCTGCAGCTCGTACTCGAATACGGACGCATCATCCGGGTGCACCAGGCCGCGCCATACATCTTCCGGAACGCGCGTTTCATCGCCACCGAAGAATTCGCTGAAGGCGCTGTTGACGAAGCGGGCGTGGCCGCGCTCGTCGAGTACCCATACCGGCATCGGCAGGCCATCGGCCAGTGCGCTGAAGCGGGCTTCGCTTTCACCCAGCTCCACTTCCATCTGCTTGCGCGCGGTGATGTCGAAGAACAGGATGCCGACCTTGTCTTCTCCCGGTCGCCCCACCCGCACCGCGTCGACCGCGAAGGAGCGGCCCAGCGCTCGTGCCTCCATCTCGAACTGCGCCGGCCGGCCGCTGCGTGCGACCTCGCCGTAGATGCGGAACCAGTCCTGCTCGTGGTGCGGCTCCAGCGCCGTCATGCGCTGACCGCGTGCGTCCTTCAATCCGGTATGGCGCTCGAAGGCGTCGTTGACCTCGATGAAACGGTAGTCCACCGCGCGGTCACCTTCGAACAGCACCTGGATCACGCAGAAACCGGCGTTGATGCGCTCAAGCACGCCATGATGCAGGTCGGGTTCGGGCGCCGGCACCATCATCGGTGGGCGCTCCACTAGGGGCGGCAGTGTGGACAAGGGCGTCTGGACGGGCCGGATTGGAAACACAGCATGTTCCAGAGAGCGTATTCACAGCGTCAAGCGCCGTCAGTCAGGGTTGACGACGATGAATTGGCGGCAACCACTCTTGTGCATGACGCATTCGGCCATTGCCGTTGCCCGGGAGCGGGATCACACTCGATCCGTAATCAATATCGTCCCCCTCAGGGGATGCAGGAGACCGTCATGAACCGCTCACTTGCTGCCGCCCTTCTGCTGGCCAGTGCCCTTGTGGCAGGCGGCGCCCATGCTGCGCCACGCGCGGTGACCGATCCGGAAGCCCCGCGTGCGTTGCAGGCCAATGGCCCGGTCAGCGTGAAATGGGAGGATCCGGCCAAGTTCACCGAGATCCGCCAGAGCACCAATCGCTTCGAGGCCGAACGCGGTGACTGGGTACAGCAGCTGGCCCGCTACCTGCAGACCACCGCCGCCAAACCGCTGCAGCCCGGACAGACACTCGATGTGACCCTGGTCGACATCAAGCGTGCCGGTGACTACGAGCCGTGGCACGGCCCGCGTGCGCGCGACATCCGCGTGATGCGCGATATCTACCCGCCCCGCATCACCCTGCAGTACACGTTGAAGGACGCCGACGGCCGTATTGTGAGCGAAGGCGACGCCCGCCTGAGCGACTCCGGCTACCTGCAGGGCAGTGGGTTGCTGACCAACAGCGATCCGCTGCGCTACGAGAAGCGCCTGATTGATGACTGGGTGAAGCGCCAGCTGGCCAGCCAGGCCACCGCTGCGCGGTAATGCCGGGCGACGCGCCCCACCGGGCTGCGCAGCAATGCCCGGCAACGCGACCCACCGGTAGGTGTCGACCTTGGTCGACACACGTTCCCGGAGCCGAGCGTAGGCTCGGCTCTACACGTACACCTTCGCCACGCGCTTGACCGCGCACGGCAGCTGGTACGCGCTCACGCCGCATCGCGGCGCCAGTTCCGCCAACGTCGGCGCACTGCCCCACAGTTCCACCACGCTGCCCACCGCGGCCTGCGGATGCGCGGTCAGGTCCACCGTCAGCATGTCCATCGACACGCGGCCGATCAGCGTGCCGGGCTGGCCGTCGATCAGCACCGGCGTGCCGTTCGGGGCAAACTGCGGATAACCGTCGGCATAGCCGAGTGCAACCACACCCACGCGGGTGCGCGCCTTGGCCACGAAGCGCGCGCCATAACCCACCGGCTCACCCGCTTCGATCCAGCGTTCGGCGATCACCTTCGACTGCATCGTCATCACCGGGCGCAGGCGCTCGGTCAGCGTGGTGTCGTCCGGCAGCGGATTTGCGCCATACAGCATCAGGCCCGGGCGCACCCAGTCACTGCGCACGTCCGGCCAGCCCAGCAGCGCCGGCGAGTTGCAGACGCTGGTCTCGCCGTGCAGGCCGTCGATGGCGCGCGCGAACGTCGCCGCCTGTTCGTGGGTGCGTTCGCTGTCCAGCTCGTCGGCGCGCGCCAGGTGGGTCATCAGCACGATGCGCTCGACCTGCGGCAGCGCCGACAGGCGCGCGTGCGCCGCGCGGAAGCTGTCCACGTCCAGGCCTAGGCGATGCATGCCGCTGTCCAGCTTCAGCCACACCGTCAACGGGCGGGGGCTGTCGAAGGCGGCCACGGCCTCCAGCTGCCACGGCGAACCGACGGCGAACCAGAAATCATGCTCGGCCACCAACGCCATGTCGCTGGGTTCGAAAATGCCCTCCAGCAGCAGGATCGGCGCACGGATGCCGGCCTGGCGCAGTTCCAGCGCTTCTTCGATGGTGGCCACGCCGAAGCCATCGGCCTCATCCTCCAGCGCCTGGGCACAGCGCACCGCGCCATGCCCATAGGCATCGGCCTTGATGATCGCCAGGGCCTTGCCACCGCCCAGTTCACGGGCGAGCCGGTAGTTGCTGCGCAGAGCGCCCAGATCGATCAGCGCGCGGGCAGGACGCATGTGCGGTTCTCGTGTTGCGGCGCGTGACCGTACTGGCCGTAGCGGAAAATATCCAGGCCTTCGGTGCTGATCTGCGGCTGGCGCGCGCTCATCAGGTCGGCCAGGTAGCGACCCGAACCGCAGGCCATGGTCCAGCCCAGCGTGCCGTGGCCGGTGTTGAGGTACAGGTTGCGGAACGGCGTGGCGCCGATTACCGGCGTGCCATCCGGCGTGGCCGGGCGCAGGCCGGTCCAGAACTGCGCGCGCGACAGGTCGCCGCCCTTCGGGTACAGGTCGCTGACCACCAGTTCCAGGGTCTCGCGGCGGCGCTGCGACAACGACAGGTCGAAGCCGGCCACTTCGGCCATGCCACCGACGCGGATGCGGTCGTCGAAGCGGGTCACCGCCACCTTGTAGCTCTCGTCGAGGATGGTCGACGTGGGCGCCATCGCCGGGTCGGTGATCGGCAGGGTCAGCGAGTAGCCCTTCAGCGGGTACACCGGCAGGCGCATGCCCAGCGGCGCGACCAGCGCCGGCGAGTAGCTGCCCAGTGCAACCACGAAGCGGTCGGCGGTTTCCAGCTTGCCGTCGATGCGCACGCCGGTGATGCGGTCGCCGTCGAACTCCAGCCCGGTGATGTCCTGGTCGAAGCGGAACTCGACGCCGGCATCGACGCACATCTGCGCCAGGCGGCGGGTGAACAGCTGGCAGTCGCCGGTCTGGTCGCGCGGCAGGCGCAGCGCGCCGACCAGGCCATCGACGTGGGCCAGCGCAGGCTCGGCCTGGATGATGCCGGCGCGGTCCAGCACCTCGTACGGCACGCCGTACTGGGCCAGGATCTCGATGTCCTGCGCCGAGGCATCCAGCTGCTGCTGGGTGCGGAACAACTGGGTGGTGCCCAGGTCGCGGCCTTCGAATTCGATGCCGATCTGCGCGCGCAGCTCGTTCAGGCAGTCGCGACTGTACTCGGACATGCGCACCATGCGCGCCTTGTTGATCGCGTAGCGCTCGTGGGTGCAGTTGCGCAGCATCTGCCACAGCCAGCGGTACTGGGCCAGGTCCATGCCCGGCTTGATCGCCAGCGGCGCGTGCTTTTCGAACAGCCAGCCGATCGCCTTCTTCGGCACGCCCGGCGCCGCCCACGGCGAGGTGTAGCCGAACGACAGCTGGCCGGCGTTGGCGAAGCTGGTCTCCAGCGCCGGGCCGGGCTGGCGGTCGATGACCGTGACTTCAAACCCGGCCTGTCGCAGGTACCAGGCACTGGTGGTGCCGATCACGCCGCTGCCGAGAACTAGGACTCGCATGGGACTTCTCCAACCCGATCATTCCCTGCACTGAAGCGTGCCGGGACCATAATTGGGGAAGTATAGACAGCCGATACCAGTTGATTTGCCTGTTTTGAAATACACCGGCAGGATGTTCTCCTGCAATTCATTCCCGAAGGTTGACGGCCATGGCCACCCGTACCCGCGAACTGGACAAGATCGACCGCAAGATCCTGCGCATCCTGCAGGCCGAAGGCCGCATCTCCTTCACCGAACTGGGTGAGCGGGTCGGCCTGTCCACCACCCCATGCACCGAGCGCGTACGCCGGCTGGAGCGCGAGGGGGTGATCACCGGTTACCACGCCCACCTCGACCCTGCGGCGGTGAAGGCCAGCCTGCTGGTGTTCGTGGAGATCAGCCTGGCCTACAAGTCCGGCGACATCTTCGAGGAATTCCGGCGCGCGGCCCTGAAGCTGCCCAACGTGCTGGAGTGCCATCTGGTGTCGGGCGACTTCGATTACCTGCTGAAAGCGCGGATCAGCGAAATGGCCTCCTACCGCAAGCTGCTCGGCAGCACGTTGCTGACACTGCCGCACGTGCGTGAGTCGAAAAGCTATATCGTGATGGAAGAAGTGAAGGAAACGCTGAGCTTGCCGATTCCCGATTGAGGCCGTTGCAATCGGGGTCAGAGCCCGCGTTGCGGGATCCGACCCCGGTCAGGATTCGGCAAGGGGTCGGATCCCGCGCAGCGGGCTCTGACCCCGGTCATGGCAACAGTCAACGCTGCTGCGGATGTTTCTGCGAACGCTGCTCCTGCTGCCTGCCGCCCTTGTGCGGCTGCTGCGGGTCCATCTGTTGCTGTTGCTGTTGCTGCTGTTGCTGCGGGTTGCGGCCCTGCGGTTCCTTGCCGGGATGACGGTTCTGCTGGTTTTTCATGATCGCGATCCAGTGGACGAAGGACATGCGGCGGCGGAATGCCGGCGCAGGGCCACGGTGGTCCCGGATCGGTTAATCGCAGGCGAAAAAGCAGTGATCGGCAGGATGTTGTTTTCGGGGGTTCAGCTGCGCCGCCGGGCGTAGCGCGGCCTTACCGGATCTGCTGGCCGTCGCCCTGCGGCACGCTGTCGAGATAACGCCCGGTGCGCGAATCGAACACGCGGTTGGGACCGGCCGGGCGCACGCCGGGAATGATGCGACCGTTGCGGTCGTAGACCTTGTCGGCCGGCTTCGGTACCGGCGTCGGCGCGACCTGGGCCGGCCCGGTGGACTTGATCGGCTGCGCCGGCTGCGGCGAGGGCAATACCTGCGGCTGCGGGCGCGCAGCCTGTGGCGGCGGTGGCACCGGGGCGGGCGCCACGGTGGTGGTGCTGCGGGTGGCGGTGGGATCGGCGGTCGGCACCTGGGCCAGCGCCAACGCAGGCAGCAGGGCCAGCAACAACAAGGGAAGGGGCGATTTCATGGCACGCTCCGGCGTGGATCGTCTTCACCATGCGCCTGCCCCCGTGTGCCCGCCATGAACGGCCATCACACTTGCAAGGTCGCGCCATCACCCCCACGTTTTCCCGCATCCCCAGGCCATCACCCCCCACGGAGCGCCCCCATGACCGCCTTCGACCTGACGCCCCCCACTGCCACCCAGACCGAGGCGCTGGTCGCCGGCCTCAGCAGCGAAGAGCGCCGCGTGCTGCTGCAGCACGGCACCGAGGCACCGTTCTGTGGCGTGTTCCTCGACAACAAGCGTGAGGGCGTCTACTGCTGCCGGCTGTGCGCGCTGCCGCTGTTCCGCTCCAGCACCAAGTTCGATTCCGGCACCGGCTGGCCCAGCTTCTTCGCGCCGTTCGACCCGGCGCACGTGCGCGAGATCCGCGACACCAGCCACGGCATGGTCCGCACCGAGATCACCTGCGCCCGCTGCGGCAGCCATCTGGGCCACGTGTTCCCGGACGGCCCGCCGCCGACCTACGAGCGCCACTGCCTGAACTCCGTCTCACTTTCGTTCACCGGCAACGGCGAGCAGTGGCCTGATCCGTTGCGCCGTGGCGGTGCAGAAAGCGGCGTGGCGGGCTGAAACACCCCGCTGACCGATTTCACAGAATTCCCTCTTCAGAAAACCCGGTGATGGGCCGACAAGGAGATATCCCCGCTCCTTGCGTTGCGCCATGCTCATCATCGTTGGATTCCTGGTTGTCATCATCAGCGTGCTGGGCGGCTATCTCGGCGCACACGGCCGCCTGGGGGCGCTGTGGCAGCCGTATGAGCTGGTCATCATCGGCGGTGCCGCGCTGGGTGCGTTCCTGGTCGGCACCCCGGCCAAGACGGTCAAGCAGACCCTGCAGGCGATGGTGGGCGTGTTCAAGGGCCCGCGTTACAAGCAGCAGGACTACATCGATGTGCTCAGCCTACTCTACGAACTGCTCAACAAGGCTCGCCGCGAGGGCTTCATGGCGCTGGAAGACCATGTCGAGCGCCCGGCCGAGAGCGCACTGTTCGGCAACTACCCCAAGGTGCAGGCCGACCATCACCTGATCGACTTCATCACCGACTGCCTGCGCCTGATGATCGGCAGCAACATCGAGCCGCACGAGCTGGAGCCGCTGCTGGAACTGGAGCTGGAAAAGCACCACGCCGAGGCCATGGCGCCGTCGCAGGTGCTGACCAAGGTCGCCGACGGATTGCCCGGTTTCGGCATCGTGGCGGCGGTGCTGGGCATCGTCATCACCATGGGCTCGATCGGCGGCGACATCGTCGAGGTCGGCGGCCATGTGGCCGGTGCGCTGGTCGGCACCTTCCTCGGCATCCTGCTGGGCTATGGTTTCGTCGGCCCGATGGCGGCGGCGATGGAAGCGCGCGCCGAACAGGACAGCCGCATCTACGAATCGGTGAAGACCGCCCTGCTGGCCTGCCTGCGCGGCTACAACCCGAAGATCGCGCTGGAGTTTGCCCGCAAGACGCTGCCGTCGAACGTGCGCCCGGCCTTCTCCGATTTCGAGCAGCACCTGAAGACGGTCAAGTAAGCCATGGCCGAGACCAAGCCCACTGTCATCGTCCGCCGGGTCAAGAAGGCCGGCCACGCCGCCCATCACGGCGGCTCGTGGAAGGTGGCCTACGCTGACTTCGTGACCGCGATGATGGCGTTCTTCCTGGTGCTGTGGCTGATGGCCACCACCAACAAGAACGACCGTGCGGCCATTTCCGAGTACTTCCGCAACCCCAGCCCGCTGAGTGGCCAGAACGCCACGCCTGCACCCGGCATGGCCGGACCGGGCGGCGCCAGTACTTCGATGATCAAGCTGGGCGGTGCCACCGACATCTCGCGCGGCAGCAGCAATGATCCCTTCCAGAACCAGAAGGAGGCCGTGCCGCAGCCGGTGGACCAGCAGCAGCGCGACAAGCAGCAGCTGGAACAGCTGATGAAGGAGCTGCAGGAAGCGATCAGCAAGAGCCAGGCGCTGGAACCGTTCAAGGACCAGCTGCTGCTGGACCTGACCCCGGAGGGCCTGCGCATCCAGATCGTGGACAAGCAGAACCGGCCCATGTTCGACCTTGGCAGTGCCACGCTGAAGCCGTACACGCAGCAGATCCTGCACGAGCTGGCCGAGTACCTGAACCATGTGCCGAACCGGATCAGCCTGACCGGCCACACCGACATCACCGCCTATTCGGCCACACGCGGCTATGGCAACTGGGAACTGAGCGCCGATCGTGCCAACGCCGCACGGCGCGCACTGGTGGACGGCGGCCTGGATGACAGCAAGATCACCCGCGTGGTCGGCCTGTCCTCGTCCGTACTGTTCGACAAGGCCGACCCGCAGAACCCGATCAACCGCCGCATCAGCATCGTAGTGATGACCAAGGCCGCCGAGGAGGCCGCCCTGGCCGGGGCCGCCCCGCCGGGGGGGCGGGCGGCGCCGACCGTCGACCCGGATGTGCAGGCCGCGCAGGGTGAGGCGCACTGAACCGGGGTCAGATCCCTTTCCTGCGGAAAGGGATCTGACCCCACCTGCGCGCGGCCGCTACAATGGCGGTCTTTCCGTTTCCAGGTGATTCCACCCCATGTCCCAGAACTCCAAGGCCAAGCGCGACAAGCGCAAGAAGCAGCAGGCCAAGCGCCCGTTCCTGCGCCTGAACGCCCAGCAGCAGGTGCAGAACCATGCCGTGCTGACCAACGAAGACGGCCAGGTGGTCGCCGCCATCGGCCTGCAGGGCCGTGAGTGGCTGCTGGCCATCGGCGGCCAGACCATGGGCAACGCCGAGAACCCGGTGCCGATGCTGGCCATGCTCAAGCACCTGTCCAACGTGCAGGAGAAGGAAGGCCGCAAGGTCAACCTGGAATATTCCGAACTGCTGCAGAAGCTGCTGGACACCCTGGCCGAAGAGTCCGGCGAGACCGCTGACGAGTACCTGGACAAGCTGGTTGCCGAGTTCGAAGGCGTCGACGCTGCTGAAGGCGAGGAAGGCGAAGCCGCCGAGGCCGCCGAAGGTGACGTGGTTGAAGCTGCTGCCGATGCCAAGGCCACCCCGGCCGCTGACAGCGACAGCAAGCCGCAGGCCTGAACCGGCCGCGGCCGTGACGGTCTACGTCGATGACGCGGTGCATCCCTGGCGCGGACAGCGCTGGGCGCACCTGATGGCCGACACCCTGCCCGAGCTGCACGCCATGGCGGCGCAGCTCGGCATTCCCCTGCGGGCCTTCCAGAACAAGGCCAGCGGTGCCCACTACGATGTCACCGCCGAGCTGCGCGCGCAGGCAATCGCGCTCGGTGCGCGGGCCATTTCCCGGCACGCCGACCGTGACCTTGTCAAAGCCGTGATTGCAAACGCCAGGGCGCAGTACCGGCCGTAGGCAGGCTGCCGTTTGCCTCCTGTAGAGCCGAGCCCACGCTCGGCTGCTCTACGCGGACTGCAGCCGAGCATGGGCTCGGCTCTACAAGAGAACGGACTGGAGCCGGGCGCGGGCTCGGCTCTACATGCGCAGCGCTGCCGTCCTGCTCAGAACGGGTCGCTGCCCAGCCGGATTTCCACGTTCAGCAGCGAGCACAGCGCCAGCATCGCGTCGTCGTCGCGGGTCAATGCCATCACCCCGGTGAAGCCGTCGCTGCCGGCATCCACGCTCCACAGCGTGTAGTTGTGCTCGCGCAGGCGGTCGAAGGCGGTGGACATCAGCTGCACGCCGTCCAGGCCTTCGGCGAAGTCCTCGTCGTCCAGGTCGCCGCCCCAGTCCAGCTGCAGGTTGAAGCGCGCCGACAGCTCGTTCACCGCCGACTGCAGCGATTCCAGGTCATCACGTTCCACCTCGAAACCGGACTGCCAGGCAATGGCCGTGAACAGGGCCGGCAGCCAGTCGCTGTCCGCTTCCAGCGGCTGCCCGTCCTCGGCCAGATGCTCGCGCCAGCGGTTGAACTGCTGCAGGGCCAGTTCCTCGTCGCCCGGGTTGATCAGTACCAGCAGGTTCCAGACCCGCGCCTCGAAGCCATCTTCGTCGAAGTCGTGGATGTCTTCCTCGAAATCGAAATAGTCGCTGTTGTCGGGCATGGCGGAACTTCCTCTGGGGCAGGCCGGCATTCTACGGTTTATCCTGTGCCGCTGAAGCCGGCCTTGGTGGCCGTCACTGTGAATGAAGCGATGAGCGATATCCCTCCCGACCACCTGGCGATCAACCCGGCCAGCCCCTTCCATGATGCGCAGGCGCTGGAGCGTGGCGTCGGCGTGCGTTTCAACGACGTCGAGCGCGACAACGTCGAGGAATACTCGATCAGCGAAGGCTGGATCCGCGTGCAGGCCGGCAAGGCCCGCGACCGCCGCGGCAACCCGATGACCATCAAGGTCAAGGGCAAGGTCGAGGCGTATTTCCTGGACCAGAAGCCGGAGTAAGCAGCACCGGCATGTAGAGCCGAGCCCATGCTCGGCTGCTTTTCGTTCCGGGTTCATGACGCCTGAAGCAACAGCAGCCGAGCATAGGCTCGGCTCTACATTCCAAGGCCGGATCCGCATCGGCGCCAGCACGGCCCGGCCCGGGCATCACTCGCGCTTGCGCGATTCCAGCAGGTCCAGGTTGCGGATCAGGCGCCGCGAGATCTCATCGGAGATCACCCCGCGCCGGGTCAGCCGGAACAGTTCCTCGCGCTCGGCATTGAGGCCGGCGCTGCGCAGCTGGCGGTAGCCCATCTCCATGCGCCGCACCTTCTCCGGGTCCACGTCGGGCCCATCACTGTCGCGCTCCAGGTGGCGCTGGTACAGCAGGCTCACCCGCGACGCAGCGTCGTTGTACAGCTGCACGTTCTCGGTATTCTGGTTCATCACCAGCTGCTGGCGCATGCGCTCGACCCCGGCCAGCGCGGCCTTCGACGACAGCCGGCGCGCCAGGTCCTCTTCCTTGCGCTCGCCCGAATCGGCCGGCAGCTGCAGGCCCTTCAGCAGCTGCGGCAGCGCGATGCTGGCGCCCAGCAGCGAGAACAGGATCACCGACGCGGCCAGGAAGATCACCAGGTCACGCGCCGGGAACGCGCTGCCATCGGGCAGGAACAGCGGCAGGGTCAACACACCGGCCAGGGTGATCGCACCGCGCACGCCGGCCACCGAGGTCGCCACCACGATGCGCCAGTTCGGCGCCTCGCCGCGCTCCAGGCCGCGGCGCCGCGCACGCAGCAGGTTCCAGCGCAGCGACAGCCACACCCACAGCAGGCGCAGCGTGATCAGTGCCAGGTTGATCACCACCACGTACACCAGCAGCCACCACGCGCTCTGGTGGCCGCTTTCGTTCATGGTGGTGGTGGCACGTTCGACGATGCCCGGCAGCTGCTCGCCCAGCAGCACGAACATGATGCCGTTGAAGCTGAACTGCAGCATGTTCCAGACCCCGGCGCGCTGCACGCGCATGCTGCCGGAGACGCGGCCGGTCAGCTCCACGTAGCTCATCGCGATGCCGGCGGCGACCGCGGCGAGAATGCCCGAGGCATGGATTTCTTCGGCCAACAGGTAGGCCGCGAACGGGATGAGCAGGTTGACCAGCATCGCCGCGCCGGGCTCTTCACCGAAACGGCGCCACAGCCAGCGCTGGAACGTGGACACACCCAAAGTGACCGCCACGCCCACCGCCAGGCCGGCCACCGCCACCCACACGAAGGTCAGCGACGCCGTGGCCAGCGAGAAGGTGCCGGTCATCACCGCCGCCACTGCGAAGCGGAAGCAGACCAGGCCCGATGCATCGTTGAGCAGCGACTCGCCCTCCAGGATGTGCATCAGGCGCTTGGGGATCGGCGCCTTGGAGGCGATCGCACCGACCGCCACCGGATCGGTGGGCGACACGATCGCCGCCAGCGCGAAGCACACGGCCAGCGGCATCACTGGAATCAGCCAGTGGATCAGCAAGCCGGCGCCGATGACGGTGAACACCACCAGGCCGAAGGCCAGCTCGAGGATCGCGCCCTTGTCGCGGAACAGGCCCTGCTTGGGAATGCGCCAGCCATCCAGGAACAGCAGCGGCGGCAGGAACAGCAGGAAGAACACTTCCGGCTCCAGCGCGTGGCCGCGGTTGAACACCCCGGCGATGACCGCGCCCAGGCCGATCTGCACCAGCGGCAGCGGCAACGAGAACGGCAGGACGCGAACCAGGTAGCCGCTGGCGACAACGGCTACCAGCATCGCCAGGACGACTTCAATGGTATGCATGCTTCTTCCAGGAAGCGGCGCGGGGGGCGGCTCGGGAGCCAGCGCCGGAAACCCGGAAAAAACTACCACATGCGGCTGCAGGCGCGACGACGGGGATGGCCCGGCGTCAGCCCCGGCTCATGCCGCTCCATCGAAGCGGTACAGGTCCATGGCCAGGAAACCGGCGTCGATGCCGGCATCGATGCGACGTGCACCGAAGCCGCCCTCGCCCGCCGCGCCCATCGCGAAGAACAGCGGCAGCAGGTGCTCGTCGGTCGGGTGCGCACGCTCGGCAAACGGCGCCTGGCGGCGATAGTCGAGCAGCGCCTGGCGGTCGTCGGCGGCCAGCCGCTGCTCCACCCACTCGATGAAGGGGCGCACGTAAGGCGCTTCCTTGCCGTCCTGGTAGTCGCCCCAGTCGTGCAGGTTGTGGGTGATGCTGCCCGAGCCGACCAACAGCACGCCCTGCTCGCGCAGCGGCGCCAATGCACGGCCCAGCGCGAACTGATGCTCGGGGCCAAGCAGCGGCTGGATCGACAGCGGCACCACCGGGACATCGGCCTGCGGGCGCAGCAAGCGCAGCGGCACCCACGCGCCGTGGTCGAGGCCACGCTGCGGGTCGATGGCCACCGGCAGGCCGGCGGCGGCGATGCGGCCGGCCACTTCTTCGGCCAGTGCCGGATCACCCGGCGCCGGGTACTGCAGTTCGAACAGCGCGCGCGGGAAGCCACCGAAGTCGTGGATGGTCGGCGGCTGCGGATGCGCGCCGACCAGCGGCTGCCGGCCCAGCCAGTGCGCCGAGGCCATCACGATGGCGCGCGGGGTTGGCAGATCCTGCGCCAGCTCGGCAAGGCGCACACCGACCTGGCCCGGATGCAGGGCGGTCATCGGCGAACCATGCGAGATGTACAACGAAGGCAGGCGGGACATGGAATTCTCCAGTTGCAGGATCAGGCGGCGATCAGCGCGAACGCAGGGTCCACTTGCCATCGCCGATCAGGAACAGCACCACCAGCGCCAGCGCCCAGAAGGCCGGGTATTCCCAGCCACCGCCGACGTTGGCGAAGCTGAAGCCATTGGCGCCGTGCACGGTGACGATGGTGCCCAGCAACAGGGGCACGCCGACCAGGCCGACCCAGCGCGCGTAGATGCCCAGCAGCAGCGCGGCGGTGATCGCCAGCTCGACCGCAATGGTTACGTAGCCGAACACGCCGGGCAGGCCGATCGACTCGAAGAACGCGGCGGTTCCGGCCGGGGTGAACACCAGCAGCTTGGTCAGCGCGTGGACCAGGAACAGCACGCCCAGGGCCAGGCGCAGCAGGGTGGCGCCATACGGGGCCAGCGAAGAAACAGGAGCGATCGTGGTGTGCATGGGGAGGCACCTCGGAAGGAATGGACACAGGTTATTGCGCCTTCACAGACCGATAAATACGATCGTTTGACCGTATTTATTTCAAAAGGCGCAACAATGGACACCCTTGAGGCGATGCGCGTATTCGTGGCGGTGGTCGAGCGCAACGGCTTCAGCGCCGCCGCCCAGGCCCTGGACATGTCCACCGCCGGGGTCACCCGCCAGGTCGCCGCGCTGGAAAAACGCCTGTCCACCCGCCTGCTCCACCGCACCACGCGCCGGGTCAGCCCAACCAGTGCCGGCGCCGCCTACTACGCCCAGTGCGTGCGCCTGCTGGCCGAGTTCGACGCGCTGGAGGCCAGCATCGGCGCGCAGGCGCTTGAGCCCTCCGGCACCCTGCGCATCAACGCACCGGTCAGCTGGGGCATCGCCCGGATGGGGCCACTGCTGGCCAGCTACCGCCAGCGCTTTCCGCAGGTGGAACTGGATCTGGCGCTGTCTGATCGGCTGGTGGACATGGTGGAGGAAGGCTACGACGTCGCCATCCGCATCACCCGCGAACCGAGCCCGGCGCTGATCGCGCGCCGCCTGGGCGAATCGCGGGTGAGCCTGTGCGCCGCACCGTCGTACCTGGCCGCGCATGGCACGCCACAGACACCGCAGGAGCTGCAGGCGCACGCCTGCCTGAGCTACAGCTACTGGGCCGCCGGTGACCACTGGCCGCTGCAGGGGCCTGGTGGCGAAGTGAAGGTGGCGGTGAGCAGCCTGCTGCACGCCAACAACGGTGATGTGCTGCGCGAAGCGGCGATCGCCGGCATGGGGGTGATCCTGCAGCCGGACTTCCTGCTGCAGGATGCACTGGCCGAGGGCCGCCTGGTGCGCATCCTGCCGGACTGGGAGGCGGCGCCGATCGGCATCTTCGCCGTCTACACCAGCCGCAGCCACCTGGCACCGAAGGTGCGCAGTTTCATCGATCACCTGGTGGAAGCCGGGGTGTAAGGGGGCGTCCGCCAGGTATGGCCCGGCGCTACCGGCGCATGGATCCGCCGATGTTTCCGGCGGATATGGCCCGGTAGAGTCGACTGTCAGTCGACTCCCGCGCGTAGCGCGCGTCTTTCTGCCAAACGCCAAGAGCAGTCGACTAACAAGAGCAGTCGACTAACAAGAGCAGTCGACTAACAAGAGCAGTCGACTAACAGTCGACTCTACACTACACGTCGCCGGCTCCTTGTCCGGCGCGCGACCTAGGCCGCCACCTCGTCCAGCGCATCGATGATCTGTTCCAGCGGCGCCGGTCGCCCCAGCAGGTAGCCCTGCACCTGGTCGCAGCCATGCGCGGCCAGCCAGTCCAGTTGCCCCGGCGTCTCCACGCCTTCGGCGATGATGGTCAGGCCCATGCTGTGGCCCAGCGACAGCAGCGCGCGGCAGATCGAGGCATTGCGCGGATTGGTTTCCACGTCCGCCACGAAGCTGCGATCGATCTTCAGGATGTCCAGCGGCAGGTGCTGCAGGTAGGACATGCTGGAATAGCCGGTGCCGAAATCATCCAGCGACACGCTGATGCCCTGCTCGTGCAGGCGCTGCATGGTCTGCATCGCTTGTGCCGGCTTGCGCATCAGGCTGCTCTCGGTCAGCTCCACATGCAGCGCACCCCGCGCCAGCCCGAACTCCTGCTGGGCGCGGGTGAACTCGGCCACCAGATCGCTGTTGAAGAACTGCACGGCCGAGACGTTGACGGCAATCGGCAGCTCGCCCCAACCGGCCTCGACCAACCGCCGCTGTGCCTTCGCTGCCGCGCGGATCACCCAGCGCCCCAGTGCCAGGATCAACCCGGTCTCCTCGCACAGCTGGATGAACTCATTGGGCGGGATGAAGCTGCCATCAGCCTGCGGCCAGCGCAGCAGCGCCTCCAACGCCGCAGGGCTGCCATCGCTGGCATGCCGGATCGGCTGGAAATACAGCTGGAACTCGTTGTCGATGGCCGCATGGATGCGCCCGGCCAGGCGCAGCCGGTCGGCCAGCCGCGTTGTCACCGCTGCGTCGAACCAGACCACGACGTTGCCCTCGGCACGCGCTGCATGCGCGGCCTGCGCGGCCATGCCGATCACCTGCTCGGCGCTGTGGCCGTCACCGGCGACGTGCACTGCCACGCCAATGCGCGGCTCGAACTGGTGCAGTGAATCCTTGCCGCGCATCGGCGCTGACACGATCTGCAGCAGGTCGTCCAGCACGCGCTGGGTATCGTGTTCGGCACCGATGGCGAACACGAAGTCCTCGGCCGGCTGGAACGCCAGCGTGCCGCAGCGCGCGCCCAACCCACCGAGCCGGGTCGCCATCGATTGCAGCACGGCATCGCCGATCTCGCGGCCCAGCGTATCGGCCACCAGCTGCAGGCCGCGCAGCTGCACGAAGGCGATGGTGTAACCCTCGTCCTGCTCATCCAGCTGGTCGGTCAATGCACGTACGTTGAGCAGGCCGGTGGCCGGGTTGTGCCGTGCCTGGTAGGCCAGGTCGCGTTCGTAGGCCAACCGTTCGCTGACATCCTCGGCCAGCACCAGGCACGCGGGCTGTCCGTCGAAATCGAGTTTGGACAAGTGTGCGCGCACTTCGAACACGCTGCCATCCTTGCGCCGGTGCAGGCGCACCGCCGCATCCTGCAGTTCACCAACGCGGGCCTTGGCGATCGCTCCTTTCACCTCGTCCCAGCCCTCGCGCGGGCGGATGTCGAGGATGCTCATCGCCAGGAATTCCTCGCGGCTGTAGCCGTACTGGCGCACCGCGGCATCGTTGACCTCGATGAAGCGCAGCGTGTCCGGGTCGAACACCCAGAATGGCGCCGGGTTGCGATCGAACAGCAGGCGGAAACGGCGTTCCACTTCGCTCATCTGCTCGCGCGCCTGGTAGCGCTCGCTCAGGTCGGTCAGCGCGCCGATCATGCGGCGCTCGCTGTCGGCCACCTCCACCCGTTGCCCGCGCGCACCCACCCAGCGCACTTCACCACCGGGCAGCACCAGGCGAAACACCTGGTCGAGCACTGCACCACCGGCGAAGGCCTGGTCAAAGGCCTGCTGCAGGCGCGCGGCATCATCACGATGCACGCGGGCGAAGAAGTCGGCTACCGGCAGCGCATCGGTCTGCACGCCGAAGATCTCGCGCGCCAGCGGTGACCAGCGCAGCAGCGCGGCATCCTCGTCCACGTACCAGGTACAGACACGGCCGACCTGATGGGCCAGGCGCAGCTCGGCATGGCCCGCCTTCAGTTCCTCGGCCATCGATTGCTGGCGGCGGGTCGTACGGCGCACCGCATACAGCAGCACCAGCAGCACCGCGATGTAGGCCAGCACAATCACCACCGACGCCTGCAGGTAGGGCCACCATGGCGCCAGCACGTCTTCATCGGCCAAGCCGATCTGCACCGCCAGCGGACTGCGGTCGAGCGTGCTGATGGTGGTGATGCGCGGCACACCGTCGACCACGCCGGGCAGGCTGCCGAGCTCGACCACCGCCTGCTTGCCGAGCAGGTCACGCCGCGGCAGGTCGTAGCGGCGACCGACGGTGCCATGCGGATCGGGCACGCGCGCCAGCATGTAACCCTCGGCATCGCTGATCGAGACCAGCCCGTTGGGCCCCACATCCAGGCCGCCGGCGATGCGCTGCAGTTCACCACAGCGCAGCCGCGCCAACAGCCAGCGTTCACCGGCCATCGGCAGTGCCAGCGGCACCACCCAGCCGCCATCGCTGGCCCGCTGCGGCGGCCCGATGTACATCGCGCTGCCCTGCCCGCGGCGCAGCGGGTCAGTCCACAGCGGCAGCTGCAGGTCGCCGCGGCCGGCGGTCAGCGCGCGCCCGTGGCTGTCCAGCACCACGATGCTTTGCAGTTCAGCGTGGCGGCGCAGCACGCCACCGATGGCAGCATCCAGCAGTGCCGGCGCCTGTGACGGCACGGTGCGGAACAGTTCAGCGGCATCGGCGGCGATGCCGGACATCGCCCGCTCCAGGTTGCGCAGCTCCAGCGCCAGCAGGCGCTCGCTGCCCACCGCCAGCGCCCGGCTCTGCCGCTGCGCGGCCTCCAGGCGACGGTGATGGTCGTTGGCCAGCATGGTGGCCAATCCGGCCACCAGCAACAGGCCCAGCAGCACGCCGCCCCAGGTGATGGCGCGCAACGGACGGGCCAACGCCCGCTTCAGCGCGGGCATCGGTCGAGCTTCCTTGTGCAGTCGGCTGGCTTCATGCGCGAACGAATCCTCCACATCCCCGACCTCAACGGCCGGCGAACGCCATTCTTGACGCCTGACCCCGTCCTGCATGGCCACCTCCCCGTGTCCGCGCAGGGCTCCAGGGCCCAGCATGCACCACCCCGGTGACGGCGTGAAGATCGCTTCGGCGCGTTCAGCCAGATCCTGCACAGGACCGGCCAGCCACAGGGAGGGCCAGCCGGGCCGCAGCGGATTAGACTTGGGGTTTTCCGCTGCAAGAGAAGTCCATGTCCAAGCTGCGCCGTCCCACCCTGGCACTGGCCATCGTTGCCAGCCTGTCCCTGGCTGCCTGCGACCGTCCGGCCGATCCGGCCGGTGGCACCGCCAAGCCCGCCGAGGCTGCCTCCGCTGCGGCCAAGCCGATGCTGGGCAGCTTCGGCTTCGATGCCAGCGGCATGGACCGCAGCATCGCGGCCGGCGATGACTTCTTCGGCTTCGCCAACGGCACCTGGGTGAAGAACACCGAGATTCCGGCCGACCGTTCGCGCTTCGGCAGCTTCAACGTCATTGCCGAGAAGACCCTAGCCGACACCCGCGCCATCCTCGAAGGCGCCGCCGGCAATGCACAGGCCAGCGGTGACGACAAGCTGATCGGCGACTACTACGCCGCCTACATGGATGAAGCCGGCATCGAGCAACATGGCATCGCCCCGGTGCAGCCGCAGCTGAAGGCCATCGATGCGATCGCCGACAAGGCCGGCCTGGCCCGCACCCTCGGCGGCGACATGCGCGCCGACGTCGACCTGCTCAACGCCACCAACTTCTACACCGACCGCCTGTTCGGCCTGTGGGTGTCGGTGGACATGCTGCAGCCGGACCGCAACGCGCCCTACCTGGTGCAGGGTGGCCTTGGCATGCCCGACCGCGACTTCTACCTCGGTGACGGCCGCATGGCCGAGCTGCGCAAGCAGTACCAGGCCTACATCGCGCAGATGCTGCAGCTGGCCGGCGTGGCCGACCCGGCCGGCAAGGCGCAGCGCATCCTCGCGCTGGAAACGAAGATCGCGCAGGCGCACGTCACCCAGGAAGAAACCAACGACGTGACCAAGGGTGCCAACCCGTGGACCCAGGCCGATTTCAACGCCAAGGCACCGGGCATGGACTGGAACGCCTTCCTTGATGCGGCCGCGCTGGGCGACCAGCAGGACTTCATCGTGTGGCAGCCCAAGGCCGTGGCCGGCCTGTCCAAGCTGGTCGCCACAGAGCCGCTGGACGTCTGGAAGGACTACCTGGCCTTCCACGCACTGGACCGTGCCGCCGCCTACCTGCCGAAGAAGTTCGCCGATGCCCGCTTCGCCTTCCACGGCACCGCGCTGAGCGGCACACCGCAGCAGAGCGACCGCTGGAAGCGCGCGGTGGACGATGCCAACCATGCCGTCGGCGAAGCCATCGGCAAGCGCTACGTCGAGAAGCACTTCGACGCGAAGACCAAGGAGCGCGCGGACGAGATGGCGAAGAACATCATCGCCGCCTTCGCCAAGCGCATCGATGCACTGTCGTGGATGTCGCCGCAGACCAAGGCGCATGCCAAGGCCAAGGTGGCCGGCCTGACCGTGGGCATGGGCTACCCGGAGAAGTGGCGCGATTACACCGGCCTGGAGATCCGCCGCGATGACGCGCTGGGCAATGCGCAGCGCGCCGAGCTGTTCGAGTACCAGCGCAACATCGCCAAGCTGGGCAAGCCGGTCGACCACAGCGAGTGGGCGATGCTGCCGCAGACCATCAATGCGATGAACGTGCCGCTGGAAAACCGCCTGGTGTTCCCGGCGGCGATCCTGCAGCCGCCGTTCTTCGACGGTGCCGCCGACGACGCGGTGAATTACGGTGCGATCGGCGCGGTGATCGGCCATGAGATCAGCCACGGCTTCGACAACGCCGGTGCGCTGTTCGATGAAACCGGCAAGCTGCACAACTGGTGGACCGCCGAGGACCTGAAGCAGTTCAACGCTGCTGGCGATGCGCTGGCCGCGCAGTTCAGCAGCTACGCGCCGTTCCCGGGCGTGCATGTGAACGGCAAGCTGACCCTGGGCGAGAACATCGCCGACGTGGCCGGCCTGGGCACCGCCTACGACGCCTACCAGCTGTCGCTGCAGGGCAAGCCGGGGCAGACCCTGGAAGGCTTCACCCCGGACCAGCGCTTCTTCCTCGGCTTCGCCCAGGCCTGGCGCAGCAAGAGCCGCGAGCAGGCGCTGCGCAATTCGCTGCTGACCGATGTGCATGCACCAGGCCAGTTCCGCGCACTGACCGTGCGCAATATCGACGCCTGGTACCCGGCGTTCGAAGTGAAGGAAGGCCAGAAGCTGTACCTGGCCCCGGACAAGCGGGTCAAGGTGTGGTGATGTAACGGGAACGGGCGCCGCAAGGCGCCCGTTTCATTTTCTGGTGGGTGCCGACCTTGGTTGGCATCTATCCACGCCATCCACCCATGGGGTGGATCTACGTCCTTGCGGTGGCCTCCGCAGCACAGCCAGGTACGCGCGCGCGATGCATTGCGCGCTGCGCGAGTATCGCGATCAACAGCACGCAGGCGCCGGCGATCAACGCAACGAGAAAGCCCGGGCGCACGCCCGCGGCATCGACCACCTGGCCCGACACCGCCGCACCCAGCGCGACACCGATGTTCAGGCCGGCCAACAGCCAGGTCATGCCCTCAGTGAGGCGTGCTGCCGGCACGCATTGCTCGACCAGAGACATCGCCACGATCATCGTCGGCGCGAAGAACGCGCCGGCCAGCAGCACGGCCACGGCCAGTGCAGGCAGGTTGCCCGCCCACAGCAACGGCAACGTGGTCAGTGCGGTGGCCGCTGCGCCGGCCAGCAACAGGCGCGGCAACGGTGCCTGCAGCTTCAGTGCACCGAACAGCAGGCCCGCTGTGCAGCTGCCCAGCGCATAGGCCGACAGCACCGCGCTGGCGGCAAGCGGCTGGCCCCGCTCTTCGGCGAACGCCACGCTGGTGATGTCGACGGTGCCGACAATCAAGCCCATCGCCAGCATCAGCAACGCCAGCAGGCGGATCTCCGGCTGCCGTAGCAACGAACGCGAGGGTGCGGCACCTTCGCGGTGCTGCAGCGGCGGCTCGGTGCCACGCTGCATTACCAGTGCGGCCACTCCAATCACCAGCAGCAACGCTGCCGCCAGCACGCCCGCCTGCGGCCACACCGCAACCGACAATCCCACCGACAGCGGTGGCCCGGCGATGAAGGTCACCTCGTCGAACACGGTCTCCAGCGAATACGCGGTCTGTAGCTGCGCGCGGCCGCGATGGATCGCGGTCCAGCGCGCGCGCACCATCGCCGACACGCTGGGCATGCAGCCGGCCAGCATCGCCGCAATGAACAGCGTCCAGTCGGACGCGGCCAGCAGCGTGCACGCGAGCAGCAGCAGCAGACCGGCCGCGCTGGCTGCGGCCGCCCACGGCAGCACCCTGCCCTGGCCGTGGCGGTCGACCCAGCGCGACACCTGCGGTGACAGCAGCGCGTAGGTCAGCACGAAGGTGGCCGACACCGCACCAGCCAATGCGTAGCTGCCGCGCAGCTGCGACAGCAGGGTGATGATGCCGATGCCGGTCATCGGCAGCGGCAGGCGTGCCAGCAGCCCGGCCAGGGCGAGGCCGGCGGTGCCGGGGGCCGCGAACAGGTCGCGATAGGGGGTGGCCATCAGGATCTCCAGGGCAGCGGCTTGCCTGGCGCACCCGGCGCCACGACAATACATACAGAGCGTATGAATAAGAGGTTACATTCATACGCGCCGTATGTAAATAATCATGCACTTCGTATGTAAGGAGCTCCGGATGGTCCGCCGCACCCGCGCCGAGATGGAAGAAACCCGCGCCAGCCTGCTGGCCACCGCCCGCCGGGTGTTCAGCGAGCATGGCTATGCCGCCACCTCGATGGACGACCTGACCGCCCAGGCCGGGCTGACCCGTGGCGCGCTGTACCACCACTTCGGCGACAAGAAGGGCCTGCTGGCGGCTGTGGTCGCCCAGCTGGATGCCGAGACCGACCAGCGCCTGCAGGCGATCAGCGACGGCGCCGACGATGCCTGGGAGGGCTTCGTGCAGCGTTGCCGCGCCTATCTCGAGATGGCACTGGAACCGGAGATCCAGCGCATCGTGCTGCGCGATGCACGCGCGGTGCTCGGTGGCGCCTCACCGGAATCGCAGCGCCACTGCGTGCACTCGATGCAGCGGTTGATCGAACAGTTGATCGCGCAGGGCGTGGTGGCGCCGGTGGATGCACAGGTACTGGCGTCGTTGATCTACGGCGGCCTGGCCGAGGCTGCGTTCTGGATCGCCGAAGGAGAGGAGGGTGATGCGCGCCTGCGGCAGGCGACGGCGGCGCTGGACGTGTTGTTGCGTGGGTTGAAGGTGGACGGGTAAGGCTTCATCCACGCATGGCGTGGATCTACCGCGGAATCCGCTCTGGTAGATGCCAACCTTGGTTGGCGCTTCTGCGGCACCGCGCGAAATGCGTGCCAACCAAGGTTGGCACCTACCAGAACCATGGTGCGAGCGTGTCAACCAAGGTTGGCATTTACCAGGCAACGGTGGGCCACTCGCGCAGGACGTCCACCGGCACGCCCATGCGCGTGCAGGCACGGCTGGCGAGGCCATCGGGCAGCGCGCGGCGGAACAGTGGCGCCATGCCCTGCATCAACTTCGCTGAAGCTGCCGCCTGAGCACGCTGGCGACCATTGCGTTTCAGCATGCCCTCGGCCCAGTCCGGCAGCAGCGCCGCACCTGCACCCAGGAACACTTCGCGCGACAACCCTGGCACCGGAACCGGCAGGCGCACGCCGGACAACACCCCCAGCACTTCGCGCGAGCGCTCGTCCACACGCAACTCCGGTTGCCGTGCACAGAAGTACGCCGCCACCTCGGCTTCACTGCGCGGCACATCCACCGCGCCCAGCGCCTCGGCCACCCGGCGGTACTCGTCGTAGTAGCGATCGGCGATGTGCGCCGGCACCTCGCGCCCGTAGCGGCGGAAGCCCTGCAGGAAACCAAACGCCTCGGTCACATGCACCCAGGTCAGCAGCTGCGGATCATCGGCGGCATAGGGCTCGCCCTGCGCGGTCTGGCCGCGGATCCGCGCATGGATGCGACGCACCTTGGCCACCAGCGCTTCCACCTCACCGCTGGGCGCGTAGCTGGTGCCTGCAACGAACGCTGTGGTGCGCCGCAGGCGACCCACCAGGTCCTGGCGGAAATTGGAGTAGTCGTAGACCCCGGCCAGCGCGCGCGGGTGCAAGGTCTGCAACATCAGCGCACACAAGCCGCCGGCCAGCATCGAGGGGAATTCGGCATGCAACCGCCAAGTGACGCTGTCCGGGCCGAACCAGCCCGGGTCGCCCAGCGGATGGTCGTAATCGATGCCGCTCTGGCCGCGCGGGAAAGCCTCCAGCACCCAGCGCCGGATCGGCGCGGTGACGGGGCGGGAAAGTCGCTGCAGCAGAGCCGGCATCACAGGTCCAGGAAAGGCGGGAGTACGGCCGCGCGTTGCGCGGTCGGCCCCGATTCTGGGCGATCACGACGCCGGCGGCGAGTCTCCGCGCTCAGCCACGGTTTCATGTGCGGCCGCAGCACATTTCACCCTGCGACATCCTGTCGCAGGCTGCGGCCTCAATGCTGCGATGCAGCAACATTCACCCATTCAGACAAAACCCTTACGCCGCTTGGCATTGCGCCCATTGCACGGCTCGCTGGAAGTGCTAGAACTGAACCCGCCACACCGTCCAATGCTGATCGACGCACGTTCCACAAGGAGCCAGCCATGATTGCTTTGTTCAAGGGTTTGGGACTACTGCTTCGCGACAACGAGCTCTACAGCAGCCCGTTCGACAAACAGGTCGCGCATTGGCGCAACCTCAGCGAGCAGCAGATCCGCGATGAAGTGGCTGTGCTGGCCCAGGCCAAGTGCCAGTGGCTGATCGCCTCGATCGTCGGCTGGCAGGCGGCGTCACTGTTGATCCTCGGCCTGATCACCAACTATCTGTGGCGCGACGACTACCACATCACCTTCACCCGGGTGGTCGTGGTGTTCGGTTCATGGATCTCGATCCTGTTCGTGATCTGGTTCATGGCCAACATGTTCGACCGCACTGCCGGTTTCGAACGCTGGATGAAGGCGTTCAACAGCCGCGCCCGCATCAGCTCCAAGGCCGACAGTGTCGAGCACGTGGCCGAGGCACTGGACCTGGCCGAGCATTACCCGGAAGTGCTCGACTACAAGCAGGCGGTCACCGCCAAGCGCGAACTGCGCCACGAGGACATCCGCATCATGACCGAGATCGGGCGCATGAAGCAGCACTCCGAGCTGGTCGGCCGCCTCAACCACGTGGGCGAGAACGAGCACCACCACGACCTGACACTGCAGCCTGCCTACTGACCCTTGGGGAAAGCGGGGGGACCCACAATGCCACCGTGCGCGATCACGGTGGCATTGTTCTTTCAGCAGCCTGCGTGGATCACATCCCGCGGAACAGGCTCATGAACGGTTGGCTGACCACCAGTGTTTCCGTGCGGCCTCGCAGCCGCAGCACGCCACGCCCGGTATCGTCGCGGCTGACCGCCGCCACCGCCTTCATGTTGACGATGGTCGAACGATGGATCTGGCGGAAGTGCTGCGGGTCGAGCACTTCCAGCAGCTCGCGCAACGGTGTGCGCAACAGGCTCTCATCTGCGGCCGTCACCACGGTGGTGTACTTGTTGTCGGCGCGGAAGTAGGCCACGTCCTCCAGCATGATCAACTGCGTCTCGCGGCCGTTGCTGGCGGTGATCCAGGCCAGCGGCGGGCGTTCGGCAGCACCCTGGGATGGACCCAGCCGCTGCAGCAGGCGTTCAAGCACGGCGTCATCCTGGCGCGTCGATGGCAGCCGCGACAGGATGCGCTCACGCGTGGCCAGCAGGCGTTCGTCACTGACCGGCTTCAGCAGGTAATCCATCGCGCCCTGCTCGAACGCGTCGATGGCGTACTGGTCGTAGGCGGTGACAAACACCACCTGGGTGCGCGGGCTCAGCTCGAACAGCGAACGCGCAACTTCGATGCCACTGATGCCGGGCATGCGGATATCGAGGAAGGCAATATCCGGCTGCTTCTCGGCCAGCTGCTCCAGCGCACTGGCACCGTCCTCGCACTCGGCCACCAGCTTCAGCTCCGGCCACAACCGGCGCAGCTGTTCCACCAGTGACTGCCGCAGCAGTTCCTCGTCTTCGGCAATGAGGGCTTCAAGCGGCATGGCTGCGCTCCTTGTGTGTCTGCGGCAGGGTCATGGTTGCGGCCACGCCGCTGGGGAAGTTGGCAACGATCGCCACGCCGGCCTGCTCGCCGCAGGTCAGTCGCAGGCGCTCGCGCAGGTTCTTCAGGCCGATGCCGGTGCCACTGGTGCCCTGGCCGAAGCCGAGGCCATCGTCGGCCACGGTCACCGTTACGTGGTCATCGAAGCCACGCGCCAGGATCCAGATCGTGCCGCCGCCGGGCTTGGGTTCCAGGCCGTGCTTGATCGCGTTCTCCACCAGCGTCTGCAGCGCCATCGCCGGCAGGTGCACGCCATGCAGCTCATTCGGCACCTGCACTTCCACCGCCAGCCGCGCGCCCATGCGGATGCGCAGGATCTCCAGGTAGGCGCGCGTACGCTCCAGCTCCACGCCCAGCGTCGACACCGACTCATCCACCTGCGGCAGCGAGCTGCGCAGGTACTGGATCAGGTGGCCAAGCATCTGTTCGGCGCGCGCCGGATCGGTGCGGGTCAGCACCTGCGCGTTGGCCAGCGTGTTGTAGAGGAAATGCGGTTCCACCTGCGCATGCAGCAGGTTCAAGCGCGCGACCGACAGTTCCTTTTCCACCTGGGTCTGTTCGGCAGCGGCCTGCTCATCGCGGCGCTGGTCGGCCACGCGGCGGCTGATCGCGCGGGTGACCGCTTCGGCGTTCTCGAAGTTGCTGCCCTCGTCCAGCGCGAGCAGATCGGCCCACCAGCCAGCGTCCGGTTCGAACAACAGCGTGACAGTGCTGGTGCCCTGCCCCGGCGTGACCGTGGCCAGCACGCTGTTGCGCTTGATCGCCAGCCGCGCCGGCAGGTTCCAGCGCGAGGGCTGGCGGCCATTCCAGAGATCGACCCGGCGCACGTAGGCGCGTACCTGCAGGCTGCCGGCCGAGCTTTCCACATCCTCCACGCGCGGAAGTTCGGCAATCGCCGCTTCCACCACGGCGTAGGCCTGGCCGGCATCCATCGGCAGTTCCACCTGGCGGCGCTGGCGGCCCGAGAGCGTGGTCGAATCCAGCCGGCCGGCCACCAGCCAGACACGCCGCACATGGGTGATCGCGCTGCCCAGCGCAGAAATCATCAGGAACATCGCCAGCAGGCCGAACACCCAGCCCGGGCCATCGTTCATGCCGCTGAAGATGCCGCTCCAGACCATGCCGGCGACAACCAGCGCGGCGGCCCAGGCCAGCAGGTGGCGGATCAGGAGAGAGAGGCTGGCGAACACGACGGCGCCTTGGAGGAAGGGGGTGAGCCGAGCATAGGGCGGCCCGCCGGGCAAGCAAGCGGGTTGCGACGAAGGGCCGGAAAGCGGCGATGGAAGCCGTTACGGCAACGCCGGGCATGGCCCGGCGTTGCCGAAGGGTGGCGGGGCAGCGCCCCGCAATCCCTTATCTGCGCTGGTCGGCGCTGGCGTCACGCACGGCGCGGAACGACTCGTCCTTGCTCCAGTTCGGCCAGCTGCGCGAGTTGGCCAGCTGGTTGCCCAGCGTGTACAGCACCTCCAGGTCGCGGGCGGCACCGGCGAACACCCAGTCCGGCTGCCATTCGTCGCCCTGCTGGTGATAACGCTTGGCGGTGTAGTCCTCGGAGGCCTTCTTGCCTGCGGCCACGCCGCCGTGCACCCAGTCCTGGCCGGCCGACCAGGACAGCGCCGGCACGCCACGCTTGGCGAACGGGAAGTGATCGGAGCGGAAGAACAGGCCCGCTTCCGGCTTCGGGTCCGGGGTGTAGCGGATGTCCCAGCCCTTGGCCACGTCCTTCAGCTGGTCCAGCAGCTCGAAGCGCGCGGCACCGTAGATGCCGAAATCACGCGACGGGCCGAACGGCGCCATGCCGTCCATGTTGATCACCGCCACGGTCTTTTCCAGCGGGTACAGCGGATGGGTGGCGTAGTACTCCGAACCCAGCAGGCCCTTTTCCTCGGCAGTGACCGCCAGGAACAGCAGCGAGCGCTCCGGACGCTTGGCCTTGGCGAAGCCGCGCGCCAGCTCGATCAGCGAGGCGGTGCCGCTGGCGTTGTCCAGCGCACCGTTGAAGATGCGGTCGCCGCGTGCGTCCGGCTCACCCACGCCGATGTGGTCCCAGTGCGCGCTGTAGATGATGGTCTCGTCCGGATGGCGGGTGCCTTCCAGGCGCGCGGCCACGTTGTGCGAGGTGATCACTTCGGTCTTCACCGCGTACTTCGCGTCCAGGCTGGCGCCGGTCAGCGTCACCGGGGTGAAGTCGCGCTGCTGCGCCTTCTTCTTCAGCGCCTCGAAATCCTGCCCGGCCGAGCGGAACAGCTCCACCGCCAGGTCGCGCTGGATCCAGCCTTCCAGCAGCGGGTGGCTTTCCGCCGGGTTGTCGCGCACCACATCGAACATGGTGTTGGTGTTGGAGCCGGCCACAGTGGCCCAGCCATACGACGCAGGTGCGGTCTCATGCACGATCAGCACGCCCAGCGCTCCCTGGCGGGCGCCTTCCTCGTACTTGTAGGTCCAGCGGCCGTAATAGGTCATGCCCTTGCCGTCGAAATCACCCTGGCCGGTCTCGAAGTCCGGGTCGTTGATCAGCACCACGGCGATCTTGCCCTTCAGGTCCACGCCCTTGAAGTCGTCCCAGTTGCGCTCCGGCGCCTTCACGCCGTAGCCGAGGAACACCAGTGGCGCCTTGCTGATGTCGACGTTGCTGGCGCCGTTCATGGCGGCGCGCACGGCGATCTGCTTGCCCTGCTCCAGCGGGACGGTCTTGCCGCCCTGGTGCAGCGCCAGCTGCGGTGCGCCGACGATGTCGCCCTTGCGCAGCGGCACGGCCTGGGTCCACAGACGCTTGCCGTCCTTGAGGTCACCGCCCGGCTGCAGGCCGGCATCGGCGAACTGCTTGCTGAGGAAGGCGATGGTCTTTTCTTCGCCGGCGGTGGCCGGGGAGCGGCCTTCGTAGGCGTCGGAGGCCAGTTCCTTGACGTCGGCGGAGATTCGCGCGCCGTCGAATTTCGGGGTGGCCGCCATCAGTGCGCTCGACACTGACAGGGCCAGCAGGCCCAGTGCTACTCGTTTCATTGCTCTCTCCAGCAGGGAAATCTCTCTGGAGTGTAATGGGATTCGGCAGGGCTGCGCCCTGCACCCGCCGATGCCAGGGCAGCAGCCAAAGCCAAAGCAACAGCGGCATCCCGTGGGATGGCGGGGTGGGGGCGAGTGGGGGGGGGGCCGGGAACCCCACCAATGGGGGGGGGGCGCCGGCCCCCCCCCCCCGCCCCCCCCCCCCCCCGCCCCCCCCCGCACCCGGACCCACCCCGCCTTCGACAGATTTCTGCTGCTGTTGGTGGGTGTCGACCTTGGTCGACACGGACGGAAACACGAAGGGGTCAGATCCCTTTCCCGGCGGGAAAGGGCTCTGACCCCATCTGTATGTTGCTTGAGTCTGTTACCAGTTCGGGTCTTCGGCCGGGGCGGCGGCCGCCTTGGGCTTCGGCTTGGCGGCCGGGCGTGCGGCGGCGGGAGCGGCCGAGGCGGTCGCGCCTGCGGCGGCCGTTGCCGGCTTGCTGCCCAGCTTCTGGCGCAGTTCGATCTGGCCCGGGCGGAAGCCGCCGCGCATCGCGTCTACGCCGTCTTCGATGGTGCCGTAGGACGTCTGTGCGGCCACGCGGTCGATGCGGATGGTGCAGCACGGGTGTTCGCTGCGGCCCAGCGAGCGACCGGTCTGCGGGTCCTTCAGTTCTTCGCCCAGGCGAACGGCCTGCCAGCGCTGGCCCGCCTGCAGCGTTTCGCCGCCCTGGCTCAGTACCACCTGGTCGCCGTCCACCGAGACCACCGACACCGGGAACAGCGTGGTGACGATGGTGGTGCCGATCTGGCCGGACAGCGACTCCATCATCGCCGCCGCCATGTTGCGACCGTTGACCACACGCGGCAGGGTGCTCGGACCGGTCGAGGCCAGCTGGTGGTCGAAGCTGTCGGACATCACCACCTGGCCGGTGGTGGCGTTGATCAGGCGCAGGGTGATGCGGCCGCCACCGGAATACGAGGTCACCTGGCGGTCGGACATGCGCAGGTTGCGCACGCTGCGCGGGTACTCGAAGCGCTCGATGGTCGGGATCAGGATCAGGTCGGTCGCCAGCTGCTGGCCCACGCGTGCGGTGTCCTGCAGGCGCACGTTGCCGCTGTTGATGTGATCGATCTCGGCCTGCAGTTCGTCGCCGAACTCGCGGTCCAGCACGATGAAGCGCTGGGTCTGGGTCAGCGTGTCGGACAGGCGCGCACGGATCGCGTCGGCCACTTCATCGGCATCCACGCGGCCATCGCCCACGGCGTAGCTGCCGGCCTTGGTACGCGGCAGGGCGACCACGATCTTCGGCTTGCCCTGCTCGTCCGGCGCACGGTACTGGGCGATCTGCGCGCGCACGCGCACCTTCCAGTAGCTGCGCATGCTGCGATGGGTCACGTCGGAATCGAACGAACTGGCGCCACGCTTGGCATCAACGTTGACCTTCTCGTC
This sequence comes from Stenotrophomonas sp. SMYL89, assembly GCF_036319985.1. Taxonomy (NCBI): domain Bacteria; kingdom Pseudomonadati; phylum Pseudomonadota; class Gammaproteobacteria; order Lysobacterales; family Lysobacteraceae; genus Stenotrophomonas; species Stenotrophomonas sp. SMYL89. The sequence goes on along the minus strand of NZ_JAWIRW010000026.1, from coordinate 4,665 downwards.
GTAGCTTTCCCTGACGCTGGCTGAGGCCGAACCGCTCTTGGCCGAGGCTTCGCCGGACGCATTGGCCGACGCCGAGCCCTTGAAGCTCCAGCCTTCATCGCTGGCGCGCACGCGGGCGATGGTTTCCTCGTCCAGCTGCCGCACTTCATCCTGCGACAGGATTTCATAGCCCAGCACCGCGCCCTGCGAGCCGGCGATCATCTGCTGGGTGAACGCGTCGGCGCGGATATCGCCGACGTGTTCGCCATCCACATCCACATGCAGGCCTGCACGCAGGCTCTGCATCTGGCTGGCCACGCGTACGCCGTTGACCTGCGCCACGGCCGACTGCAGCGCTGCCAGCACCGCCAGTTCCGGGGTGCTGCCGATGCCGTCGGCTTCACGCGCGACCTGGGTGGTGCCGCCGAAATCCGGCGTGCCACGCAGGGGCGCTGCTTCCACTGGCGCATTGCTGGCCAGCGCACTGGTTGCCTTGTCCTTGGCGGGTGCAGGCGCGGCGGCCGGGGTGTCCTGCTTGCCGCAGGCTGCAAGCAGCGCGGCGGCCAGGCCCAGGCCGATCAAACGGGTTGTCGTACGCATGGAGATTCGCCTCGGATCAGATCGAATCGAGCATCGAATCGGCGTTGGACGGCACCTTCACCTTGCTCTTCTTGGCAAAGGTCACGGCCGACTTGGTCGAACCGTACAGGCCCTGGATGAAGCCCGGCGATTCCTTGGCCACCCATGCACCGGCGGCCAGCTTGCGGCCGACGGTGGCCATCTGGGTCGCGCCCAGGTTCTTCATGCCGGCGGTGAAGTTGCTGGCTTCGCCACCCAGCTTCTGCGCTTCGGCAGCCGACGCCAGCAGCGAGACCAGGCCTTCGGCGTAGTGCTGCTTGGATTCAGCGTTCAGTTCCGGCTGTGCGGCCTGGCGCTCGTTGATCGCGGCCTGCGCAGCTTCGCTGACCGACACCGACTTCTTCATCGCATCGACGCTGACCGAACCCGACGACAGCGCCTGGCGCTCGGCTTCCAGCAGCTGCACCTGCTCGGCCAGGCCGAAGGCGCGGGCGAACGAGGTCTGGGCCTGCAGCGAGTGCGACTGCGAGCTGACGAAACGGCGCACCAGCGCTTCCTGCGCGGCTTCGTCCGGAGCGGCGGCGCTGGAGGCGTTGCTGCTGGAGGTACCGGTGGCGGCACCGGCCAGGTCCTTCAGCTTGCCCAGGCCAGCGTGGGCCGGCATCGACAGGGTGGCGGCAGCGATGGCCACGACAAGAGCGGTATTGCGGATCATGGGATTTCCTTTATGAGAAAGACGGCCGCAGCGCGGCACGCGAGATCGGGGATGGCAGCGAGTCAGTGCCGAGCAAGCTCGGCACCCACCAGAGCCGGTAGCGCCGGGCCATGCCCGGCGAGCGCAGCGGTAACGTCAGCGGACTGCCTTGACGTTCAGTTCGTTGATCATCTGCTGGGCGGCCTTCTCGGCGGCCAGCTGCAGGGCGTTGGTGCGGGCGACGGTTTCATTCGGGCCCGTGCCGGAGAACTGCACCGGGCCCACCGACGACACGGTGCGCGGGAAGCGACCGGTCACGTCCAGCACCTTGCCTGTGACGGTGACGAACACGCGGGTATTGCCGCTGGCCGGATCGCGGTCGCGCATGCCGACGTCGAGGGTACCGACGGCGATGTACGGGATGTTGGCCGCACGGATGCCGTTGGCGGTGTCACGCAGGGTGGCGGCAGACAGGTCGTTGCCGGTGCTGAAATCCTTGCGGATGCGCTCGATGCTCAGCAGGCCGCGCGATTCGCCTTCCACGTACTCGGCTTCAACCACTTCGTAGCCGGCGGCGCTGAAGGCACCAGTCATCGCAGTGTTGACCTCGGCCGCGTTGGCCACCTTCCAGCTGATGTTGTCGCTGCGCTGGGTGGTGCTGCCGCCGCTGGTGACCGACACCGAACCGTTCTGGTTGATGCTGCCGTTGGTGCTGACCGAGTTGCCGCGGAAGCTGTCGCCTTCACGGGTGTTCTCGCTGTAGCTGCTGCTGGCGTCGACGCGGCGGTATTCCTTGTCCTGGAACGACTGCACGGTGTCCTGCGAGCGTGCCATGAACAGGAAGGTCAGCAGCGAGCGCTGCGCGGCGGTGGCACCGGCCACGGCCGAACCGGCATCCAGCTTGGTCTGCAGCAGCGTGGTGTTGATCTCGGCGCGGACGGTGACGGTGTAGGTCTTGGCCTTCTTGTCTTCGGTGTCCGACAGCGGCACGGCGCTAAGCACATAGCGGTCGATCTCACCGATGAACTCGGCGCGGCGGGCTTCGAACAGGCGCAGCTTGGCTGCACCGGTTTCAGCGATGTACGCCTCCAGTGCATTGACCTTGGCCTTGTTCAGGGCCTGGGCGCGGGTATCGGCGCTCAGGCGCAGGCCATAGCTGGCCGAACCGGTACCACGCGAACTGGCGGTCTGTGCGGCGACCGGCGAGGCCACCACCAGGGCGATGAGGATGAGCAGGATGGTACGCATCAACGACATGACTTGATCAACTCCTGGAGGGCTTGGGTCTGCTGCTGCAACGGGCGGCCGCCCGGCTTCTGTTCGTCCAGCCATGCACGCGAATCTGCGCGCTTGGCGGCGGCGCCGGCGAAGGCGTCGAAGCCGGCCAGCAGGGTTTCGTAGCTGGCCGACCACTGGTCGACCTGCCACTGCGTGACCGGTACCACCTTGGTGGCCCCCTTGCGCAGCGGCTGTTCGAAGTAGACCTTGCCGGAGAACGGCTCGGTCACCTTCGCGGTGAAGAAGGCGCCGAACAGCATCGTCTTCATCGCCGGGGTTTCTTCAATCACGCCGTTCTTCAGCGCATCGACCTGCACGCTGATGACGTAGTCCGGCTCGGGAATCTTCAGCTGGTAGACCTTGCCGTCGGCAAAGCGCGCGGCCATCGCACCACCGATCGCCTGGCCCGAGGCCGGCGGCAGCAGGCCGACGCCGGTATTGGACGCCAGCGTCTTGGACAGTTCATGGGCCAGCGTGGCGCGCAGCGGCGTTTCCCACTTCGGGTCAGGCAGCTTGGCGCGGACCGCGTCGGACAGGGTTACGCCACCGACCTGCAGGCGACGCACGGCGGCATCGGGCAGCTTGGCCTGGGCGAGACTGGCGGCCAGAACCTGCGACAGGCTGGTATCGGCGCTGCCGTACAGCAGATCGGCGACGATCGTGTCGATATCGTCGTTGTCAGGACGGTAATCCTGCACGTCGATGCGCTGCAGGGTCAGCGGATAGGACGCAATCACCTGGCGCTCGCGGAAATCGAAGAACAGCGCCTGCAGGGCCACTTCCACCAGCACCTTGTACTGGTTGCCGATCGGCTCGACCGAAACCAGTTCGCGGTCCAGCGCGGCGGCCAGCACCGTCGCGCTGGTTGTGCCGTCGAGCATCGCCACCGGCTGGTCGATCAGTTCCAGGTTCGCCGGCGGCCGGCGCTTGAGCGCCTGCGCCAAGGTCTGGTTCAGCGGGATCAGGCCGCGCTTTTCCAGCACGGCGTGCGCATGCGGCGTGGTCGCCTGCACGGCAGCGGCATCAGCGGTATAGGCAAAACCGGCCCAGTAGGCCTGCTGCGATTTGTCTGCGGCCTGGGTGGCGCCCGTGAAGGCCACCATGCACAGCACCAACAGCACGCGCAGGGCGCGTGCACTCCTCTTCCTTGAAGCCATCGACCTGCGTCCTGTGTCCACCCCATGCCGGACGCGGCACAGGCGTGTGAAGGGCGCAACGATAGCCGCTGTTTACAAAACGGGCAAGATGCGACAATCCAGGTCAGTTAAAGCTCAAGCCCTGTCGCCTGTCGATCTCACCCACCGGACCCACCATCGCGCAGCAGCTCAGCCAGTGCCTTGCGGTCGGCAGCAACGGCTTCCTTGTCCATCGACATCGGCGCAACGTAGCGCGGCGCTGCAGGCTGCTGTTCCGGCACATCCGGCGCCTGCGAGGTCTGCGGCAGCAAGCGTGGCTTGAACAGGTACGACGGAATCTCATCGTCCGAAGGGCTCACCTGGATCATCGTCACCTGGTCCGGCCGGCGCATGGGCACCACCATGCTGGCCCGCTTCGATTCGGCAGCGGCCATCGTGGCCAGTACCAACTGCACGAACGGCGAGGCCGCGCCGGTTTCGCCCAGCCGCGCGTACAGGTCGATGCCTTCCTTTGGATCCAGCAGGTCCGGGTTGCCCTTGAGCTCGCGCAGCACCGGTGACAGTGTGGCGATGCCGGTACCGGCCTTGCCGGTGTCAAGGAACACCGAGTTGATGTAGGTTTCGCCGGCGGCCTGTTTCCAACCCTCTACAAGCGCCTCGTGCTGGGCCTGACGCTTGAGAGGCGTACCCTGCTCATCCGTGAAGCGGGCGACAACCGGGCGATGCAACTTGGCGAGCGTGGGTAGGGCGTCCCATTGCTTGAAGTGGGCGCGCGTCCAAGGGGTGGGAAAGAACGGTGTGGGTTTGAAAGGCTTCGGCGGGGTTGCCTGCCATCCGTTGAATTGCGGCCACCACTCATCGACGTTCACTTCGGTATACGGTGCCCACGGCCGCAGCCATTCCACCCGCTCGCGGCGGGCGACCACCATGGCCGCATAGGTGGCCAGCGGGGTGCTGGCCGTGCGCGGGACGTCATATTTTCCGTCTGGCCCGAACGCG
>NZ_JAWIRW010000025.1:0-41820 GCF_036319985.1 Stenotrophomonas sp. SMYL89 | reverse complement strand
TGTCGAAGGCGGGGTGGGTCCGGTTGCGGGGGCGTGAGCCGCATGGATGCGGCGACCGAGCTTACATGGACGTACTTGCAGCGGCCCCCGCAACCGGACCCACCCCGCCATTCTTCAGTAAACCCGCTGTTGCTCCGGCTGTTGCTGTCGCTCTGGCCTCGGCGGGTGCAGGGCGCCGCCCTGCCGAACTAAACTACCCGCCGTTGTCCCTGCAGGATTGCCCATGTTCGATACCTCGCCCCAGCTCGATTGCGCCGGCCGCATCCTGCGCCTGGACCGTGCCCGGGTCATGGGCATCGTCAATGTCACGCCGGACTCGTTCTCCGATGGCGGCGCGCACGACACCACCGAGGCGGCCGTCGCCCACGGCCTGAAGCTGGTCGAGGAGGGCGCAGACCTGCTCGACATCGGCGGCGAATCGACCCGCCCGGGCGCTGCGCCGGTATCGATCGAGGATGAGCTGCGCCGGGTGATTCCGGTGATCGAGCAGCTGGCCGCGCGCAGCGCCGTGCCGATCAGCATCGACACCTTCAAGCCGGAGGTGATGCGCGCGGCGGTGGCCGCTGGCGCCGGCATGATCAACGACATCTTCGGCCTGCGTCAGGACGGCGCACTGGAAGCCGCTGCCGACGTCGGCGTGCCGGTGGTGCTCATGCACATGCAGGGCGAGCCGGGCCACATGCAGGGGAATCCACACTACGACGACGTGGTCGCCGAGGTGCACGGCTTCCTGGTGCAGCGCCTGTTCGCTGCCGAGATGGCAGGTATCGCGAAGAAGAACCTGCTGATCGATCTCGGTTTCGGCTTCGGCAAGACCACCGCCCACAACATGACCCTGCTGGCCCGCTCGGAGCGCTTCCTGGAGCTGGGCGTGCCGATGCTGGCTGGCCTGTCGCGCAAACGCAGCCTGGGCGAACTGACCGGGCGCGACACCCCGTCTGAACGCGTGGCGGCGTCCGTGGCCGCGCATCTGATCGCGGTGCAGCGCGGTGCGCGCATCGTGCGCGTGCATGACGTGGCGGCTACGGTGGATGCGCTGAAGATCTGGCAGGCCGTCGACGCCGTGCCGACGCCACGTGCCGACGCCACGCCGACGATCCGCTGGCCGGACGAAGATTGATGGGCATCGACCGGCGGCCACTGGCGATCGCCGTGATGGGGCCGACCGCCAGTGGCAAGACCGCCACCGCGATCGCCCTGGCACAGCAGCTGGATGGCGAAATCGTCAGCGTCGATTCGGCGCTGGTCTACCGCCACCTGGATATCGGTTCGGCCAAGCCCGATGCGGCTGAGCGCGCGCAGGCGCCGCACCATCTGCTGGACCTGCGCGATCCGTGGCAGACCTATTCGGCAGCCGAGTTCGCCGCCGATGCCGGCCGGGTCGTGGCCGACATCGTGGCGCGTGGCAAAGTGCCGATCCTGGCCGGTGGAACGGGGCTGTATTTCCGGGCCCTGCTGCAGGGCCTGTCGCCGATGCCGGAGGCCGACCCGGTGATGCGCGAGGCGCTCAGCGCCGAGGCGGCCGAGCGTGGCTGGGCGGCACTGCACGCTGAGCTTGCCAAGGTCGACCCGGCTGCGGCGGCACGCATCCATGCCACCGACCCGCAACGCATCCAGCGGGCGCTGGAGGTCTACCGCCTGACCGGCACCCCCATCACCGAATGGCAGCGTCGGCCGGGCGTGGCACCCTTGCCGGTGCGCACCCTCAAGCTGATCCTGGCTCCCCGTGACCGCGCGGTGCTTCACCAGCGGATCGAAGCGCGCTTCGACGCCATGCTGGCGCAGGGCTTCCTTGATGAGGTACGGGCACTGCGCGCGATGCCGGAAATGGCTGCCATGTCGGCGCCATTGGACCTGCCGGCGGTGCGCGCGGTCGGCTATCGCCAGGCCTGGGAGTACCTGGACGGGGAGGGCGATGCCGCCCGATTCCGTGACAAGGCGATCTTCGCCACCCGGCAACTGGCCAAGCGCCAGCTGACCTGGCTGCGCGGCGAGCTTGATGCGCGCTGGTTCGACCCCCATGTGGATGGAGAGCGCCTGGCCGGCGCGGTGTCGACCTTCGTCGCACGCTGAACCCCCGCCAGCCGTGTAACATCATCGGTCGGCGGGCGGCTCGGGGGCCGTGGCAACCGTCGGCAACCCAATAAGAACAATAATCAGGAGTGTGCAATGTCCAAGGGGCAATCGCTGCAGGATCCTTTCTTGAACGCACTGCGGCGCGAACGCGTGCCGGTTTCGGTGTACCTGGTCAACGGCATCAAGCTGCAGGGCACGATCGAGTCGTTCGACCAGTTCGTGGTCCTGCTGCGCAACACGGTCAGTCAGATGGTTTACAAGCACGCCATTTCCACGGTCGTTCCGGCACGCAACGTGAAGGTCGGTCCGGGCGGTGGTTATGTGCAGTCGGGTGAAGGTGGTCAGGCAGGTGATGAAGCAGACGAGTAAGACCGGAGCGGTGAATGTTTGACCGCTCGAAAAAGGGTGAACACGCCCTGTTGATCCAGCCCCATTTCGGCAAGCTGGAAGACGATGTGCTGGAAGAATTCGGTGATCTGGCCCGCTCGGCTGGGGCCAGCATCGCCGCGACCATTACCGCACGCCTGGACCGTCCCAATCCGTCGACCCTGATCGGCAGCGGCAAGCTGGACGAGATCAAGGCAGCGGCCGACGCCAGCGGTGCCGACCTGATCCTGGTCAACCATGCCTTGAGCCCAGGCCAGGAGCGCAACCTGGAACGTTTCCTGGAGCGCCGGGTGATCGACCGTACCGGCCTGATCCTGGACATCTTCGCCCAGCGTGCGCACAGCCACGAAGGCAAGCTGCAGGTCGAGCTGGCGCAGCTGCGTCACCTGGCCACGCGGCTGGTGCGCGGCTGGACCCACCTGGAGCGCCAGCGTGGCGGTTCGATCGGCCTGCGCGGCCCGGGTGAAACCCAGCTGGAAACCGACCGCCGCCTGCTGCAGAAGCGGGTCGAGCAGCTGCAGAAGCGTCTGGAAAAGGTCGAAGTGCAGCGCACCCAGATGCGTCGTGCGCGCGTGCGCAGCGAGCTGCCGCGCGTGGCCCTGGTGGGCTATACCAACGCCGGCAAGTCGACCCTGTTCAATGCCATGACCGGCGCCGAGGCCTACGCCGCCGATCAGCTGTTCGCCACACTGGACCCGACCGTGCGCCGCATCGCGGTGCCCGGTGGCAACGTGGTGCTGGCCGACACCGTCGGTTTCGTCCGCGACCTGCCGCATGACCTGGTCGCCGCGTTCCGCTCGACGCTGTCGGAGGCACGCGAGGCCGATTTCCTGCTGCACGTGGTTGACGCCGCCGATCCGCACCGCGAGGAGCGCATCGCTCAGGTGGACGAAGTACTGACCGCCGTCGGTGCCGGTGACCTGCCGCAGCTGCTGGTGTTCAACAAGATCGACCGCATCGAGGGTGCCGACGTCCGCCACGACGGCCAGGATGGCATCCCGGACGAATCGCGCCGCGAGCGGGTGTGGATTTCCGCACGCGACGGGCAGGGCCTGGAGCTGCTGCAGGCGGTGCTGGGCAAGCGCCTGGGCCTGCAGCACGTCACCGGCGAACTGCGCCTGCCACCCGATGCCGGTCGCCTGCGCGCGCGGCTGCACCAGCTGGAAGTGATCCGCAGCGAACAGGCGGATGAAGAGGGCTGGCTGCTGCAGGTTGACCTGCCGATCGCCGAAGCCGAAAAGCTGGCCGCCAGCGCCGACGGTGCACCGATCCGGTCGCTGCTCCCGGAGAAGCTGCCGGAGTGGTGAGATAGCGCCGGGCCATGCCCGGCGGCTGCCATTGCGGTGGTGCGCGACATGAGGCTGTCATCTGCGGTACAACGTGCAGGTTCTTCACCCCACCGTCATGCCGATGTCCATCCCCACCGACGCTGAACTCAATGCCCAGTCCGCCGCGCTCGGGCGGCGCCTGCAGCAGGCCTCGCTGCAGCTGGTGACCGCTGAAAGCTGCAGTGGTGGCTGGATTGCCAAGTGCATGACCGACATTGCCGGTTCCTCGGCGTTCTTCGACTGCGGCATGGTGGTCTACAGCTACGAAGCCAAGCAGCGCCTGCTCGGCGTGCGCGCGCAGACCCTGGAGCAGTTCGGTGCGGTCAGCCGCGAAACCGTGCTGGAAATGGTCTCCGGTGCGCTGGTCAATTCCGGTGCCGGCATCGCGGTGGCGGTGACCGGCATCGCCGGCCCCGGCGGTGGCAGCCCGGACAAGCCGGTGGGCAGTGTCTGGATCGGCTGGAAGCGCCGTGGCGGCTATGCCCGCGCCGAGCTGTTCCAGTTCGATGGCGACCGCGAAGCCATCCGCCGGCAAACCGTGGCGGCGGCATTGCGCGGCATCGACGCCCAGCTGTGACATGCTGCTCCGGTAATCGTCCGGAGCACGCATGATGTGGGAAACGCTGGGCACGGTCCGTGACCTGGGCCGACTGCAGGAAATTGCGGTTGTCCTGATCCGCTATGGCTTTGGTGACGTGGTGCGACGCATCGGCCTGGCCAGCACGCTGGAGCGGGCAGGGCGCCTGCTGCACTGGAACGAAGAGCGGCAGGAACTGCTGCGGATGACCGCGCCGGTGCGTGTGCGCAGTGCGATGCAGGATCTCGGTCCCACTTTCGTCAAGCTCGGGCAGGTGCTGGCGACGCGCGTTGACCTGCTGCCGCCGGAATGGATCGCTGAACTGTCCGAACTGCAGAACGCGGTGCCGGCGCTGCCGTACGCGGATATCCGCGAGCAGCTCGAAGCCGACCTTGGCGCCTCGCCGACGGAAGTGTTCGCCTTCCTCGATGAAACCCCGATGGCCGCCGCCTCGCTGGCGCAGGCCCACCGCGCGCGCCTGCATGACGGCCGCGAGGTGGTGCTGAAGGTGCGGCGCCCGGGTATCCGCGATGTGGTCGAGGCCGACCTGCGGCTGCTGGCCCGACTGGCCGAGATTGTCGAGGCGCGCCTGCCGGACCTGCGTCGTTACCGCCCGGCCGAGGTCGTGCAGCAGTTCACCGTGTCGCTGCGCCGCGAACTGGATTTCGCTGCCGAATGCCGCAATGCCGAGCGCATCGCGCGCAACTTCAACGGCCGTGACGACATCCTGATCCCCAGCGTGCACTGGCAGTGGACCTGCGAAAGCCTGAACGTCCAGGACTTCGTCGACGGCATTCCCGGGCGTGACCTGGCCGGTGTCGATGCGGCGGGCCTGGACCGGCGCGAACTGGCCCGGCGCGGCGCGGACATCGTGTTGAAGATGGTGCTCGAAGACGGCAGCTTCCATGCCGACCCGCACCCCGGCAACATCATCTACCTGCGTGACGGCCGCATCGGCGTGATCGATTTCGGCATGGTCGGCGCCTTGTCGGAAGTGCGCCGCTTCCAGGTCGCGCAGCTGCTGCACGGTCTGGTCGAGCAGGACCCGCAGGGCGTAGCCGACGTATTGCTGGACTGGGCCGGTGGCGTGGAAGTGGACGAGAACCGGCTGCAGCACGACATCAGCCAGTTCGTCGATCAGTACCGCGGCGTGCCGCTGAAGGACCTGCGCATCGGCCTGATGCTGGGTGACATCACCCAGCTGCTGCGCAGTTACAGCCTGACCCTGCCGGCCGACCTGGCGCTGATGATCAAGGCGTTCCTGACCCTGGAGGGCATGGGGCGCCAGCTGGATCCGGATTTCGACATGGCCAGTGCTGCGCGCCCGTTCCTGGAGCGGGTAGTGCTGCAGCGCTATGCGCCCAAGGCGCTGCTCAAGCGGGGCCGACGCAGCCTGCTGGGCCTGGTCGACTTCGCCGGTGAGCTGCCGCGCGACCTGCGCAAGCTGGTGCAGGCGGCGCGTCGCGGTCGTCTCCAGCTGAAGGTGGAAACCAGCGCGCTGCAGGGCTTCGGCGAACAGGTGAACCGCGCAGCGAACCGGCTGGTGATGGGCATCGTCACCGCCGCGTTGATCATCGGCTCCTCGATCGTGATGCACAGCGTCGGCGGTGTTTCCAGCCGCTGGCTGCTGGCGCTGGGGGTCTGCGGCTTCATCGGCGCCGGCTTCTGCGGCGTGTGGATCCTGTTCTCTATATGGAGAAGCGGTAAACACACATGAGTGTGTTTACCGCGGAATCGCGCAGCGATTCCTGTAGAGCCGAGCCATGCTCGGCTGCTCTTGCCCAGGTCAGCCCAGCCCAGCCCAGCCATTCGCCACATTGCCGAGCACGGCTCGGCACTGCAGATGTCGCCGTGTCGTCTTCGGCACTTGCAGTCCCGCACGTTAGTAGTAATACTACTAACCATGGACCTGACCGACACCCAGCAGGCGATCCTGCAGTTGATCGCCGAGCGTATCGAGAGCGAAGGCGCACCGCCGTCGCAGACTGAAATCGCACGCGCGTTCGGCTTCAAGGGCGTGCGCGCGGCCCAGTACCACCTGGAAGCCCTGGAGCAGGCCGGTGCGATCCGTCGCATCCCAGGCCAGGCGCGCGGCATCCGCCTGGTGCAGGCACCGCCGGTCGAGAAGCTGGCCGAGCCAGATCTGCCCGACAGCGTGCTGCGCCTGCCGGTGCTCGGCCGGGTTGCGGCCGGCCTGCCGATCGGCGCCGATATCGGCTCGGACGATTTCGTGGTGTTGGACCGGGTCTTCTTCTCGCCAGCGCCGGACTACCTGCTGAAGGTGCAGGGCGATTCGATGATCGACGAGGGCATCTTCGACGGTGACCTGATCGGCGTGCACCGCACCCGCGACGCCCATTCCGGGCAGATCGTGGTGGCCCGCATCGATGACGAGATCACCGTCAAGCTGCTGAAGATCGCCAAGGATCGTATCCGCCTGCTGCCGCGCAACCCCGACTACAAGCCGATCGAGGTGCTGCCGGACCAGGACTTCTCGATCGAAGGCCTCTATTGCGGCCTGTTGCGACCCAACCGGTGACCCGTTCCATAGCGCATTACCCCGCGGTCTTTTGTGGCGATTCTCTGGTTCCACTGAGGTTGGTACGGATGTCCGATAATTCTTTTCAGAGCGCCGGGCAGAATCTCAGCCTGTGCGATACGTCCGACTTAAAGTGAGCCCATGGCAAAGAAGACCCCCAAAGACAGCACCTCCAACGACACGACCTCTGCAAGGACCCATCCGATGGACGAGAACAAGAAGCGCGCCCTCGCTGCAGCTCTGGGCCAGATCGAGAAGCAGTTCGGCAAGGGCTCGGTGATGCGCATGGGCGACCGTGTGGTCGAGCCCGTCGAAGCCATCCCGACCGGTTCGCTGATGCTCGACATCGCACTGGGCATTGGCGGGCTGCCGAAGGGCCGTGTCGTTGAGATCTACGGGCCGGAATCCTCGGGCAAGACCACGCTGACCCTGCAGGCGATCGCCGAATGCCAGAAGCTGGGCGGCACCGCGGCCTTCATCGACGCCGAGCACGCGCTGGACCCGATCTACGCCGCCAAGCTGGGCGTGAACGTGGACGACCTGCTGCTGTCGCAGCCGGATACCGGTGAGCAGGCGCTGGAAATCGCCGACATGCTGGTCCGTTCGGGTTCGGTCGACATCCTGGTGATCGACTCGGTCGCCGCGCTGACCCCGAAGGCCGAAATCGAAGGCGAGATGGGCGACCAGCTGCCGGGCCTGCAGGCCCGCCTGATGAGCCAGGCGCTGCGCAAGCTGACCGGCAACATCAAGCGCTCCAACACCCTGGTGATCTTCATCAACCAGCTGCGCATGAAGATCGGTGTGATGATGCCGGGCCAGAGCCCGGAAACCACCACCGGTGGCAACGCGCTGAAGTTCTACGCCTCGGTCCGCCTGGACATCCGCCGCATCGGCGCGATCAAGAAGGGCGACGAGATCATCGGCAACCAGACCAAGATCAAGGTCGTCAAGAACAAGCTGGCACCGCCGTTCAAGCAGGTCATCACCGAGATCCTGTATGGCGAGGGCATCAGCCGCGAAGGCGAACTGATCGACATGGGCGTGGATGCCAAGCTGGTCGAGAAGGCCGGTGCCTGGTACAGCTACGGTGAAGAACGCATCGGCCAGGGCAAGGACAACGCCCGCGGCTACCTGCGCGACAACCCGACTGTCGCCGCCAAGCTCGAGGCCGAGCTGCGCGAGAAGTTCCAGCCGGCCGAAGCGGCCCGCGAGGAAGGCGACGACGAAGGCGACGACGAGTAAGGCTTGCTGTGGGGCAGGGCGGCGCCGTCAGTGACGTCGCCCTGTCCCGCAGGTTCGAATCGCCCAGGGATGGGCTGGGCGCCACGGATGGCGCCACCCTTGGAGTACCCATGTCCGACGCCGAAGACATTCCGACCGGCCGAAAGCGCCGGCCGCGTGAGCAGACCCCCGTGCAACGGGCGCTGGGCCTGCTGGTCCGCCGCGAGCACTCGCGCAAGGAACTCACCCGCAAGCTGACCGCCCGTGGCATCGAAGACGAGGCCGCGCAGGCCGCTGTCGCCAAGCTGACCGAGGCCGGCTGGCAGGACGACACCCGTTTCGCCGAGAACCTGGTGCGGATGCGCGCCAACACCGGCTATGGGCCGATCCATGTCCGTGCCGAACTCGGCACCCACGGCCTGGACAGTGCCGCCATTGCCGCGGCGATGGACAGCTACGAAGGCGACTGGCAGGAAAACGCCCGTGACCTGGTCCGCCGGCGCTTCGGCGAGGCCGGCCCGCAGGATCTGACGCAGCGGCGCAAGGCGGCCGATCTGCTGGCCCGACGCGGCTTCGACGGCGACAGCATCCGCCGTGCGACCCGCTACGACCCGGATGACTGAGACTGGCGGCGCCGGGCCTGATACCCTTTAGGTTTTCGGCGGTCCCTCGCGACTCTGGCCAACGCGGCTGGTGGTCCGGGCCCGCCGGCCCGCAGACTGCCAGCCCCCAATGAACGCATCCGCCAAATTCACGACTTCCCAGATCCGCAGCGACTTCCTTGAATTCTTCAAGGGCAAAGGCCACACCATCGTGCCGTCGGCGCCGCTGGTGCCGGGCAATGATCCGACCCTGCTGTTCACCAACTCCGGCATGGTGCAGTTCAAGGACGTGTTCCTTGGCGCGGAGAAGCGCAGCTACGTGCGTGCAGCCGACGTCCAGCGCTGCCTGCGCGCGGGCGGCAAGCACAACGACCTCGACCAGGTCGGCTACACCGCGCGCCATCACACCTTCTTCGAAATGCTGGGTAACTGGTCCTTCGGCGACTACTTCAAGAAGGATGCGATCGCCTGGGCCTGGGAACTGCTGACCCAGGTCTGGAAGCTGCCGGCCGAGCGCCTGCTGGTCACCGTGTACCAGACCGACGACGAAGCCTACGAACTGTGGCGCGACATGGTCGGCATTCCGGAAGCGCGCATCGTGCGCATCGGCGACAACAAGGGTGCACCGTTCGCCTCGGACAACTTCTGGCAGATGGCTGACACCGGCCCCTGTGGCCCGTGCACCGAGATCTTCTACGACCACGGCGACCATATCGCCGGTGGCCCCCCGGGTTCTCCGGATGAAGACGGTGACCGCTTCATCGAGATCTGGAACCTGGTGTTCATGCAGTTCGACCGCCAGCCCGACGGCACCCTGGTGCCGCTGCCGGCGCCGTGCGTTGATACCGGCATGGGCCTGGAGCGCCTGGCGGCGATCCTGCAGCACGTGCATACCAACTACGAGATCGACCTGTTCCAGGCGCTGATCCGCAAGGCCTCGGAGCTGACCGGCACCGCCGACCTGGAGAACAAGTCGCTGCGCGTGATCGCCGATCACATCCGCGCCTGCTCGTTCCTGATCGTCGATGGCGTGCTGCCGTCCAACGAAGGCCGTGGTTACGTGCTGCGCCGTATCATCCGCCGCGCCCTGCGCCACGGCTGGATGCTGGGCGTGCGCCAGCCGTTCTTCAGCAAGCTGGTGCCGACCCTGGTCGAGCAGATGGGCGAGGCCTATCCGGAACTGCCGGCAGCGGTGGACACCGTCACCCGTGCGCTGCAGGCCGAGGAAGAGCGTTTCGCTGAAACCCTCGATGCTGGCATGAAGATCTTCGAAGACGTCGCGGGCAAGGCCAGCAATGGCGTGATCCCGGGCGTTGACGCCTTCCGCCTGTACGACACCTATGGCTTCCCGCTCGACCTGACCCAGGACATCGCCCGCGAGCGTGACCTGACCGTCGACATCGCCGGCTTCGATGCTGCGATGGAGCAGCAGCGCGAAACCGCACGTGCGGCCGGCAAGTTCGGCGGCGGCGTGACCCTGCCGGCCGAGCTGGTGGCGACCCTCAGCCCGACCCGGTTCCTGGGCTACGACCGCCTGCAGGCCGATGGCCTGACCGTGCTGGCCGTGCTGAAGGACGGTCGTCCGGTGCAGTCGGCCGATGCCGGTGACGCCGTCATCGTGATCACTGACCAGACCCCGTTCTACGCCGAATCCGGTGGTCAGGTCGGCGACACCGGCGTGCTGACCGGCAACGGCGTGCGCCTCGCGGTGGACGATACCCAGAAGTTCGCCGGCCAGTTCCATGGCCACGTCGGCACCCTGTCCGAAGGTGGCCTGAAGGTTGGCGACGTCCTGTCCGGCCAGGTCGATGGCGAGCGCCGTGGCGCCACCATCCTCAACCACTCGGCCACCCATCTGCTGCACGCCGCCCTGCGCGAAGTGCTGGGCACCCACGTGCAGCAGAAGGGCTCGCTGGTCGCACCGGACCGCCTGCGTTTCGACTTCTCGCACTTCCAGCCGATCAGCGCGGAAGAGCTTGCCGTGATCGAGCGCAAGGTCAACCAGCAGGTGCGCGCCAACAACGCCGCCGAAGTGCACAACATGGGCATGCAGGAAGCGCTGGACTTCGGTGCGATGGCGCTGTTCGGCGAGAAGTACGGCGAGCACGTGCGCGTGCTGAAGATGGGTGACTACTCCACCGAGCTGTGCGGCGGCACCCACGTCAACCGTACCGGCGACATCGGCCTGTTCAAGATCACCTCCGAGGGTGGTGTCTCCGCCGGCGTGCGCCGCATCGAGGCCGTTACCGGCCAGGGCGCCCTGGATTACGTGGACGCCGAAGAGGCCCGCCTGGCCGAGGCCGCTGAACTGCTCGGCGGCAGCGCTACCGACGTGGTCGAGAAGATCCGTGCCCTTGGCCAGCGCCAGAAGCAGCTGGAGCGCGAACTGGATGCCGTGAAGGCCAAGGTCGCCGCAGGTGCCACGGCCGACCTGTCCGGCCAGGCCGTCGAGGTTGCCGGCGTGAAGGTGCTGGCGGCCCGCCTGGAGGGCTTCGATGCCAAGGCCCTGCGTGACGCCATGGACCGTCTCAAGCAGCAGCTGGGCGATGCGGTGATCGTGCTGGCCGGCGCCCAGGACGGCAAGGCCGCCTTGGTCGCGGGTGTGAACGGCAGCGCAATGGGCAAGGTCAAGGCCGGGGAACTGTTGTCCCATATCGCCAGTCAGATCGGGGGCAAGGGCGGCGGACGCCCGGACCTCGCCCAGGGTGGTGGCGAGGACGGGCCCGCCCTTGCCACTGCGCTGGCTGCGGTCGTCGAATGGGTCAGCCCCCGCCTGTGATGAACCTGGCCGTCCCCCTCCTTGTAGGAGCGGGACGGCTGACGGTACCATTGCGAATCTTTTCCCTTTGTCGTGGTAGCGCTTCTTGACGGAGCGTCAAGCCGGTGGGGGATACCCTTCCACACGGTTCCATGGAGACTTACAAAAATGTTGATCCTGACTCGCCGCGTCGGCGAAACCCTGATGATCGGTGACTCGGTGAGCGTCACCGTGCTTGGCGTCAAGGGTAACCAGGTGCGTATCGGCATCACCGCGCCGAAGGACGTCGCTGTGCATCGCGAAGAGATCTATCAGCGCATCCAGCGCGGTGACGAAGCCGGTGGCACCGGTAGCGAAAATTCTGCCGAATAACGCTTTACCTTCGCACTCGATTAACGTTATGATTCACGCCCCGCTGAGGTGCAACGCACCAGACGCGGAGAAAACCCCGGAGTGATGCCCGAGTGGCCGAAGGGGCTCCCCTGCTAAGGGAGTATAGGGTCAAAAGCTCTATCGAGGGTTCGAATCCCTCTCACTCCGCCAGATACAAAGAAGCGCCTGCAGATCTTCGATCTGCAGGCGTTTTTCTTTGCCTGAGGCTCGAATGGACAGGTCAGTGCCGAGCCGTGTCTGCCTGGTCCACCGTGCTCATCGCAGGCGCCGGTCGGGAGTGGCCGCGGGCACCGAAACAGGTGCGCCTGGGTGGACCGGCGGTTCAAGCTCATCGGATGGCGCTTCCCTCCACAGCAGGGCAAGCACGCAATCGTTGGCACGCTCCCTGCACATTCTCTCTGCCTTCTTCTGCGCAGCATCCGGCGTCTTCTCTGCCAGTGCAAAGCCCAGCGCAATCGTGCCTGTGGCGATGGCCGAATAGCCTTCGTTGGCCGTGCTGGCGGATTGACCACAATTGCGTGATCGCGCTGCGCAGTAGTGCAGCGACTGCTGCATCGCGGTGGTCAAGGAACGTTGGTTCATCGAGTAGCCGTAGCGACCGTCCTTGTCGTAGGTGATCGCCGATGCGGCACCGGCGCCGGATGCAATGTTCAACAGCACCCCGAGGGAAATCGCTTGTTTCCAGTTCATCACCTTCTCCATTTTCGCCGATGGTGGATCAATCGCGGCCCGGGAGGCAACCACGCAGTCCGTGACCCAGGACGCCCACAGGTGGCTCACCTGCAGGCTTGCCTTTCTCCGGCCTCTGCCTCAGAGCCTCACCGTCACCCCCACCTGGAACCCACGCCCCGGCAACGGCGCGATGTACTTCAACGGTGAGTTGTGCGGCCGTGCTTCTTCATTAAGCAGGTTGCTGCCATTGACGAACACTTCCATGCCGGCGATGTAGCTGTTGCGCACCGGCAGCTCACGACTGACCTGCAGGTCGACCAGGTTGAAGGCATCCAGCGGTACTTCCTCGCTGACGTTGCGGCCGAGGTACTTCTGCGTGTCGTAATAGGTGCTGGACAGCTGCGCCTTCCAGCCTTCGCGCTGCCACTGCAGGTTGGCACCGTAGCGGTTGGTCGGCATGTTCGGCAGGTACTCGCCGTCATTGTGGGCACGCAACGAATCGGGGTGATCGGCCTTGTTCTTCACCAGGTCGGCGAAGGCGGAGACGTTCAACGTGCCGTAGCGGCCCAGGTCCAATGCCTGCGAGGCATCGATCTCGAAGCCCTTTACCGTGGTATCGGTCTGTTTCCAGTATTTCAGCGGCAGGCGGTTGGCCATCTGCGCGCCGGAATGGCCGAGGTAAAGATAGTTCTCGTAGCGCATCCGGTAGGCGGTGCCTGACAGTTCGAAACCGCCGAGGTGGAACAGGCCGGTCAGCTCCAGATTCTTCGCGCGCTCCGGTTCGAGATTCTGGTTGCCTTCTTCCTGGGTCATCACCGAGTAGTGCGCGTTGCTGGCGTACAGCTCGTTGATTTCCGGTGCGCGCTGCGAGGATGAGTAGCGCACTTTGGCGGCGAACAACGGACCGAGCTCGACATACGAACCCAGGCTGTAGCTGTTGAGCCGGTAGGAACGATCCTGCAGTTTCGTGTTGGCAGCATTGCGCGCGGTCTTGAAGCGGCTCGGCTGCAGTTCGTGATCGACACGCTCGTGGCGCACGCCAGCGTCGAAACTGGCCCAGCCGAAGTCCAGCGTTTCCTTCAGGAACACCGCGTTGCTGCGGGAGTCCACATCAGGCAGATAGCGCAGCGAGCCACTACCTGTCACGTCACGCGACTGGTGGCTGAAACCGAGCAGGCCGCTGAGCGGTCCGATCCGCTGGTGGCTGAGCAGCAGTTCGGCCTGGGTACCCTCGAAATCGTAGTCGTTGGCCCTGGAAGCACCCAGCCGTTCGCCCGAGGTGTTGTCCAGCCTGGAGACACGCAGTTCGGCACGCTCCAGCCCCGGCAGCGGATCGCGCAGCAGTGCTTCCAGCGCGTAGCGCTCCTGCTTGATCACCACGCCCACCGGCAGCCCGTCGGCATAGTTGGAACCGAATGACAGGTTCTGCATCGAGAACCCTGGCACGCCGTATTCGCTGTCCTTGGCATCGATGCTGATGCCCACATAGCCACGATCGAAGAACAGCGTGGAGCCGAACGCCACCTGCGAGTTGCGCGCGTAGCTGTTGCCCAGCCGGCGATGGTAGTCGGGCGTCACATCGTTGTTGATCTGCTTCTGCACGTATGAGGGCGTGCCTGAGACATAGGCAGGATTGACCGGATTGATGTAGGTGCGGCGCTGCCAGACCGAAGTCGGGTTGTTGGTGTAGAACGAGAAATCACCGTCGGCCCAGTCCGGGTTCTCGGTCATGAACTGGTCGATGTACGGCTGCGAGGCCTTGTTGTAGATCTGCTGCACGCGCGCTTCCTTCTGGCAGCTGTCGGCCAGCGCAGAGTTCACACCACCGGTCGGCGGGAACAGACGCGTATTGCAGACACTGGCCTTGCTGTTGCCAGGGATGTCGTAGTGCGAGATGCGCTGCCGAGAGACCTGCAGGTTGGTCGAGACGTTGTGCTGGTTGTTGAAGTTCATGCGGAAGCCCTGCGCGTCGGCGGCATTGAAGCCCTTGCGCAGGACCAGTTCCATCGACTGGTCCCTGTCTTCCATGCTGCGCGAGATCAGGCCGGAGTCGATCTCCACGCTGCCGCCGATCGCGTTGCCACCGTAGCGCACGGTATCGGACGACTTGTTGACGGTGACGCTGCGCACGAACAGCGGGTCGAACGGAATGTTGATATCGGCGCTGATCGCGTTCATGCCAAGGATGGACTGGCCGTCCTGCAGGATCTGCACGCGGTTGCCGCTGAGGCTGCGGATGACCGGCGCGCCGGCGTTCGGGCCGAAGGCGCTGCTCTGCACGCCGGAGACGTGCTCCAGCAGGTTGCCCAGGGTGCGGTTCTGCGCCTGCGGGTTGTCGACGGTGACCCGGCTGTCGATGCGCGAGGACTGGGAGGCCTCGACCCGGAGGGTGGGAAGGGTGGGTTCGTCCGCGGCATGGGCGGACTGGACGGCGAACAGAATGGCTGCAGCAAGGAGATGACGACGCATGACACGATCCGTGAAAATGACGTGAAATGTTATAACGTAACTATTTGATGTGACAAGTTGCAGACGCGCCTGCTGCAAGCGTCTTGGCAGGATGCCCCTGTTCATCTGAATGGCTTGCCTGGCGCCTTGGCAGCGCGCACGATCCGGGTCACTGCGTAGCGCAATACTCCCGCAGCCCCTTCTTCACTCGAACGGAGCAACGTATGAAGCTGCTGTCCGCTGTGTTGTTGTCTGCGCTTTCGCTGCCGGCCGCCCCGGCGTTCGCGATGGAGGCACCGCCCTCACCGCTGCTGGGACGCTGGTCGCTGGACATTGCCACCTCGGCGCTGCCCGAGGCGCAGCGCCCGAAACAGGTGGTGCTGGAATTCAAGGATGCCGGTGGTGGACGCTGGAGTTCGCACGTGGACATCGTCCTGCACGACGGCAAGACCATGAAGTCCGATGGCACGCTGTCCCTCGACGGCACGCCGGGGCCTTTGTCCGGCACCTACGGCGCGGACAAGGCCAACCTGAAACTGCCGGCGCCGAACACGCTGGTCATGCAGCTGGTGGACCATGGCACGCCCGCGTCCACCCGCATCTATACCGTGGCCGCCGACCGCACGACGATGACTGAGACCAAAGCGTTCTACGGCCACGACGGTACGCCGATCCTGCAGACCAATCTGTTCAAGCGGGTGCCTTAGCGCTGCTGCATTCACCACGCCCGTACCTCGGGCGTGGCGAATGCAGCCGTCTTACACCGCAGCCGGATCGCGCTTGCCGGTGTCGATGCCGTACCTGTCGATGGCCTCCTGCATCCGCGAGCGCTCGATGCGGCCTTCGTCGGCCAGTGACTTCAATGCCGCCAGCACGATGAAGTGGCGATCGACTTCGAAGAACGTGCGCAGCGATTCACGCGTGTCGGAACGGCCGAAGCCATCGGTGCCCAGTGCGGTGAAGCGGCGGTCGTTGATGAAGGGACGGATCTGGTCGCCGACGATTTTCATGTAGTCGGTGGCTACCACCACCGGGCCGTCGTGGCCCTGCAGGCACTGCTGCACGTAGGGCACGTGCGGTTCTTCGGCCGGATGCAGCAGGTTCCAGCGTTCGGCGGCCAGCCCATCGCGGCGCAGTTCGGTCAGGCTGGTGGCGCTCCAGACGTCGCTGGCGATGCCGAAGTCCTGCAGCAGCAGTTCTGCCGCCGCTTCCACTTCGCGCAGGATCGAGCCGCTGCCCATCAGCTGCACGCGTGGCTGTGGGGCGGCATCGGCGGCCGCCGGATGCAGCAGGTACAGGCCCTTCAGGATGCCAGCCTCGACGCCTTCGGGCAGGGCCGGCTGCGGGTAGTTCTCGTTGAGTACGGTGATGTAGTAGTAGATGTCTTCCTGCTCGACATACATGCGGCGCAGGCCGTCGTGGATGATCACCGCCAGTTCGTAGTTGTAGGTCGGGTCGTAGGACACGCAGCTGGGAATCACCGATGACAGCACGTGGCTGTGGCCGTCATCGTGCTGCAGGCCTTCGCCCATCAGCGTGGTGCGGCCCGACGTGGCACCGAGCAGGAAGCCGCGCGTACGTGCATCGGCTGCAGCCCAGGCGAGGTCGCCAACGCGCTGCAGGCCGAACATCGAATAGAAGATATAGAACGGAATCGTGGCCAGGCCATGGTTGCTGTAGGCAGTGCCGGCGGCGATCCACGAACAGATCGCACCGGATTCATTGATGCCTTCCTGCAGGATCTGGCCGTCCTTGGCCTCCTTGTAGTAGCTCAGCTGGCCGGCATCCTGCGGGGTGTACAGCTGGCCGAGGTAGGAGTGGATGCCGATCTGGCGGAACAGGCCCTCCATGCCGAAGGTGCGCGATTCATCGGGCACGATCGGAATCACCAGCTTGCCCAGGTCCGGGTCCTTCAGCAGGCTGGTGAGGATGCGCACGAAGCCCATGGTGGTGGACTGGCCGCGATCGCCACTGCCCTGCAGCTGGGTGTTGAAGATCGACAGTGGTGGCAGCGGCAGCGGATCGACCTTGGCCAGGCGCGCTGGCAGCTGGCCACCTTGGACGCGGCGGCGTTCGGCGAAGTAGGCTGCCTCGGCGCTGCCGGGTTCGGGGCGCAGGTAGGGCATTTCTTCCAGCTGGTCGTCGCTGACCGGCAGGTTGAAGCGGTCACGGAAGGCGCGCACCGCGTCGGCGCTCATCTTCTTCAGTTGATGGTTGATGTTCTGGCCTTCACCGGCCTCGCCCATGCCGAAACCCTTGACCGTCTTGGCCAGGATCACCGTCGGCCGGCCGCTGGTGTTCGCCGCCTGCTGGTAGGCAGCGAACACCTTCTGCGGGTCGTGGCCACCACGCGCCAGCGCCCAGATATCGTCGTCGCTCATGTGCGCGACCCGCTCCAGAAGCTCGGGATAGCGGCCGAAGAAGTGTTCGCGCACGTAGGCGCCGCTCTGCGACTTGAAGGTCTGGTAGTCGCCATCCACGCATTCCATCATGCGCTGGCGCAGCAGGCCGTTGTGGTCGCGGGCCAGCAGGTCGTCCCAGCCGCTGCCCCAGATCAGCTTTATCACGTTCCAGCCAGCAGCGCGGAAGGTGCCCTCCAGTTCCTGGATCACCTTGGCGTTGCCGCGTACCGGCCCGTCCAGGCGCTGCAGGTTGCAGTTGACCACGAACACGAGGTTGTCCAGCCGCTCGCGGCCGGCCAGCGAGATCGCCGCCAGCGATTCAGGCTGGTCCATCTCGCCATCGCCGAGGAAGGCCCAGACCTTGCGTCCCTGGTGTGCTTTCAGGCCGCGGTATTCCAGGTAACGCATGTAGCGCGCCTGATAGGCCGCGGTCAGCGGGCCCAGCCCCATCGACACCGTGGGGAACTGCCAGAACTCCGGCATCAGGCGCGGGTGTGGATACGAGGACAGGCCTTCGCGGCCGGCTTCGCGGCGGAAGTTGTCCATCCGTGCCGGATCGATGCGGCCCTCCACATACGCGCGGCCGTAGATGCCCGGCGCGGAGTGGCCCTGGATGTAGATCATGTCGCCGTCGAAGGTGTCGGTGCGGCCACGAAAGAAGTGATCGAAGCCGACGTCGTACAGCACCGCCGCCGACTGGTAGGTGGCGATGTGGCCACCGACGTTGGAGTGCTTGCCGGCGCGCAGCACCATCACCATCGCGTTCCAGCGGATCATCGCGTTCAGGCGGCGTTCGATGGCCAGGTCGCCCGGGTAGGCCGGCTGGCGCTCGGGCGGGATGGTGTTGACGTAGGCGGTCCAGACACGGGTATGCAGGTCGCCGTGCTGCTGGGCGTCCAGATCGCTCAGCTGGTCGATCAGATAGTGCGCGCGCGGCCGGCCGCCCGCCTGCATCACCGCCTCCAGCGATTCACGCCACTCCTGGGTTTCCAGTGGATCGGTATCGAAGGGAATGAGGGCTTGGTTCATGGCTGTCTCCAGAGGGCGCCGGTCGGACGTCTGCCTGGGCGACAACACCGGCAGGGCGCACAGCACTGGAGCGGGGTCGCAACGGCAGGGCCGTGACGCGAAGAGCGGCCGTGGCGGCCACCGAGGAGACAAGCGTAGGCCGGCCCCCCCGGCTTCGATAGGCGGGCCTGGCTTGGGTCTCTGGCAAGCAAGGGTTGGCGCCGCGCGCCGTATCATGGGCCGATGCGCTGGGCGCGGGCGCTGATCAGGCCGGGGACAGCCCAGGCAGGAACACCGGGATGACCGCCACGCCGATGCCGAGCAGGCACCAGGCGACGATGGGCAGCCAGCGCGCCAGGCGTTGGGCGGGTTCCGGTGTGCGACGGCCGCCGATCCACAGCAGCAGCGTGAGCACGCCCAGTGCATAGGCGAGGGCGACGATCACCGGATGCACGTGGATGACCCGGCTGGGCGGCCACATCTGCTGCTGGTAGGCGGTGGTGTGGGCGACCAGCAGCAGGAACAGCAGGCTGCTGAGGGTGTTGATGGCGGTGCGTGCGTTCATTGCGGGGCACTCCTTGTGCCGGCTGCCGGGACATTGCAGGGGCGGCATTCTAGCGGCTGCCTGCCGGTCGTTGAAACGCCACTGTCATCGATGGCGGTCACCCTGCGGGGCTTTCCAGCCTCGGGATGGTTGGCCGGCCGTGAACAGCGTGAGGATCTGGGAGAAGAGCTACGCGCTGCGGCGACGACTGCTGCGTGGCTTCTTCCTGCGTCGCGGTTCGGCCAGCGAGGATGCCGAAGACCTGGCACAGGAGGTCTACCTTCGCCTGTTGCGCAGCACCGGCGAAGATGCCGATGCGGTCGAGAACCCGGAAGCCTACCTGTTCACCGTGGCGGCCAACCTGGCGCGCGAGCATGCGCGTGCGCGGTCGTCGCTGCCGCCGCTGGAAGATGTCGATCTGTTGGCCGAAGTGCTGAAAAGCGAAGAAGACATCGAGGGTGAATTCGAGCGTGCGCAGCGCTGGAGTGATATCCGCAGCACCATTGCACGACTGCCGGCGACCACGCGGTGGGTGATGGAGCTGCACTACCGCGATGGGCTGGATTGCCCGGGAATCAGCCAGCAGCTGCAGGTGTCGGTGCACATGGTGCGCAAGCACATAGGCAAGGGGCTGGAGGCTTGCAGGAAGGCGCTGGGCGCCAGGGACCACACATGAACCGGAACTCATCGCCCGTGGTCGACGACACGATCGCCTGTGAGGCCATGGACTGGTTCCTGCGCAATCGCGACGGAACACTGGGCGAGGCCGAGCGGGTTGCGTTCCTGGACTGGATGAAGCGCTCGCCGGAGCACGTGCGCGCCTATATGCACGCCCTCGCGCTGCACCGGCAGGTCGGTGAGGCGCTGCAATCGCCGTTGCCTGAAGAGGCGCCGGTGCCACCGCGGCAGGTCGCTGCCAAGGTGGTGCCGCTGTTCGGTAGCGTGCACGCGCCGCCGCGCGCTGTGCCGCGTCGCGGTCGTGCGCGCTGGTGGATGGCGGCTGCCGCAGCCTGTATCGCCCTGCTCGGCGTGGGCCTGGTTCCGCAGGTGATGCCCACCGAGCAGCTTTACAGTGCCGGACAGGGTGAGCTTCGCGACGTGGTGCTGCCCGACCAGACCCAGGTGCGGCTCAACGCGGACAGCCGCCTGCGGGTACGCATGGGCTGGTTCAGCCGCAAGGTGGAGCTGCTGCAGGGCGAGGCCACGTTCGATATCGCCCGTGACCGACGGTCGTTCGAGGTGCAGGTGAACGGATTGCAGATCCGCGATATCGGCACGGTGTTCGATGTCTCGCGACGGTTGCAGAGCACACGCATCGGCGTGGTTTCCGGCGAGGTGGAGATCTGGAGCCAGCGTGCGGACGCCCGGCGTCTTGCGCAACTGGGCGAGGGCCGGGTGGTGCAGGTCGATGCGCGCAGCCATTCGGTGGAGTCACTGGACGTACCGTTGTCGATGCTGCTGGACTGGCAGCAGCGCAAAGTGTCCTTCCTTGATGAACGGCTGGACGAGGTGGCCGCTGCCTTCAACCGGCACAACCAGGTACAGGTGCGCGTGCTGGACGAAGGCGCGGCATCGGCACGGTTGTCGGGCAGTCTCGATGCGCATCGCATCGGTGCGCTGCAGGCCTTCCTCGAACGCGACCCGCGTTTCGTGGTGAGGCGTGAAGGCGACACCGTGCGGGTCGGCAGTCGCTGAGGCCGACGTGGCCGTTGACTGTCAGAAAAAATTCATCGAATCCGCATTCTCCACTTCGGTGGATGCGGGCTCTTACTTGGGAGAAGCCGCTGCCGAGCCACGCAGCGGCGCCTGCTGCCTTCTCTCTTCCAAGGACCCGTGATGCGCAACACGCTCTACCTGTCGATCATCCTCGCCCTGTCTCCCTGCAGCGTACCGCTGGCGGTCGCGGCCACTGCCGATGGCCTTGAGGCCCGTGTTTCGGCGCCGATCGCGGCGCAGCCGTTGGCACGCGCACTGGAGCAGTTGTCGCGCAGTTCCGGGGTGCAGTTCCTGTACTCGGCCGGCGGTGATGCCCGCATGGCCGGTGCGGTGCCGCGCGGTGCCACCGTCAAGCAGGCGCTGGATGCACTGCTGGCCGGTACCGGCCTGGGTTACACCGTGGTCGATGGCAATGTCATCGCAATCGATCCGGCACCCGTAAGCAACGCGCCGAAGCCGGCCGCGCCGAAGCCGCGCGAGGCAGAGGCGGTGGTGGCGCCGACCCTGGACACCGTCAAGGTGATTGCCGCGCACGAGGTGATCGACCAGAAGAAGTCGTCGCCGGTGATCAAGGATTCGGTGGTCTACGACGAGATGGACAGCTACGGCGACGAGACCCTGGCCGAGAGCCTGATGGCCGCTCCAGGCCTGAGTGCGGTGGAGGATGCCGGCGAGCCACGTTACGTGACCGTGCGCGGCGTACAGGCCAACCTCAACTACACCACCATCGATGGCATCGCGATTGCCAGCGTGGGAGGCAGTGGCTCCGGCGAGCGGATGAACAACCTGCAGCTGATTCCCAGCGACATCGGTACCCGTACGGACATCTACAAGAGCTTCAGTGCGGAGCAGGCACCGGATGCGATCGGCGGCGTGATCGACATCATCAGCCGCAGTGCTTTCGACCGATCCGGCAAGTACGTGTTTGCCGATGTGGCGGGCATCTATTCCACCGCTGAGACCAACGTCGAGCGCAGCGCTGGTGGCAACCACGAGGCGATGGGTCACTTCGGCAAGAGCGCCAAGATGGTGTTCTCCAATCAGTTCGGCGCCGACCAGGAGTTCGGCATCGTTGCGGTGGCACGCTACGAGCAGCGTTCACGCAACAGCGTCAAGCGCTGGGTGGAGTCGAACTACTACTACAACGACGCTGGCAGATACCTCACCGACGGTACCACCGGTCCGGACGAGGCCAAGGGCTGGAACGGGCTGCGTGCGCCTGGCAACTTCAGCACCGGCACCTATACCAACTTCATCACCAACTTCGGTGGCTCCGCCAAGCTTGAGTGGAAGCCGTCGGATGACCCGTTCTACGCATCGCTGCTGCTGTACTCGTACCGGTTCTACGAGAACTCGACGATGAACAAGACCGATCTGTACGGCAATGCCAGGTTTCCGATCCGCAACCAGACCGAGGACAGCGGCACCACCCAGATCAACAGCATCTACATCAAGAACCGTCACGACCGCTGGGACCGCAGCAACCGTGGTGCCATCGCCAGTTTCAACTGGGACATGGGCGACCGTTCACGGCTGACCCTGCGTGGCGGCCATACCGAAGAGACCTTCCACAACAGCCAGGTCTACTGGGGTGTGCGCGCCTACCCAAGCAATCTGTTCGTCGACTACGAGAACGACAGCCACGGGTTCCCGAACGCGGTGGCGGTTTCCGATTCCAGCCTGCTGACCAGCTCGGCGTTCAAGCTCAATCCCGCGCAGGCCTATGTCTCCCCGCGCGATGCCAAGGAGAGCATCGACAACCTGCGCGCCGATTTCAGCTACAACATCGACGCCGATGCCCGTGGCTTCGGCCTGGCCACCGGCGCCGAATACCGCCATCTGAAGATCTGGCAGGACATCGACTTCGACTACTTCAAGAGCAGTGCCACGCTCAACGATTACCTGTATCCGGGTTCGACGCTGCTGGGAAGCGTGCCGGGCTTCCCGCTGATCGACAACCGCAAGTGGAACGAGGAACTGCTGCCCAAGCTGGGCAACAACAATGCGGCGTATCCGAATGCCAACTTCACCAGCGACTACAGGTACGTGGAGGACATCACCAATGCCTATGTATCCGCGCACTACGCCTGGGATCGGCTGCTGCTGATCGGCGGCCTGCGCTATGACCACACCCGCTTCGATGCCTACAGCCCGTTCAGCGATGATGGCGGCACTACCTATACCTCCGCCTTCCGCAATACGAGCGGTGGCTACAACAACCTGCTGCCTTCGTTGAATGCGACGTTCAAGCTGAGCGAGGACCAGCGCTTGCGATTCTCCGCCAGTCGCACGCTGGGCCGGCCGACGCCGAGCAACATCGCGCAGGCCACCAGCACCAGCTGTGGCGATGACGAGGAGGGCAGGGGCTTCTGCAGCATCAAGCAGGGCAACGCCAACCTGCAGCCGCGCCGTTCCACCAACATCGACCTGGCGTGGGACCTGTACTTCAACGGCAACAATGGCCTGGTCTCGGTGGCGCTGTTCGACAAGGTGATCAAGGACGATATCTACACCTTGACCACGTTCGAGAACGTGGGGGATACCCGCTACCGGGTCACCCAGCCGATGAACACCGACGAGTCGAAGCTGCGTGGCGTCGAGTTCGCGGTGGCCAACCGCAACCTGCAGTGGGGCCGCCAGCGCTTCGACATGTACTTCAATGCAACCCGTCTGGAAGGCCAGACCAACTACCGCATCAGCGATGGCACCGAGCGCCGCTTGGACCGGCTGCTGTACCAGCCGGACTGGTCGCTCAATGGCTCGGTGATCTGGCGCATGCCATGGAAGAGCGCGCAGCTGCGCCTGTCCGGCACCTACCGCAGCCGGATGCTGGTCGACTTCGGTGACACCCAATGGCTGGATTCGTACTACGACCCATACATGACCTTCAACATGGCCTTCAGCCACAAGGTCAGCAAGCACGTGACACTGAAGTACGAGGCCAAGAACCTGTTCAACACCCAGCCGACCTACAGCACCGGTCCGAACGGACGCTTCCGAACCGAGATCGACGACTACGGCCGCTTCTTCTACTTCCACATCATCTACAACTGAGGGCACAGCCGTGGAGACGATCAATCGCAGGCGATTCCTGGCCCTGGCCGGCCTGTCCGCTGCCGGTGCCTGGATGGGCACGGCACACGCGCTGGCCGCGCAGGCCGATGCCACCGCGCTGAACCCGCGCAACCTGCTGGCCAAGCCGCGCTTTGCCAGTACACCCTTCACCCTGGGCGTGGCCTCGGGTGATCCCTCGGCCGATGGCATGGTGCTGTGGACGCGCCTGGCGACCGAACCGCTGGTGTTCGGCGGTGGCATGCCGACCCGGCCGATGGTGGTCGAGTGGCAACTGGCGGCAGACGATGGCATGCGCAAGGTGGTGCGCCAGGGTTCGGCAATGGCGCATCCCGAACTCGGCCACGCCGTGCACGTGGAGCTGGGCGGATTGGCGCCCGGACGACCCTACTGGTACCGCTTCACCGTAGGCGGCCACGCCAGTGCGATCGGTTGTACCCGCACGCTGCCCGCAGCCACGGCCGCAGTGGATCGTGTGCGTTTTGCGGTGGCTGGCTGCCAGCACTACGAAGAGGGCCACTACACCGCGTGGCGGCGCATCGCCGAGGAACCGCTGGATTTCGTCTTCCACTACGGTGATTACATCTACGAAGGCGAAAGCCAACCGGGCCTGCGGAAGATGAACGGCCAGCCGTTCACCAACCTGCGTAATCATGTCGGGCCGCAGACCTACACGCTGGACGATTACCGTCGCCGCTACGCCCAGTACAAGAGCGATGCCGACCTGCAGGCCGCGCATGCGTCGGCACCGTGGTTCGTCACCTTCGATGACCATGAGGTGGACAACAACTGGGCCGGTGCCGAAGACCAGGATGACACGCCCAGCGAAGTGTTCCTGCTGCGCCGGGCACAGGCGTTCCAGGCCTACTACGAGAACATGCCACTGCGCCGTTCGGCATTCCCGCGCGATGGCCACATGCAGATGTACCGGCGCGCACGCTACGGCACACTGATGGATCTGCACCTGCTCGACACCCGCCAGTACCGGAGCAAGCAGGCGAACATGGCGCTGCGTGAGGACGTGGAATCGCCGGAACGCAGCATTGTGGGCGCGAAGCAGGAGCGCTGGCTGTTCGATGGTCTGGCCGATGTCGCACCGCGCTGGCACACCATCGCCCATCAGGTGGCACTGGGCAACTACATGCGCGAGAATGATGGCATCGTGCAGTCGTCCGACGATCAATGGTCGGGCTATCTGGACAGCCGCCGGCGCCTGCTCGATCACATCCAGAAGGTCGGCTTCGGCAACGTGGTGACCGCCTGTGGCGACGCGCATCGCCACTATGCCAGCGATCTGGTGCAGGACCACCGTGACTCAGGGGTGATCTCCAGCGAGTTCCTGGCCACATCGATTACTTCCGGCGCCGATGGCCAGGGTGTGGATGCGTATGCCAGGAACCAGCTTGCGCACAGCCCCTATCTGAAGACGACCACCGACAAGCGTGGCTACGTGCTGTGCGATGTCACCCGCGATGCGTGGATTGGCGACATGAAGACGCTGGATACCGTGATGCAGCCGAATGGCGCGGTGCAGAGCTGGAAGCGCTATGCGGTGGAGCACGGCCGGCCGGGGCTGCAGGCGCCCTCATCCTCCCGGTCTCGCCTGCAGAGCCGAGCCCAGGCTGGGCGGCTCTTCGACAACTGACCGGAAAAGCAGCCGAGCATGGGCTCGGCTCTACAGAGATCCTTCAATCGTGCTCGAACCGCAATGGCTCGCTGCCCATCGCCGGGTCGCTGGTGCCGGGGCGTCCATCCTCTGCGCGGCCGGCCAGGCGCAGCACGCTTTCACCCGCGCTGAGCTGAAGGTCGTACCAGCCTGCGGTGGACGCTGCTTCCCAGGCCACCGTGGTCTCGGCATGCGCCGGCACCGCCAGCGCCTGCTCGGGCATGTGCCCGGCATAGGCACCTGCCTGCACGCGCACCTGCTGCGTGCTGTCACCCAGGTTGCGCAGGCGCAGCCGCAGCTGACCATCCGCACGCTCGACCGTGGCCTGGACCGCGGATGCCTTGGCGCTGCCCTTGAAGTGGCGGTGGAAGCCGTTCGGGCCGAGCAACCACAGGTCATAGCGGCCCTGGGCGTCCAGCGGCCAGCGCTCGCGCAGCGGCGTACCGGGCAGCAGCGTGTAGCGGCGTGGCACCGCATCCAGCCGGAGCCGGTCGTAGACATGCAGCACAGCCGCTGCGCCTTCGCAGGACAACGTCAGCTCCACGCCCGCAGCGTCGACCGCAGCGATCGATGCCTGCGGCCGGTAGGGCAGGGCACGCGCCGGTCGTACACCGCTTTCCTGTTTCGCCGGTTTCAGTCCCTCGGGCAGCGCCGGCACGGTACGCCGCGGCAGGGCCGCCGCACGTGCCGCCACCGCGCTGACATCGGGCAGGCCGCGCACGAACGGACGGGTATCACGCTGGGCGAAGTCGAACGCGTTGCTCAGATCCCCGCAGACCGCACGGCGCCAAGGCGAGATGTCCGGTGCGGCCACGCCGAAGCGACGTTCGATCAGGCGTATGACCGAGGTGTGGTCGTACACCTGCGAATCGACCCAGCCGCCGCGGCTCCACGGCGAAATCACGTACAGCGGCACACGCGGACCGAGACCATACGGGCGCCCCCGCAGTTCGGCGGCATCGTACTTCTCGTCGCCCGGTGCGGGATGACGGTGATACTCGCCCTCGGTACTGACCGACGAGGCACCTGCCCATCCACCGTTCACCGGTGAGGGAGGGGCCGGTGGCGGCATGTGGTCGAAGAATCCGTCGTTCTCGTCGAACATCAGCAGCAGGGCGGTGCGGCTCCACACTTCCGGATCGGCGGTCAGCGCATCCAGCACGCGCGCCGTATAAGCCGCGCCCTGGGCCGGGCTGGACGGACCGGGATGTTCGCTGCCGGCGGCATCGGCGATGATGAAGCTGACCTGCGGCAGGCGCCCGTCGAGTACGTCCTGGCGCAGCTGTGGCAGGCCACGGGTGCTGACAGCGCGTGCGCGCAGCTGCGGATCATGCCCGGGTGCCGCGCTGTAGGCACGACGGAACGCCTCGAAGCCGGCCAGCGGGTTGTCGGTGAAGTTGTCGGCCATGTCCTGGTAGATCTGCCAGGACACGCCGGCGTTCTGCAGGCGCTCGACATAGCTGGTCCAGCGGTACGACGCCGGATGCCCGCCGTGTTCGGGGAAGTTGTCATGCGAGTTGGCGATCACCGGGCCACCGGCACGGGCCTCTGCATCGTTGTGGCCGGTCCACAGGAACACCCGGTTCGGGTTGGTGCCGGCCTGCATGGCGCAGTGGTACGCATCGCAGATCGTGAAGGCATCGGCCAGCGCGAACTGGAACGGCAGGTCGCTGCGCTGGAAGTAGCCCATCGAGTGGTTCTGCTTGGCCTTCGGCCATTGCCCCATGCGGCCGTGGTCCCAGGCGCGCTGCGCATCGGGCCAGGTATGCGGCGTGCCTTCCACGCGCATGTAGCCGAAGTGCGCGGCGGTATCCAGCGGGAACGGCGCGATCGCTCGCTCGCCGCTGGCATCGGGCTGCAGCCACAGGCTGCGGGTGCGGCCACCTGCTTGCAGCGCGGCGGCCGGGGCGACGAACCGATCACCGAAGCCACGTACGCCTGGCAGCGTGCCGAAGTAGTGGTCGAACGAACGGTTCTCCTGCATGAACACCACGATGTGCTGCAGGTCTTCCAGGCTGCGCGTCTGCGCGGCAGGGGCGATCGCTGCGGCCCGGGCGATGCTGGGCAGCAGCGGAGAAAGGCCGGCGGCAACGCCGGCCTGCAACAACCGGCGTCGGCCGATATCGGTCACGGGCTCACTCACAGGTCCACGCGGAAGGAGATGCCGACGGTGCGCGGAGCGCCGATGAAGGCGTTGTCGCGGCCGTCCACCCCTGCAAGATACCGCTTATCGGTGAGGTTGCTCACCACCAGGTTGGCACCCATGCCCTTCAGGCGCGGCGACAGGCCCTGCAGGTCGAAGCCGATGTTGGCGTTGAACACCGTGGCCGACGGCAGCTTGTTGACGTTGGCGGCATCGAGGTAGCGCGTGCCCAGGTAGCGGCCGGAGAGGCCGACGTTCCAGTTGGCGCCCTGCCAGTCGGCCGACAGCACCAGGGTGTTCTCCGGCTGGCCGATCACCTTGGCGCCGTCGACGATGCCCAGCTGGGTATCGCGGGCGGCATTGCCACTGCCCAGGTATTTGGAGCGGTTGTAGGTGTAGGCCGCGTTGATCCGCCAGCCATTGTCCCAACCATAGCCGAACGCCGCTTCCAGGCCGTTGCTTTCCACGCCACCGAAGTTCTCATAGACGCCGTCGGTCTCGCCCAGGTAGTCGATGCCGCTGACGAAGCCTGCTGGCAGGTAGACGATGCGGTTGTCGAACTTGATGTTGTACAGCGTGACCGAGGCGGTCAGCGGCCAGCGGCTGATGCGCATGCCTACTTCGATGTTGTCGGCGGTTTCGGGCTCGACGTTGCGGAAGCGCTGCGGGTCGGTCTCGCCAAGCACGCCGGACGGAATCGCGGCGAAGTTCTGCGAGAAGCCGGCGAACAGCTCCATGCCTTCCACGCCCGGCGCCCAGGTGAAGCCGGTGGAGAGCAGCGGATCGGACTTGGAATCGGAGGTGACGTGCTCGCTGGCACCGATCACGCGTCGGCGCGACTGGTCGACGAAGAACTGCTTCACGCCCAGGCGCGCGCTGAACGGACCGAAGCGGGCCACGTCCTCGATGTAGTACATCTGCTCGTCAACCTTGTACTTGTCTTCGAACTGCACCCAGTACGGCTGGTGGTCGAAGTCGATGCTCTGGCCGACATTGAGAAGGCGATGCCAGTCGCGGCGCGCCGAACGGTCCAGCTTCTCCACCCACAGGCCGCCACGGATCGTGTTGTCGACCGCGCCGAAGGTCTGTCGCCACTCGACGTCGGCGGTCACGCCCATGCGGTCGTTGTCGTAGTGGGTATGGCGATACGACTGCGCGCCCAGCACGTTGCCGGCGTAGCAGTTCGGATCATATTCGGCGCTGAAGCCCAGCCGTGGGGTGCAGCTGGCCAGGCGCTGTGCGGCGCTGCCGTCGGGATTGACGAAGAAGATCTGGCCACGGTTGCTGCCGCCGTACACGGTCTTTCCACCGATGTACTCCGATTCGGGGCGGCCGGCACCGTCATCGCTGACCTGTGCCAGGTAAGGTGGCAGCCAGTCGCCACGGCCCTGCATCCGGTGCCCGTAGGCGGCCATCGAGGCCTTGAATCCATTGCCGCCATCGAACGCCGCGCGCAGGTAGCCGAAGGTGTTCTCGCGCAGCGCACGCGAACCGGAGCGGTAGTTCTGGTCCAGGTACGGGATGCCGGTGAGGGTGCCGACCAGGTTGTCGCGCTCCGGGTTGGTGGCGAAGCCCTTCGGCGAAACGCTGGTGTACTCCGGTTCGTCGGCATCGTTGTAGGACAGGTAGCCGGTCAGCGTCCAACGGTCCAGTTCGGTGATGAACTTGCCGGCGATGTGGTCGTTGCTGGCGTGCCCGGTGCCGTCGATCCAGTCGTGCACCTTCGACGAGGAGGCGCTGACCCAGGCGCGGCTGTGGCCGCCGAGCAGGCCGGTGTCGTAGCGCACGTAGTACTTGCGCGCATCGTTGTCACCGGCGCCGACCACGAAGCGCAGGCGGCTGTCCTGCAGCGGGTCGCTGGTGAGGAAGTTGAGCGTGCCGCCCAGCGCCTCGTTCGAGCGTGAGGAGATGTCGGCGGTGCCCTGGCTGACTTCCACCGTCTCCAGGTCGAGGGTGTCGATGTAGCGGTTGGCCAGCGAGCCGCCGCCGTAGCCCGAACCGCCGTTGGGCAGGCCGTCGATGGTGGTGCCGATCTGCTGCGTATCGCGGTTGGTGACGAAGCCACGCATGCTGATCTGCGTGCCCCACACCGACGAGCCGGTGGCATCGGCCTCGCTGACCACCACGCCGGGTACTTCGTTGAGCGCATCGTTGACGCTGCTCATCACCGTCTGCCGGTTCAGCGTTTCCGCGCGTACCGAGGTCTTGGCGTAGCTGGTGGCCTGGCCGATCACCTGCACCTGGTCCAGGGTACGGGCATCCGTGCTGCGCGCCTCGGCCGCGTCGCCCTGCGGTGCTTCGGCCAGGGCGTCCAGTGCAGGGGCGATCAGCAGGGCAAGCAGCGAAACACGGGGAAAGCGCGCAATCGTTCGCATCGAAACCGGACCTTCAGCAGAGGGAAGCCCCGGAGTGTCGGCAGCGCCAATGACATCGGCATGACGTGGCCGCGCAACTACGATGGCACTGTGGGGCCGGTCACGACCTTCGGGTATGCTCGGCGCTTCAATGGACCTGAGGTGGTGGCGATGCAGATGCGATCGAAGATCTGGCTGAGGGGTGCGGCCCTGGTGCTGCTGGCGGGGTGCAACCGCACGCCGCCAGACGAACAGGTGGCGCGGGCGGCGCCACCGACGGCGGGCGAGACCGCGGTGCCGGCCGTCACGCCAGCGGGATCTTCGGCACCTGCCGAGGGCGCGGGCCTGACCGATCGCGATGGCAAACCAGTACCGCAGGTGCCGTTCGATATCGCCAGCGTGCCATTGAGTGACGCCGTGCTGGGCGAGCTGCCGTTCTTCAGCCTGCCGCAGGGCTACGCGCCACAGAACGCCCCGCACCCACGCGCCTGGGCACGCTTCCCGTTCCGCATGGGCGACGGCGTGCACTGGGTGGAGGGGCCGAGCTGGTCGGCACGCATCGTTGCAGACTCCCAGGGCGCTCCCGACAAAACGTTCTCTGCACTTGAAGTGCAGCGCAATTTCGATGGCGTGATCACCGCCGCCGGTGGCCGCAAGGTATTCGAAGGCACGCTGCTGCGCGACATCTACTACGGCCCGCAGCTGGAAGGCGAGATCGGTGGCGGATTCATCGATGCGGTGAACGGTGAACAGGATGCGCCGACCACGGTCTACGTACTGCGCCAGGCTAACCGCAACGTCTGGGTGCAGCTGGAAGTGGACAGCAACGGCGCCGGCCTGGTGGTGGTGGATGAAGTGCCATTCAAGGCCACCGCACAGTGGCTGGAGACCTTCCCGCACCTGTCGCTGCCCGCCGGCTATCGCGACCGCAACAAGGCCAAACAGCGTGACTTCGATGCCTTCCCGTTCTGGACCGGCGATCATTTCGAGCAGGTCGAGGGCCGCATCTTCGCTGCCGACTTCGACAAGGGCGAGCGTGAGTACTCGATGCATGAAGTACGCCGCAACCTCGAAGCGATGATGGAGCAGGCAAAGGGCACCAAGGTGTTCGAGGGCCGTATTCCGCTCGAGGCCGCCGAGGGCGTTTCGAAGCAGGTGCAGTCGGCCTACAGCGAATCCGCAAGCTACAACTGGAACAACTACGACAGCGTGGTCTACCGCGTGGACCTGGCCGACGGCCGCCAGGTGTGGGTGCACGCGCGGCTGGAATACCTCAGTGCCGGCTGGGTGGTTGCCGAGCGCAAGGGATTCGCCCAGACAGCGGCGCTGCTGCCGGCCGATGCGCTGAAGAAGAAGCTCGACAGTGATGGCCGGGTGGCGATCCAGGTCAACTTTGCCACTGACAAGGCACAGATCCTGCCAACCTCCGAACCGCAGCTGGCGCAGGTGCTGGACCTTCTGCGTGGCGATCCTTCGTTGAAGCTCTCGATTGAAGGCCACACCGACAACAGCGGTGCCGCAGCACACAACCGCACCCTGTCGCAGGACCGTGCGACGTCGGTGGTGGCCGCGCTCACCGCCCAGGGCATCGCGCCCGACCGCCTGCAGGCAG
The DNA here is from genome assembly GCF_036319985.1 of Stenotrophomonas sp. SMYL89. Lineage (NCBI taxonomy): Bacteria > Pseudomonadati > Pseudomonadota > Gammaproteobacteria > Lysobacterales > Lysobacteraceae > Stenotrophomonas > Stenotrophomonas sp. SMYL89. The sequence continues at coordinate 10,302 of NZ_JAWIRW010000025.1, read as the reverse complement.
CCGGATTCGGCGCCGACAAACCGTTGGCCGACAACGGCAGCGAGGACGGCAAGGCGCGCAACCGCCGGGTCGAGCTGGTCAAGCGCTGACCCGCGGCGTGCTCAGTACCGCGCGTCCTTGGGTTTCGGGTCGCGCGGCCAGTCCTTGGCCTTGTTGGCGAAGTCCGGACGCGGCTGGTTGATGAAGTAGCTGGCGATGTCCACCGCATCCTGGTCGGGCATCACCTGCTGCCCGAGCGGGGGCTCGCGGGTCACTGCCGGTGGCATGTTGTGCTTGACGAAACCGGCGGCCTTGTAGAGGCGCGCCATGCCGGCGCCGATGTTGAAGCTGTGGTCGCCCCACAGCGGCGGGAAGGCGGTGTCACCGCTGGCGTCGCGCCGGCCTTCGCCGTTGTCGCCATGACACGCCGCGCACTGCACGGCGTACAGCGCCTGGCCACGGTTCGGGTCCGGGGTCAGCGTGCTGTCGATCGGTCCTTCGCTTGGCGCGGCGACCTTTGCACCGTCTGGTACAGGACTGCTCAGCCACGCCATGTAGTCGAGCATCGCGCGCATCTGCGGCGCGTCCTTCGGCAGCGGCTTGCCGTTCATCGAACGCTGCAGGCAGCCATTGATGCGCTCGGCCAGCCCGATCACCTTGCCCGGGCGAGGCATGTAACGCGGATAGGCACCACCGCCGGTGTTGAAGTAGTGGTTGCCGAACGGTCGCTTGCCTTCGGCCATGTGGCACGAATTGCAGTTCAGATCGTTGCCGACGTTGTCCGGCAGCAGCCGCGCGGTTTCGTTGAGGAGGCGGCGACCGAGCATCACCGATTCGGCATTGCCCAGCCCGGCGATCTCTTCGGCGCTGGGCGCGTGGTAGTGGCCGACCACCTTGCCCTGCGCGTCGAGGATATCGATCGTGCTGGCCACGGCGGCATCCAGGTCCGGGTACAGGTGGCGATAGGCAAGGGTGCCAGCAGCGGCCAGCAGCACCAGGGTGATCGCGCTGCCGATCAGCAGGCGGGAACGTCTGCGCGAACGCTTCATCGTGCGGCCTCCTGCGGAACGTAGTGCACCGGCTTGTCGCGCACCACCCGGCGCATCCGCGCCACGTCGACCTCGCTCACCGCGCCGGCCTGGTTGCCCCAGCTGCTGCGGATGAAGGTCAGGATCTGTGCCAGCTGCGCGTTCGGCAGCTGCTCGAAGCCGGGCATGGTGAAGGCCATGCGGTCATGCGGCGTATGCGGCGTGCGGCCGCCGATCAGGGTCACCTGCACCAGCGAACTGGGATCGTCAGCGAACACGATCGAGTTGCCGGCCAGGGCTGGATAGACGCGCGGCATGCCGCGGCCGTCGGCGCGATGGCAGGCCTGGCAGTGCTCGGCGTAGGCGAGCGAACCGGCCACGCGGTAGTCGCCGCTGCGCAGTGCGGCGGTGGTCGTATCGGTGCCGGGCGACCACTGCGCGCTACGCCCTTCGCGGGCGGGCAGCTGCTTGAGGTAGCGTGCCATCGCCAGCAGGTCAGCGTCGGACAGGTACTGCGTGCTGTGCTCCACCACATCGGCCATGCCGCCGAAAGCCGCCGAACGATCGGTGCGGCCGGTGCGCAGGAAGTCGACGATCTCGCCTTCGTTCCAGCTGGCCAGGCCGGTCGATTCATTGCGCAGGTTCTTCGCATACCAGCCTTCCAGCACCGAGCCGGACAGGAACTGGCGGCTGCCATCGTCGGCCATGGCCTTTTCCTGGAAGGCCAGGCCGCGTGGCGTATGGCAGGCACCGCAATGGGCCAGGCCTTCAACCAGTTCAGCGCCGCGCTGCTGGCCGGCATCCAGCTTCGGATCCGGGCTGAAGCTGCGTGGGCGCGCGAACAGCAGCTGCCACCAGGCCAATGGCCAGCGCATGTTGGCCGGCCAAGGGATGGTGCTGTCGGCGTTGTCCTGTTTCACCGGCTGCACCGAGCCCATGAAGTAGGCGTACAGCGCCTTGACCTCGGCATCGCTGGCGATCACATACGAGGCGTACGGCATGGCTGGATACAACGGCTGGCCATCGTGGCGGATGCCACGGCGCACCGCGCGTTCGAAGTCGGCGTAATCGTAGGCACCGATGCCGGTCTGCGGATCGGGCGTGATGTTGGTCGAGTAGATCGTGCCCATCGGCGTCTGCATGCCGAGGCCACCGGCGAACGGCTTGCCGCCCGGTGCGGTATGGCAGGCCGCGCAATCGGCGGCGCGCGACAGGTACTGGCCCTGCGCGATCAGCGTCGGGTCGTGGATATCGACCTGCGCCGTCTGCCGCGGCGCAAACCAGTAGGGCGTGGTGCGGGCGATGCCGTAGGCGGCGGCCAGCGAGGCGGCCAAGGCAATGGCGAGCTTGAGCGAGGTGCGCATGGTGGCACTGTGGAGATTCCCTCGCGCGCGTTCATTGATCCGGATCAATGACTGAACGGATACAGCTTGTACACCAAGCTGAATCGTTCCTGCGTTGTCATCAAGCCGTCATCCATGCGCGATAGATGGCCCGCGCCCGCGTCGCTAACCTGCCACGCTGTCGCACCTTTTCCTCGATTGCCCATGAAGCGCCTGCTGCTGTTGTTGCTGGCGTGCGCCGGCCTGTGGCTGGCTGCATGCTCTTCCTCGATCAACGCGTCGTCCACCTCGCTCGCCGATCGGCTGATCGCGCCGGGTGGCGTGTCGACCCTGCTCGATCGCCCGCGCATCGCCGCGGCCATTGCCGAACTGCCCAACCGCCATGGCTTCGCACCGGGTCGCGATGGCGTGCCGATCTTCTGGCGCGTGTTCGACCCGGGTGATTACGGCGCGCGCTACCGCTACCTGCCGCAGCGCCACGAGAACGGCCTGCCGCTGGACACCGGGCTGAGCCTTGCGGTACCGCAGCCGTTCCGTGCGCAGGCGCCGCGCGGCACGGTGGTGCTGCTGCACGGCTGGATGATGAACGGTGATTCGATGTTGCCGTGGTCGCTGCAGCTGGCCGAATCCGGCTACCGCGTGGTCACGCTCGACCTGCGCAATCATGGCCAGTCCGGTGCGGGGCCGTCCGGCTATGGCACCTACGAATCGGACGATGTGGTCGATGTGATCAGCGAACTGCGTGCACGCGGCGAAGTGACCGGCCCGCTGTATCTGTTCGGCGTGTCGTATGGCGCGGCCACGGCGGTGTTCACCGCCGACAAGCTGGGGGACCAGGTGGAAGGCGTGGTGGCGATGGAATCGTTCGCCAACGCCGGCGTGGCCATCCGCACGATGATTCCGCACCTGATGGGGCTGCAGCCGGAAGGCCTGAAGGCGCAGGCGGTGGCCTCCTACGCGCGCTGGCGCTATGGCGGCCAGGACATCAACCAGGTGATCGCCGCCGCCAGCCGCCGCATCGACGTCGATCTGGACCGTGTGGACGTGGCCCGCGCGCTGGCCGATACCCGCGCCTGCGTGCTGTTGCTGCACGGGCAGGGCGACCAGCACATTCCGGTCAGCCAGGGCCGCGAGTTGGCCCTGGCCAACCCGCGCGCGCACTACATCGAGATGCGCGGCGAGGACCACATCACCCTGCCGCTGCGGCTGGACCTGCTGGCCGGCGTGGTCGACGACTGGATGGCGCGCGACGAGCACCACCCGAAGAGCGCCTGTCCGGCCCCGCAGCTGCCAGCCCAGGCCGAGTGGCTCACCCACACCTGAAAAGGGGACGGATGAAAAGGGGACGGAGGGAATTAAGTCGTTTCCCGCACACCTGCGTTGGAAACGACTTAATTCCCTCCGTCCCCTTTTTGTGTCAGGGCAGGCGTTGTGCCAGTGCGCGGGCGGAGGCGGCTACGCCGAGCAGCAGGGCGGCCACGCACAGGAAGGCGAAGCCGAGGCTGGTGGCGTGAGCCAGCGCACCAATGGCTGCCGGGCCGGCGAGGATGCCGGCGTACCCCAGCGTGGTGACCGCGGTGATGGCGATGCTCTCCGGCATCACCCGTTGCTGGCCGGCCATCGAGAACAGCGCCGGCACGATGTTGGCGCAGCCCAGCCCGACCAGCACGTAGCCGGCCAGTGCCACCGGGAACGACGGCACCAGCGTGGCCAGGCTGAAACCGGCCGCTGCGGTGATGCCGCCGATGACGATCGTGCGGGTACGGCCGAGGCGCTCGACGATGCCATCGCCGAACAAACGCATCGCGGTCATTGCCAGGGTGAACACCGCAAAGCCAGCCCCGGCCTGGTCGCGCGGCACCTGTCGCACTTCGGCCAGGAACACCGCGCTCCAGTCCAGCATCGAGCCTTCGCCGAGGAACACCACGAAGGCCAGCACGCCGATGAACAGCACCACGCCATGCGGCAACGCCAGCAACGGCCCCTCATGCAGGATCCGTTGCGGGCGCCAGTGCGGCGCCGAGAGCGCCGCCACCAGCAGCAGTGCCGTCACCGAAGCCAGCGCGGCCATCCACAACGGTGTTCCAAGCACCAGCAGGCCGGTCATGCAGCCGGCGCCGACGAAGCCGCCGATGCTGTAGAAGGCATGGAAGCCCGACATCATCGGCCGCCCGGCGTCGCGTTCGACGGCCACTGCCTGCATGTTCATCGCGCAGTCCAAGGCGCCGACGCCTGCACCGAACACGAACAGTGCCGCCCCCAGTGCCAGTGGCGTCGGTGCCAGTACCAGCAGGGGCAGGGCGCACAGCATCATCGCGCAGGTGATCACCATTACCCGGCGGCAGCCCAGCCGCCCCGTCAATGCGCCCGCCAGCGGCATCGCCAGCAGCGAGCCGAGGCCGAGGCACAGCAGCACGGCACCGAGGCTGGCATCGGACAGCCCGGCCTTGGCTTTGGCGTAAGGCACCATCGGTGCCCATGCAGCGGTGGCGAATCCGGGAATGAAGAAGGCAGCACGGGTGGCGTGCTGCTGGGCACGTGGGGATGAAGGCGTCATGCGCGGCGCGAAGCTCCAGGGAATCGCCATGAAAACGGTTCCAGTCGGGTTCGGCAAGTGCCATGCATGACATCGGACGACGCATACGATTGCAGTGACCCGATTGCGTCACCAGTGATTAACGCCATGCACGGACAGTGGCTGCACGGTTGGCATCCCGCCGGCCGCTGCCGGAGACCTGTTCATGAGCACGACACCGACCATCCTCCTCGTCCATGGATTCTGGGGCGGGGCCGCACATTGGGCCAAGGTGATCCTGGAACTGCATCGCAATGGCCACGACCGCGTGCAGGCGGTGGAACTGCCACTCACATCGTTGGCTGACGACGCAGGGCGCACCCGGGAAATGATCCGTCAGATCGATGGACCGGTGCTGCTGGTCGGCCACTCCTACGGCGGCGCAGTTATCAGCGAGGCCGGCAACGAGGCCAATGTGAAGGGCCTGGTCTACATCGCCGCCTTTGCTCCCGATGCAGGCGAGAGCCCCGGCGGCATCACCCAGCAGCATCTTCCGGAAGCGGCGCCGAACCTCGCCCCGGACAGCGACGGCTACCTGTGGCTGCGTGCCGACAAGTTCCATGAGAGCTTCTGCCAGGACCTGAGCGACGACGAAGGCCGGGTGATGGCGGTGACCCAGAAGGCGCCGCTGGCCAGCACCTTCGGCGATACGGTGAGCGACCCTGCATGGAAGCACAAGCCAAGCTGGTACCAGCTCTCGCGCCATGACCGCATGATCGCACCGGAAAACCAGAAGGCCATGGCCGGACGGATGCAGCCCAAGCGCCTGCTGGAGCTGGATGCCAGCCATGCCTCGCTGGCATCGAAGCCCAGGGAGGTCACCGCGTTGATCCTGGAGGCCTGCGCCGCCATCGGCGGTTGAGCCCCAGCAGCACAGCACGACGGCACGCTGCACGACAGCCGGGGCGCAGGGGAGTACACTCCTGCGCCTGCGGCTGTCCGGCCGCGTTCCCATCCTGCCTCCAGCCGCCGCCAGAGGATCCCACCCGATCGTGGAGGTCCTGTCGTGCTGTACGTGCCCGTTGTCCGTCTTCCGTCCTCATTGCCGCGTCGCCGCCTGCTGCCGCAGGTGCTCGCGCAGAGCCTTCTGATTGCATTGTTGGGCAGCAGCGCAATGGCTGCCGCGCAGTCCGCGACCGAACCGGACAAGGATCGCCAGGCACCCGCCTCGCAGACCCTGCAGACGGTGCAGGTCACGGCCAACCAGCTGGGCACCATCACCGAAGGCAGCGGCGCCTATACGCCGGGCACCATCGCCACCGCCACCCGCCTGGTGCTGACGCCGCGGCAGACTCCGCAGACCATCAGCGTGATCACCCGTGCCGAGATGGATGACTTCGGCCTGCACGGCATCGATGACGTGATGCGGGTGACCCCTGGCATCAGCATCGTCACCTACGACAGCGAGCGCACCGAGTACTACGCACGTGGCTTCGCCGTGCAGAACTTCCAGTACGACGGCATCCCGATGTCGCGTGACTCGGCCTACTCGGCGGGCAACACGCTCAGTGATACCGCCATCTATGACCGCATCGAGGTGCTCAAGGGCGCCACCGGTCTGTTGACCGGCATGGGAGATCCCGGCGCGACCATCAACCTGGTGCGCAAGAAGCCGGGCAAGGACTTCGCCGGCAGCGCGACGCTGGGTGTGGGGCGCTGGGATGACTACCGTGCCGAGATCGATGTCGGCGGCCCGTTGACCGCCGATGGACGCGTGCGCGGTCGTGCAGTGGGCGCCTGGCAGGACAAGCATTCCAATCTCGATTACTACCAGCGCACCAGCAAGGTCGGCTACGCGGTGCTGGAAGCCGATCTGGGCGAGCGCACGCTGCTGACCGTGGGTGGCGATGCGATGGACAGCGACCCGAAGGGTTCGACCTGGGGCGGCATTCCGCTGCTGGACAGTGCCGGCAACTTCAATGACATGCCGCGTTCGTTCAACAACGGCACCCGCTGGAGTGGCTGGCGCCAGTATGTTCGCACCGGCTTTGCCACGCTCGAGCACACCTTCGCCAACGACTGGGTGGCCAAGCTGCAGCTCAACCACCAGGTCAACGGCTATGACGCGGCGCTGGCGGGTGCGGCCGGTGGCAATCCCGATCCGGTCACCGGCGAAGGCGTGTCGTTGTGGCTGGGCAAGTACGTTGGCAAGACTGTCAGCAACGCGGCCGACTTCTACCTGAGCGGTCATTTCGGCCTGTTCGGCCGCGAGCATGAGCTGGTGGTCGGTGGCAGCGCCTCGCGCAAGCGCTGGACCAATACCGGTTACGCGCCGCAGCCCGGCTATCCGACCGAGGTGTCCGATTACCGCGCATGGCAGGGCGACATTGCGGAGCCGCAATGGCAGCGCAGCTACGACAACAATGAAGTGACGCGCGAGAATGGCGTCTATGTGGTCGGTCGTTTCGACGTGGCCGATCCACTGAAGGTGATCGTGGGTAGCCGCCTGGCCAGCTACCGCTCGCCGGGCACGCACGAGACCGGCGTGTTCGTGCCATATGCCGGTGTGGTCTATGACCTTGGCGAGCACTACTCGGTGTATGCCAGTTACAGCACCATCTTCAAGCCGCACAGCGAACGCGACGAGCAGGGCAAGGCGCTGGATCCGCTGGAAGGCCGCAGCCATGAGGTGGGCCTGAAGGCCGAGTTCCTCGATGGGCGCTTCAACGCCAGTGCGGCGCTGTTCCAGCTCGACCAGGACAACTTCGCCCAGCCCACCGGCGGCAAGACACCGGACGGGCAGGATGCCTATCGCGCCCTGATGGGCGTGCGTACCAAGGGCTACGAGCTTGAGATGTCGGGCCAGCTGGCCGAGGGCTGGCAGGTGCAGGGTGGCTTCTCGCACAAGATCGCCCGCCAGGCCGGTGCCAAGGTCACCACGCTGGAGCCGGAAAACCAGTTCAGCCTGCACACCAGCTATCGCCTGCGTGGCGACTGGAAGGGCCTGACGCTGGGCGGTGGCGCGCGCTGGCAGGATTCCACGTTCGGCGAGATCAGCAACCCGGCCACCGGTGCGCAGGTCGTGCATCGCACCCAGCCGTACTGGCTGCTCGATGCGATGGCGCGCTATGAATTCAACGATCGCCTGTCGGCCACGCTCAACGTCAACAACCTGCTGGACAAGCGGTATTACACGATCTTCAGCTGGTACAGCACCTATACCTGGGGCGAGCCGCGCAATGTGCGGTTGAGCTTGAATTACAGGTTCTGACACCGGTCCTGTAGAGCCGAGCCCACGCTCGGCTGGCTGCCAACCGCAGCCGAGCATGGGCTCGGCTCTACAAAGACGCCCGCGATGCGTGATGGCATCGCGGGCGCTGTCGTTACAGCGGCAGGTCGAACACCAGCACTTCGGCGTCGTTGCCGTTCTCCAGGGTCAGCTGCGCTTCGTCGCTGACCTGCAGCGCATCACCGGCTTCCAGGGTGATGCCGTTCACCTGCAGCTGGCCACGCGCCACCTGCACGTACGCGCCACGACCGTTGCCGAGAGCGTGGTGCAGCTTCTGGCCGCCATCGAGAATGGTGGCGAAGATGCGGGCATCCTGGTGGATGCGCAGCGAACCGTCGGCACCGTCCGGCGAAGCGATCAGGCGCAGCTGGCCGCGCTTGCTGTCCGGCGTGAAGTGGGTCTCCTCGTAGGACGGCGCGATGTTCTCCGCATCCGGGAAGATCCAGATCTGCAGGAAGTGAACGGTCTCGTCGGCCGAGTGGTTGAACTCGCTGTGGGTGACGCCGCTGCCGGCGCTCATGCGCTGCACGTCGCCGTAGCGCAGCACCGAACCGGTGCCCATCGAGTCCTTGTGTTCCAGCGCACCGCCCAGCACGTAGGAGATGATCTCCATGTTGCTGTGGCCGTGGGTGCCGAAGCCCTGTCCGCCGATCACCTTGTCTTCGTTGATCACCCGCAGCGGGCCGAAGCTGACGTAGCGGGGGTCGTAGTAGTTGGCAAAGGAGAAGGTATGGCGCGAGGACAGCCAGCCATGCTCGGCCAGGCCACGGGTAGCGCTCTTGCGGATCTGCAGCATGATGGAATCTCCTTGTTCGATGGTTTCGATGGGGCGGGGTGGGTCGGTAGCCGCTGTGTTTCCCCGTTGGAGAGAAGTATCCGCTTGCGCCCAGGGTTTGAAAAACGGATAGTTTTGACAGCCATCATCGAAAAATTCGAATGCTCAAGCTCAGCCTCGATGCCCTGCAGATCCTGGACGCCATCGACCGCCGCGGCTCGTTTGCCGGCGCCGGCAAGGCCCTGCACAAGGTGCCCTCGACCATCTCCTACACCGTGGCCAAGCTGGAGGAGGACCTGGGCGTTCAGCTGTTCGACCGGGTCGGCCCGCGCGCCGAGCCGACCGAGGCCGGCCGCGCGCTGCTGGATGAAGGGCGGCATCTGCTGCGCGCCGCACGCGAGCTGGAACTGCGGGTGCGCCGGGTGGCGTCGGGCTGGGAGACCGAGCTGACCCTGGCGGTGGACTCGGTGTTTCCGACCTGGCTGCTCGGCCCGGACATCGCCGCGTTTCGTGAGGCCGAGGCACCGACCCGGTTGCGGCTGATCGGCGAGGCGCTGTCCGGCACCTGGGAGGCCCTGCTGGACCGCCGGGCCGACCTGCTGGTCGGTGCACCGGGCGAGGGCCCCAGTGGGGGTGGTTACGTGGTCGAGCCGCTGGGCACGGTGGAGTTCGTGTTCGCGGTCGCGCCCGATCATCCGTTGGCTGCAGTGCCGGGTGTGCTGGGTCGCGAGCAGCTGGTCGAGCACTGCGCGATCGCCGTCTCCGATTCGGCGCGACGGCTGCTGCCGCGCACGGTGGGCCTGTTGATGGGGCAGGAGATGCTGACGGTGCCCGACATGGCCAGCAAGCTGAAACTGCAGTGCGAAGGCGTGGGCTTCGGTTTCCTGCCCGAGCCGTGCGCGCGCGCCGCGGTCGCGCGCGGCCAGCTGGTGATCCGTGAGGTGGAGGAGCACAAGCCGGAAGAAACCTTCTGGCTGGCCTGGCGCACTGGCGAGGACGGCGCCGCGTTGCGCTGGTGGCGCGAGCGCCTGCGCAGGCCGGAGCTGCTGTCGCAGTGGTGGCAGGCAATGGCCAGGGGGTAGGGGTTTGGCAGGGCTGCGCCCTGCACCCGCCGAAGCAACAGCTATGGCCGAAGCAAAAGCAACAGCAACGGCAACAGCAACAGCAACAGCAACAGCAACAGCAACAGCAACAGCAACAGCTGGTTTCCTGAGGGATGGCGGGGTGGGGGGGGGGGGGGGGGGGGGGCGGCCCGCCCCCCCCCCCCCCCCCCCCCCCCCCGGCGCCGCCCCCCCCCCCCCCCCCCCCCCCCCCCCCCCCCCCCCCCCCCCCCCCCCCCCCCGCCTTCGACAGTTTCCGGCGATCTGTCGGTG